>JAAYAC010000110.1 GCA_012719535.1 Syntrophomonadaceae bacterium | reverse complement strand
GAAGCAGAAAGATCGTCCCTTTGCTAAGTATCCCTCTTTTCCACGTATTCTGCCCGGATATCGGGGGGAATCATTCTTAATACCAGCGCAATGCCCAGGGGAAGCAAAATCAGATCGTCCAGGTAGCCCAGTACTGGGATGAAATCGGGGATCAGATCAATGGGGCTGCAGGCGTATCCGACTACCAGAACCGCCAACAGCCTTGTATACCAGGGTATCCGTGGATCCCGGTAAGCTCTGTAGACGGCATGTACATCTTGTTTCAGCCGCCGGGCCCATTCTTTCCACACAGCAATAGTTTGCATGGTTCAACTACCTTCTGAACTGGGTAACCACGACAACAACCGTTCACTTTTTCCCATAGTCAACGCTCCTTATACCCCTTATAAACGTAGATTCCGAGCGTACCGAACACCACCCCCATGAATACAGGCAAGAAAGCCGCGCCCAGTCCTTCGGCTTTACCCAGAGCCACCTGTATAGTCTGCCACTCGATGTAGGCAAATAGCCAGACTGTTTCCGCTTTCATAAATGCCAATAGGACCCGGGCCAGGTGATACTGCCTTGCAGCGTTCGCTTCAGTAATAGACCAGGGATAGTTGAATAGGTGGGGAAAACGGCTCAAGATGGTCATGGGGATATAAACAAGGGCCATAGCTATCGCAGGGAGAATAAACAGCGTCTCCCTTCCACCCCAGGCATCAGCCCGGCCCGAGGCTCCAAAATGGGTGGGTATGGTGGGGGGCATGTCCGGCCAGGAAAGGGCAACAAAAAGGATGCTAAACAGAACCCCCACTAGGGCCATGACCTCGAGGATGACCTCCAGGGGTGAAAACGGCACCCGCAGCACCGGCCGCTTTCCCGGTTTAACGTACCCGCCTTTTACCATTCAAGGGTCCCCCATCATTTCCGCAAAATAACTCCCACGCTAAGACCAACGACCCTCTTGACCCCTAGCAGGGTCACCAGCAGTGGATGAAAACCGCATACTGTTAAGCCCCTTTTACGCGAAGTAGAAAGCGATGGCAATGATAAGATAGGCAGCCACCAGCAAGGAGCCCTCCAACCAGTTGGATTCGCCGTCCAGGCTGATAAACTGCGCAATCAGGACCGCCAGGCCGACCGCTATTATCTCGAAGTAATTAAATATCATATCCATAGGCCTGCCGAAGGCAAAGCTGAGAAATACCAGGAAGGGGGTTACCAGCAACGCGATCTGGGTACTGGAACCTACGGCGATCTCGAAGGAAAGATCCATCTTGTTCTTCAGGGCCATAAGCACGGCGGTGAAGTGTTCTGCGGCATTGCCGATCACCGGTATGATAATGATACCGATAAAGAATTCCGACCAGCCCAGGGCTTCAGTAACCGGCTCAATCCCGCTGACCAGCAGTTCGCTCTCCAGGGCAATCAGTACCGTGCTGATCGCCAGCAGGAGTATCGACTTGCCCTTGCTCCATTTCCTGCCATGGTCGACTTCACAGGCATTGGTTTCACCCCGCATCGCAAAGAGCAACCCGGCAAAGTAGATAACCAGCAGTATGGCCGCCACTGCCAGGCTGAACTCTTCCACGGCGTGGCTGTGCCTTTCGGTCCGGAAAAACACCGCAGGGATGATAAGAGCAATGATGGAAAGGAACATCAGGCTGGTCTGGTTATTCACATGGACACGGTCGAAAGTTTGATGCCCGTTTCTTAATCCCCCGACAAAGATGGACAAGCCCAGTACAAGCAGGATATTACCCAGGATACTGCCGGCAATCGAAGCCTTAACCACGCTGAACAAACCGGCCCGCAACGCAAAAATCGTTATCAGCAACTCGGTTGCATTCCCGAAGGTGGCGTTAAGAAACCCTCCGACCCTGTCTCCTGCGTAACAGGCCAGGTTCTCAGTAGCTTCTCCCATTATCCCCGCTAAGGGTACGATGGCCAAGCAGGCGGCAAAAAACATGGCTATTTCATTTCCGGTATATCTAAAGTAAACGCTGAAAAGAATGGCCGGCAGCAAATAGTATAAGAAATTTCCCAACTCGTTCCCTCCATATCTAGCGCAGCTGCTAGGTAAGGACTGGTTTTAACCGGGGCGGCTTGCGCTGGGTTCAAGCCAGCTGGTTACCCTGCTTCTGACTTCGTCAAACGTGGCAAATTCATAATAGGGAATGCGGTTGTCCCGGCAATAGCGCGCCAGGGTATCCCGGGCAAATACTATGTCGCAGTTGGAAGCAGGACAGATATCCGAATACCCATCACCTATATATATGGTAATATATCCGGGTTTTCTTATCTTATCAATGATTTCCTTTTTACACACCCCACACCGGTCACACTCGCTACTAGCGTAGGGGCAGTCTATCTGCCAGCCGCGCTCATATACCAGGCGATTGGCGTAATACTGGAGCTGCAGCCCGTGCCTGGTCAAAAGCTTGTGTATGTACCGGTCGTAACCATCACTCACTATATAAAGAGGAAAATTGCTTGCAGCGGCCCAGGCGGCAAAACCAGGGAAGGAGCCGTCAATCTCCATGGTATCAAAGAAGGCCTCCAGTTCCCCCGGTGTTACCGGCATGATGGCAAAGATTCGCCGTGCACACTCGACGGTCGTGAGCACGCCCTCTTCCCACATCCGGTTAAGTTCTTCCCAACCTGCGCCGGCAAAAGTCTTCACCATGGTGTAACAAACGTCTTGTCGAGCTATGGTACCGTCGAAATCGACAAAAAACATCGGTTTCTTTTGCATCACTCTCATCCTTCACCGTGCTTGCTAAGCAAGTCCATGGTCTATACTATAAGATTATAGACTACTGCGGCTCGGTACTCACGATCCTGTTCTGCTGAAAGGGGACTTTATGAAGACATATCTTGTTGATGCTCACGTGCACATTATGACGGATAGTAGAAACCGGGGCGGAATAAGGTGGGCCCGGCGGTTGATGCGTGACTTCCAGGCTCCCTCCGGGGAGACAGCGGAAGAATTAGTCGATCACCTCCGCGCCAGCGGCGTCGATTACTTCTTTAATCTCTTCTATCCCTTGCAACCCGGCGAAAGCCGTACCATTCACCAGTGGCATGCCCAACTGGCCTCGTCATACCCGGAGCTTGTGCCTTTTGCCTCGGTTCACCCCGGGGACGCAGACAAAACCGGGATTCTGCAAGAAGCCCTGGATGAGCTGGGCATGGCCGGGGTAAAAATCCACCCGTACATCCAGCAGTTTGACCTTCTCGACCCGCGCATGACACCGGTCTACAGTTACCTGGAACAGAAAGGGTATCCCCTGCTCGTTCATACCGGGTTTGCCCGGTTCTACGGTTCGGAGCCCATGAACAGTGCAGTGGACGAATTCCTGCGCAGGTACCCTGGCCTCAAGGTTGTCCTGGTCCACATGCTCTGGCCCGACCGGGACATTGATGGCTGGCCGGATTACCTTGATAACTACCCCGGGCTGTACCTGGATGTCACTAATACGATGGTTCTAGTCCGTAAAGTGCCCAATGAAGAGAACAAACTGCGGAACCTCGCGGCCAGATACAGTCACCGAATGCTCCTCGGCAGTGACTTCCCCCTGGGGGTCGCCTATCCGGTAGCCCGAATTTACGAGCGGGCGCGGGAGGTTTTTACGGACCAAACCAGCCTCGAAAACTTGTGCTGGCGTACCGCTGTTAACCTGGCCGGTTGGCACCGTTTTCCCCGCCTTGTCCGAGCATGACATTGAAAAATGCGCAAAAGCCCCAGCTTTTGCGCATTTTAAACAAAAGGTTACACTTCCATGATAATCGGCAGTATCATGGGGCGGCGCTTGGTCTTTTCATAAAGGTACTTGTTGAGGACGTCCCTCACCTGCGATTTAATAGTAGCCCACTCGGTTACGCCCCTCATCTCACAGACCTGCAGCGCCTCACGAACTCTTTCCCTGGCATCATCGATCAACTGTTCAGATTCCCTGACATACACGAACCCTCTGGACACAATATCAGGTCCGGCAATTACCGTACCCGTTTCCTTGTTAATGGTTACTACCACGATGATTATTCCATCCGAGGAAAGCTGCTTCCGGTCTCGCAAAACAATGTTACCCACATCGCCCACTCCAAGACCGTCCACCAGCACTCTACCCGATGTGACCTTGCCGACTATTCCCGCCTTCTTCTTGCCCACGTCAATTATCTGCCCGTTCTCCACTACAAAAATGCGCGACCTCGGTATCCCCAGGTTCTCAGCAAGGCGAGCATGCCATTTCAGGTGACGGTACTCCCCGTGAACAGGAATGAAGTAGCGGGGACGAATCAGGTTTATCAGTATTTTTAGCTCTTCCTGGCTGGCATGACCGGAAACGTGTACTCCGGTGGCCCGGTCGTAGATCACCTCGGCCCCCTGCTTGAAAAGCAGGTCGATGGTCCGCGCCACCAGCTTCTCGTTTCCGGGAATAGGAGTGGCCGATATGATGACCGTATCACCCGGCTGAATGAAGACCCAGCGATGGTCGGCACTGGCCATCCGGGTTAAGGCCGACATCGGTTCACCTTGCGAGCCGGTGGTAACGATCACCAGCTGGTTATCGGGATAACGGTTTATAGATTCGACATCAATGAGCGTTCCTTCGGGTATGGCGATGTATCCCAGCTCCCGGGCTATATTGACATTATTTATCATGCTCCGGCCCACCACCGCCACCTTGCGGTTGTACTTGTGAGCTGTGGATATGGCCTGCTGAATCCGGTGCACATTGGAAGCAAAGGTAGTGATAATTATCCTTCCTTGACACCGTCCGAACAGCTCGTCAAAGGTGTTTCCCACCACCCGTTCCGACATGGTATAGCCAGGCTTTTCCGCATTGGTGCTGTCAGCCATCATCAACAGCACGCCCCTCTCGCCCAGCTCGGCAAATTTCCTGAAATCGACCACCTCGCCGTCAACCGGGGTCTGATCCAGCTTGAAATCTCCAGTGTGCAGAACAGTACCCACCGGTGAATGTACGGCGATGGCGAGCGTGTCGGGAATACTGTGACTCACCCTGATGAACTCAACCTCGAAAGGTCCCAGCGTCAACTTATCCCTGGGCTTGACTATATTAAGCCTAGCCCCGTTCAAACCGTGCTCCCGCAGCTTGGCTTCCACTATACCCATGGTTAATTTGGTACCATATACCGGCACATCAATATCCCGCAAGATGTACGGAAGCGCTCCCACATGGTCTTCATGTCCGTGCGTCAACAGTATAGCCTTGACCTTTTCCCGGTTTTCCAACAGGTAAGTAATATCCGGGATGACAACGTCGATACCTAGCAGTTCTTCTTCCGGGAACATTAAACCCGCATCAATTACCAGGATAGTGTCCTGGTAACGGATCACCATCATATTTTTGCCTATCTCCCCCAAACCGCCCAGGGGAATAACATGAAGTCTGTCTGCCTCGATCAATATACACCTCCAACCTGTAGATTTTTCCGAACATCTTGGACAGTAAACAGTAAGGAAACCCGAACAGTTTAATCTAGTTAATTATAAAACAATCACCCGCCGGTTACAAGCAGCAGGCTTTCATCGCCAAAGTAAAAAACCCGGGCCCTTCCGCCCGGGAACCGTTCTTTTCCCTTAACCGATGTATCCCATATCCTTGAGCAACCGGTATATCTGCTCCCTTTCTTTCTCACTGGCACCAGTCAACGGCAACCTCAGCCCGCCCACCTCCATTCCCATCATGTTGAGGGCTTCCTTCACCGGGATGGGATTGGTGGTTATGAAAAGTCCCTTGAACAGGGGGAATAGACCCCGGTGCAGGCCCTCAGCCCGTGCAATCTGGCCGGCAAAGAAGGCGTCAATCATTTCCTTGATACGGGTTCCAGCTATGTGACTGACTACGCTTACTACGCCTGCGGCCCCGATGGCCAGCATGGGCAGGGTCAGTGAATCGTCTCCCGAATAAATTACAAAGTCTTCCGGAACCATGGTTCTCAGCAAGGAAACCTGATCCATACTGCCGCTTGCTTCCTTGATAGCCCGAATGTTTTCAATTTGCGCCAGTCTGGCTACCGTTTCCGGTAGGATGTTAACACTTGTTCTACCAGGCACATTGTAAATCATCACTGGCAGTTCGGTTGCCGCCGCCACCTCCTGGTAGTGGGCAAACAGGCTGCTCTGCGGAGGCTTGTTATAGTATGGGGTAACCACCATGATACCGTCCACCCCGATGCGAGTAGCTTCCCGGGTCAACTCCACTGTAGCCTGGGTGGAGTTTGAACCGGTTCCCGCCCAGACCTCGGCCCGGTCCCCTACCTCTTCACTTACCACTTCAAAGAGCCGGAGCTTTTCCTCCTTGGTAAGCACGGGGGACTCGCCAGTGGTGCCGCAGACCACTATTCCTTCACTGCCCTCTTTTATCAAATAAGAGGCCAGTTCTTTGGCCTTTCGGTAGTCCACCTGCAAGTTCTTGTCGAAGGGAGTTACCATAGCCGTCATCAAGCGCGCCTTTAACACTTTACCACCACCCCATCATAGTTATGAACCTAATTCAAATTTATCATGCAAGGCCTTAACGGCCTTTTCCATATGCTCCCGTTTGACCAGACACCAGATGTTGGTATAAGAATCCCCACACTGCAGAATGGGGATTCGAGCCTCGGTCAGGGCCTCAACCACCCTGGCCATAACACCAGGGATACCGGTCATCGCCGCTCCTACAACCGCCACCTTGGCACAGTCGTATGCCATTACCGGTTCAAAACCGGTATTTCGGAGTATCTGGGCAGCCCGTTCCGAAACCTCCCTGCTCACCGTGAACTTGACTGATTCCTGGTCCACACTGATAAAATCAACACTTATATTGGCCAGGGCCATCGCCCTAAATATCTTTAACTCCGCCTCATCCCGGGGTACACCCGGCACGTGGTTTATTCTAATTTGGGTTATGTCCGGCATCTGTGTGATTCCTGTAATCAGGTGATCCCGGCTGATCTTCACCGCGTCCGGGCCAATGGTCAGGTTGGTAACCAGGGTACCCGCCGAATCGGAAAAGGTTGACCTTACCCTTAAAGGGATGTTGCGCTGCATGGCTATTTCTACCGCCCGGGGATGGATTACTTTAGCCCCCTCGCGGGCTAGCTGGCAGATCTCATTGTAAGTCACTGCGGCCAAGACCCTAGCATTATCCACGATCCTGGGATCGGCAGTCATTATCCCGTCAACATCGGTAAATATCTCAATCACCTCGGCGTTTAACGCCACCCCGAGGGCACTGGCCGTGGTATCACTTCCCCCCCGGCCCAGAGTGGTGATTTCGCCGTTCTCGCTCACCCCTTGAAATCCGGCCACCACCACGACCTTGCCATTTTCCAGGTTCTTAACTACCCGCTGGGGTTTAACATATAAGATATGGGCGTTACCGTACTCCTCGTCGGTTATCACCCCGGCTTGTTCGCCATTAAGAAAAACGGCGTCAATACCCACCTCCTGCACTTCGGCGGTGAGCAACACCCCGGCAATGATTTCTCCGCATGACATCAATAGATCAAGTTCCCGGGACGGCGGTGTAGACTTTGATGGCAGCAGGTTCAGCAGGGTATCAGTTGCGTATGGATCCTTGTTCCGTCCCATGGCCGACACCACTACGACCACCTGGTAACCTTTCCTCACTGTTCCGGCAATGATCTCCACCACTCGCTTGCGTAGCTCGGAGGTGGCCAGTGAGGTGCCACCAAATTTCTGAACAATAACCGCCATATCAACACCTCTTTAATAGAGGTTTTCCCGCACCACTATCTCGGCGATCTGGACGGCGTTAGTAGCAGCGCCCTTACGAATCTGGTCGGCTGCCACCCACATGTTCAGGCCTTTATCTAAAGAAATGTCTTCCCTTATTCTCCCTACAAATACTTCATCCCGCAGCGAGGTATAAAGAGGCATGGGATATTCATTTTTTGCCGGGTTATCCTGAACAATAACCCCGGGCGCCTCTGCCAGTATCCGGCGGGCTTCCCCGGGGGTAAGCTTCTTCTCCGTTTCCAGGTTTATCGACTCGGAATGGCTCCGGTAGACAGGAACCCTGACCGTGGTCGGCGATACTGGCAGGTCCGGCAAATGCATTATCTTGCGGGTCTCCCATACCATCTTCATTTCTTCCTTGGTATAACCGTTTTCCTGGAATACATCGATGTGGGGAATAAGGTTGAAGGCTATCGGGTACTGAAAAACCTCCGGTTTTACTTCCCTGTTTTCCAGGGCAGCCTTCGTATGAGCAGTCAGCTCGTCAATCCCCAAAATGCCGGCGCCCGAGACCGCCTGGTAGGTGGAGACCACTACTCTTTTGAGCCCGGCCGCCTTATGAATGGGATTTATGGCCACGACCATTATGATGGTGGAGCAATTCGGGTTGGCTATAATACCGCGATGTTCCTTGATATCTTCCGGGTTTACCTCCGGTACCACCAGGGGCACACCCTCACGTAACCGAAAGGCATAGCTATTGTCAATTACCACACATCCCCTTCGGGATGCTTCGGGTGCAAGTTGTTCGCTAATTTCGCTGGCTACAGCCAGTAACACGACGTCCACTCCCGCAAAGGTCTCGGGAGTGGCCCCGCGGACCGTAATTTCCTCGCCCCGGAATTTCACCCTGGTACCTTCTTCCCTGGGATCGGCAAGACATATCAACTCCCCGACCGGGAAATCCCTCTGTTCCAGGACTTGCAGCATTTCTCGCCCCACAGCTCCAGTTGCTCCGACCACAGCTACCTTTACAAGTGCCATCGGCGAAACCTCCCGCCTAGTTAATCTAGAGAGTATTTTAGCATAACCGTTTGGAGCATCACAACCGAGTTTTACTTAGGCCCCAGCAACACGGGCTGTATCTGCTTGCCCTGTAAAGCCGAGATAGCAGTCTCCGCCATCATTGACATCTCGGCCACCAGCGAGTTGGCTTTCTCCCGGGGATTATCTTGGCGAAAGGGAATAAAGTATATATTCTTGGCATTTAGAAGTAGCCCAATATTCCTGGCGTTCGTACCCAGGCCGTCATTGGTGGAAACGCCTATTACCACCGGTTTTTGATTGCGCAGATGGGCCTTGACTGCCATCAAAGCCGGAGTATCAGTTATGCCATTGGCCAGCTTGGCGATGGTGTTGCCCGTGGCAGGTGCTACGATAACCAGGTCCAGGAGTTTGCCGGGACCAATAGGTTCGGCGTCCGGGATACTGTTAATGATCTGCGTGTCCGCCAATTCTATGAGCCGGGCTTTTAGGTCCTCAACCTTGTAGAACCGGGTATCGACCTGGTCAACCGTATAGGAAAGAATGGGAGTTATTCTGGCTCCCTCTTTTTTTAGGTTTTCCACTGCCACCAGCACTTCATCCATCGTACAGTGGGAGCCCGTCAAAACCATGCCAATTTTGACGCCCTTCAGTCGCACTCCTAACACCTCCCCTCACCTACCCATACTGCAGTCCCGCATCGATCTTGGAAAGCTCTTTGATAATGAGCTGGGGAAGCACGTCGGCGAGAATCCTACCAGCGGTCAGGGGAGCTACTTTACCGGGAAGTCCGGGGGCCAGAATGGCTTTTATGCCAACGGAATGGGCGGCTTCGAAGTCGGTTCCTCCGGGCTGGGCAGCGACATCAATGATCAGTGTTTCCGGATTGGCCAACCTGAGCACCTCCCGGGTAAGGACCATAGCTGGAACGGTATTGAACACAACCTCCATTGACGGTAATATTCGACTCAGTTCCTCGAAACCGGCTCTATGACACCCGATCTCGTAGGCACGAGCCAGTTCGGCAGGTTTCCTGGAGACAACGGTAACTTCTGCGCCCAAAGCCTTCAACGTCCTGCCCAGAGTGAAGCCGACCCTGCCAAAACCCAGGACACACGCGCAGGCACCGTGAATGGTGATGGGCAACTCCTCCATGGCGATCTGTATCGCTCCTTCAGCCGTCGGAATCGAGTTCAGGATAGCCACTTCGTCCATTTCAGCAATTTCGAGGAGGGTGAAGTGATATTTTTTCGCCCAATCCCTTAAAAAAGGCCGCGCTGTCCCGATGATTACCAGGGCGCGGGGCGCCAGAAGCTTTATGGCCCTCTCGCTTAGTTCCAGCTTTTCCTCGCTGTACACGGCCCGTATTAATCCGTTCGGGTCGGTGCCGGGCATGGGTAGTATCAGTACCTCCGCACCCCTGCAGACTTCCTCCACACTCGAAACCACGTATCCCCCATGCCCGACCTTTTCCCGGGGAAAGCCCACTACCGTAATGGTAGCTCCCAGCCTGATGAGTTCAGATATGAGCACAATCTCCCGGTCGTCTCCTCCGGCAACCGCTATCTTGATTCCCGAAAGCGCCGAACTCATAAAAAAAGCGCCTCCTTCATGCTTCTGGGACTATGATTAATAGCAATATATTCGTTCCGCACAAAGGAGGTGCTTGTCTTCGGTTATGACAACCCACGTTTTGTTAGGGTTCTACAGCAGTCTTTCCAGCCCGTAGACCATTCCCTTCCGCCCGTACATTTTCTTTACCGCAAGCAATACCCCGGGCATAAATGATTCCCGGTTGTATGAGTCGTGTCGTATGGTCAGGCACTGGCCTTGCCCACCGAAGATAACTTCCTGGTGAGCGACCAGCCCGGGCAGGCGAATGCTATGTATCCGCACGTCGTTAACCTTTCCCCCGCGGGAACCCGGGATTTTTTCCATCTCCTGGACTCCCCGGGGCGTGAAGCATCGGGTAGACTCGCAGATCATTTCGGCAGTCTTGATGGCGGTCCCTGAAGGAGCATCCAATTTCTGATCATGGTGTAGTTCCACAATCTCCACGTGGGGCAGGTATTTGGCCGCCTCCCGGGCAAACATCATCATCAGTACCGCCCCGATAGCAAAATTAGGGATGATCGCCACTCCCACACCTTTTTCGTTAGACAGCCGTTCCAGTTCTTTGATTTCAAAATCGTTCAGCCCCGTGGTGCCAATAACCGCAGTAATACCGTTCACCAGTGCCACCCGTGCGTTCTGGTATACTGCCTGCGGGTTGGTAAAATCGATTATTACTTCCGGTTGCCTGGTCCTGGCCATTTCCTCCACGTCATTATCCAATACCAGGTCCAGCCCGGGCAGATTGGCGAGCTCCGCGAGTCTTTCCCCACGGGCCTTGACATCGGCAGCCCCCACCAGCTCCAGGTCGCCATCGCCAGCCACAGCTCTAACCGTCTCCAGCCCCATTCGTCCCAGGGCACCCGCCACCGCAACCTTTATCCGTCCTGCCATTACCTGGAACCCTCCTTGTAGCATCTCTGGCAAGCAAGCCTTACCAAATAGTGTTATATATTTTGGGAACGTAGTCAAGCCGGGTTCATGGCGGAAGAACTGGTCCCGGAATCATACGGTGCTGTTCTTCAAGCGCGGGTGAGTCTGGTCAAGTTCCACCACGATGACTTCCCGCCCGATCTTCTTGACCGCCTCCCAAGGGATAACTAGTTTTTGGCGGTCAACCCACAGGTTGATGAAATTACCTTTGTTGGGCAGGATCATGGAGACTACCTCACCTGTCTCGCAGTCGATAAGCAAGTCCGAGTCTCCAACCGTTCCCAACCGCATACCATCATAAATGTTAATTATCTCCTTACCTTCAAGTTCGCTTAGCCTCACGTTTTCCCTCCCCCGCCCTGACCCCCGGGCCTCGTGATTTAAGCCTTGGTACAATATAGTCTCTACTGGTAGGATTTATCACTGTTACCGTTATCACCAACGGAGCAAAACGTCGCGGTGGTACTCGAACCTTTAGTTCACCGGCACGCATTGACGTTTGTGTTGACAGACCGCCCCTTGATGGAGATGGACAACTACCTACCATCCTGTGGAGCCGAAGCCTCCGGCCCCACGCAAAGTGCCTTCCAGCTCGTCAACAAAGTTCAGTTCCGCAGTAAGTACCGGCATAAAAACGATCTGGGCTATGCGATCCCCCGGCCTGACCGTAAAAGGCTTCTCCCGGTCCAGGTTGGTAAGCAGAACTTTAACCTCTCCGACATAGTCCGCGTCCACTACGCCGACGGCATTGCTCAGTATGATCCCCGAACGCCAGGCATGGCCGCTGCGAGGAAAAATCAGACCCACCACGTGCCGTGGCATTTTAATCGCAATCCCGGTAGGCACCTGTATCCTCTCTCCTGGTTCAACAGTAACCTCCTCGTCAAGGCAAGCACAGAGGTCCATTCCCGCCGCCCCCGCAGTAGCATAATAAGGAGCGGGTATATCGTTTCCTATCCTCGCTGATACCTTCTTAATATCGACCCTTACGTTAAACTCCAAGCCACATCCCCTTCCCTTCCTCATAGGCCTTAAGGCCTGTCCCCTCTTACCATATCAAATTTCAATTGGGCCTGACCCCACTTGACAAATTCGTGTTGAACCTGGGGCAGAATGTTCTTACTGCCGATGGCGGCTAGGGAAAACTGCCGGCTGGCCAGCCCTTGGATGAATTCCTGGATGGCGGCAGGTGTGACCGCCATTACAGTGTCAATAATCTCTCCCACCGGGATAATCCGGTCGTAAAACAATACTGATTTGCCCAGCCTATTCATACGGTTCATGACGCTCTCCAGGCCCAGGTATATATTGGCCTTAATCTGGTTTTGCGCCCGGGTTACCTCTTCTTGCGTAGGCCCATGGGCAAGGAATTTCTCCAGCTCTTCGGTAAGAACGGCGAAAAGGTCGGTAACCTTGTCCGGTCCCGTAGCGACATAAATAGCATAGGTGCCGGTATCGGAGTAGCTGGAGGGATACGTATAGACCGAGTACGCCAAACCCTTTTCTTCACGGATAGTCTGAAAAAGGCGTGAGCTTATCCCTCCTCCCAGGATACTGTTCATCACATTTTGTACCTGCCGTTTTTCATCCAGGAAGGAAATGCTGGGGATACCCATGCATATTTGAACCTGCTCGGTGTCTTTGTCGATAAGCTTTACCTTATTGGTACCGGCGGCCGGGGTTTCCTTCGCCCGTAATATCCGGCTACTGCCTCTCCCCTGCAGGTAGGCCTCAATTTTATCCCGCACCCGCTGGTTGTTAACATTGCCGGCCACAGCAATGACCATATTCGACGGTATATAGTACTTGCGGTAGAAACTGGTCAGGAGATCACGATCCAGGCAGCTCACCGTTTCCCTGGTTCCCAGAATCGGCCGTCCCAGAGAGTGGTTCGGCCAGATAACCTGGGCAAATACATCATGAATCAATTCATCGGGGGAATCTTCGTACATGCCTATTTCTTCAATGATAACACCTTTTTCCGTCCCGACCTCCTTCTCGCGGAAAGCAGAGTTAAACACCATGTCCATGAGTATGTCGGCAGCTATGTCAAGATGTTCATCCAGCGTGCGGGCATAAAAACACGTGTATTCTTTGGAAGTATAGGCGTTAAGCTGCCCACCAATACTTTCAAAGGTTTCAGCGATATCTTTAGCGCTTCTGGTTTCAGTTCCCTTAAAAAGCATATGTTCAATAAAGTGACTGGCTCCATTTATCTCTTCATCCTCATCTCTTGAACCTACCTGCACATAGATGCCAATAGCTACAGAACGCAGGTGAGGGATTTCTTCACTGACCAGCCTTGCCCCATTCTGCAATACCCAAAAATCGACCACTACACTTACCTCCATAAGCCACTATCTCTACCCTATTCTACTTCTTTTACCTTTCCCCGATTTCCTGTCTCACTTGCAAATAAAACCTGTAGATGAGGCGAAAAATTCCCCCTGGTTCTTTTTCCACCGTACTTCCGGCCACCAAATCAACCCTGTCTACCGTAGCTCCAAAATACCGGACCTCCAACTGCCCGATTTTCTGTCCCTTGCGCAGGGGTGCCCGGGGGCGGAAGTTCATATCAACTATCTTCTCCAGATTCTTCCTGTCCCCGGGTAACCACAACACCACTCCCTCGCGGGGATAAACCTCTACCTCCAGCTGTTTACCGTCCAGCACCCGCACCCGCTTGAGAGGATCCTTCGCGTCCACCACTTTCTCCCGGGCAAAAGACTGAAACCCGTAGTTGAGGAGGCGAATGCTGTCGGCGTAGCGGTCCCAGGATTTGAGAACTACGGCCACGAGTTGACGGTTATCCCGCCGGGCGGCTGCTACCAGGCACCTGCCGGCGGCGTCGGTGGTCCCGGTCTTGACCCCGATAGCACCCTGGTATCTCTCGAGTAACCGGTTGGTATTCCGCAGGGTTAATCCGGAGGGGTAGCCCGGGTGGTTTATGGCGGTGGCCCGGGTCGCGACTATGTTGGCAAAAACGGGGTTGCGGAGAGCGTAACGGGTGAGTAACGCGAGATCATACGGGGTACTCACGTGTTCTTTATTGGGTAAACCATTGGAATTACGGAAAACGGTGCTCCGCGCTCCCAGCAGAACTGCCTTCTTGGTCATCAAGTGGGCAAACATATCTTCACTACCCGCTATGTGTTCCGCCAAAACCACGGTAGCATCGTTGGCAGATTCGATGAGAGCTGCTTTGAGCAGGTCTTCCACTCTGATTTTCTGGCCAGCCCGCAGCCCAATGGCGGAGGGTGGAGTGCGAGCGGCCCTCTCACTGACCGTGGCTTCCTCGCTCAAAGCGGTGTATTCCAGGGTTAGTATGCCGGTGATGATCTTGGTGGTGCTGGCCACCGGCCTCGGTTGGTAAAGGTTCTTGCCTTCCAGCACCTGGCCACTGTCCAGGTCCATCAGGCAGTAGGCACCGGAGCCAATATAGGGAGCAGCTGCCACCGGAGCCGCCCAGGCCGCGAGCAGGGCCAAGGTTATGATTACAATGCTCTTTCCCCACTTGCACATACTTTCAACCTTTCCGTTCAGCGCTGTTCTTGCTGTTTTTTATCCTGGTCCTGGTCCGGGGGCCCCTGAATGATTTCCGCAACTGTCACAAACCGGTAGCCCTCCTTCTTCAGTTCCTTTAGGATTTGCGGCAGGGCTTCCACGGTAGGTTGGGTGGGATGCACCAGGATGATGGCATCATTATGAATGCGAGGGACTACCCTGTTTACGATAGTACCAGGATCAGGGCGCTGCCAGTCTATAGTGTCCAAACTCCACATGATCAGCTTATACCCGTGCTCACAAACCACTCGTTGTACGACGGAGTTGAACTCTCCGAAGGGAGGAGCAAACAGGGTAGGCTTCTCCCCGGTCACCCTGGCGATTATCTCTTCGGCTCCGGTGATCTCCTTGGCGATACCTTCCGCTGAAAGGTTATTCGGGTGCGCGTGCCGGTAACCGTGGTTGCCGATGCAGTGCCCTTTTTCATGGATGTCTTTCAGCAGCTCGGGGTGCTTGTTGGCCCACTTGCCGGTAACAAAAAACGAAGCTTTTGCCTTTTCCGCCGCCAGGATTTTAAGGATGTCAGGAAGATATTCCTCCCCCCAGTCAACGTTAAAGGCCAACGCGACAACCTTTTGCCCGGTGTTCCCCTGGTAGATGGGTTCTTCCACCTTGGTGGCCAGCAGTAATTTACCGTAAGAACAGTAGACAAAGCCGGCGACAAACAACATTGTCACACCCAAAACGGCCATTAACCTGATGGTTTTTTGGGGGAAGAAGTATACCCGCACGAGAAACAATCCCTCACTTTCCCAGGATATAGGCATAGATCTTGCCCCTGTCTATGCCTGCCTTTACAATGACCGGGTAAGCACGATCATTCTTGAACTTCATATCGGCATAGTTGTATGCTACGGTGGCATCCTTACCGGCGGCGATATAAGGTACCGGTTTGCTGTGGGGGTGTCTTTCGACTATGGGCAGTCCGGCCTTCAGGGCAGCGTTGTACACAGTGGTCGACACCTGGCATACGCCACCACCGAAGTCCCGTCCCCCGATAATCGGGGCAACTGCGAATCCCCTTTCCGGCGTCCGGGGACCAACCACCTCGTTGAACGAAAACACCTTGCCGGGCCACACTATCGTGTTATTGCAGCCTTTACAGGCCAGTTCAATGTTACGCCACCGCCCCCCGGAACCGTAGAACCAGGTGTGAAAATACCCTATCTGGCGAGTTATAGGAGCCAGGTCCGCTACCGTGTACGTGGACCTCAGCACGTCCTTCACCAGCTCCACCCTCTGGTTCGGCTGGGCCGCGAATATCTTCTCCTGGGTCTTTTTTACATTCACCTGGTAACCTGCTTTTTCAGGAATGATGACTCCGGTTTCCTTGTCAAGCATGGGATTGACCGGTATCTGCTTGTACCTTATGGCCAGCTCCTCAAGGATCACTTCCACTTCTTTAGGAAGGTACCTGGAGAGATCAATACCTTCTATAGTCACCCCCGGCTTGACTCCGTAAAGGTCTCTTTCAATCTTGTCAATCCAGGTAGCGTACAGGGACAGGCTGAGTAAAAACCCGATGAAGAATATGGTTTGTCTTTTCAGGATGATGGTGGGGACGGTTTGGCGCAAAAATATAACTCACCACCTTTCCTCTAATGTCTATTCGATGGTGAGTTTTCGTATTCTATGTAAATAAAGGGGCTTAAAAAGAAATAAACCGAGAAACTCGGTTTACTTGCTAGAAGACCCCTCTTTGCGGTTTTTACCTGGTGTCCCCGAACGGTGGGCCTGGCGTAAAACCTCCCGGCGGGATAAGTTGATTCTACCCTGCGAATCAATTTCCATAACCTTTACCAGTATTTCGTCGCCTACATCGACCACATCGCGAACCTTGGCCACCCGCTCCTCCGCCAGCCGGGAGATGTGGACCAATCCTTCCTTGCCGGGCAGTCCCAATACACCGGGGATGATCTCCACAAAGGCTCCAAAATCCATGATGCGCACGACTTTGCCCATGTAGGTCTTACCTACTTCCACATCTTTGGTCAGACATTCAATAAGGTATTTGGCTTTATCAGCGGCCTGCTGGTCAACAGCACCTATAAACAGGCTGCCATCGTCCTCAATGTCGATCCGGGCGCCGGTTTCATCCACAATCTTCTTGATAATCTTGCCGCCCGGGCCAATTACCTCCCGGATCTTGTCGGGATCGATCATCATCTTAATCATGCGAGGCGCGTACGGTGACAGCTCCGGATTCGGTTTGCTTATGGTCTTCAGCATGACGTCCATGATGAACATCCTACCTTCCCGGGCCTGCCGCAAGGCTGCATCCAGAATATCCCGGGAAATGCCGGGAATCTTGATATCCATCTGCAAGGCGGTCACACCCTCGCTGGTCCCAGCCACCTTGAAGTCCATATCTCCGAGGGCGTCTTCGATCCCTTGAATGTCACTCAGCACCGCAAAGCGGTCGCCTTCCTTGACCAAACCCATAGCAATACCGGAAACAGGACGTTTAATCGGAACACCAGCATGCATCAGCGACAAAGTACTGCCGCAAACGCTGCCCATCGAGGTTGACCCGTTTGACTCCAGTACTTCAGAGACGATTCTTATAGTGTAGGGAAATTCCTCCTGAGAAGGAATAACCGCTTCCAGGGCCTTTTCCGCCAGCGCTCCGTGCCCGATTTCCCTTCTTCCCGGTCCCCTCATGGGCCTGGTCTCGCCTACGCTATAAGGAGGGAAGTTGTAGTGGTGCAAGAACCGCTTGGACTGTT
The DNA here is from genome assembly GCA_012719535.1 of Syntrophomonadaceae bacterium. Taxonomy (GTDB): domain Bacteria; phylum Bacillota; class Syntrophomonadia; order Syntrophomonadales; family Syntrophothermaceae; genus JAAYAC01. The sequence goes on along the minus strand of JAAYAC010000110.1, from coordinate 12,373 downwards.
CGATACCCAGGCCGTCAAGTATCTGTTCCTCACTGACGGCACCGAGCGTGGTAACCGAAAGCACCTGGGTCTGACCCCTGGTGAACAAGCCCGAACCATGAGTTCTGGGCAAGATGCCCACTTCACAGCTCACCGGGCGGATCTCGTTCAGCTTGCGCCCGTCAACCCGCACTCCCTCATCCAGTATCATACGGCGTACGATTTCTTTGAGAATTTTGTCCAGAAGACCGGCGAGCGCCTTGTCGTTTTCGGGATAGATTTCGGCAAAGTGCTCCCGGGCTTCCTTCATGACAGCATCCGTCCTGGCTTCCCTTTCCAGTTTGTCCGGCCACCTGACCGCCTCCTCCAACCTGGCGGTACAGAACTCCCTGACATTTGCCTCCATCTCGGGGTCGAGCCCTGGAACAACCACTTCCCGCTTGGGAAGGCCAATCTCCGCCACTATTTGTTCCTGAAAAGCCACTATCCGCTTGATTTCCTCGTGGCCGAAAAGAATAGCATCCCGCATGGTTTCTTCCGGGACTTCGCTGGCACGAGCTTCCACCATCATTATGGCCTCCCTGGTCCCGGCCACCACCAGGTGCATCCTGCTCCTGGCCGCCTGTTCCACGGTCGGGTTGATGACAAACTCGCCGTCCACCATGCCAACCACGACGGCTCCCAGCGGGCCGTTAAACGGTATATCCGATATACCCAAAGCAATGGATGCTCCGATAATAGCAGTAACGTTGGGCGGGCAATCCTGGTCCACAGACATTACTGTGGCCACCACATGGACGTCATTGTAGAAGCCCTTGGGAAATAGCGGTCTGATAGGCCTATCCATCAGGCGTGCCGAAAGAATGGCGGCTTCGGCGGGCCGTCCTTCCCGTTTGATGAACCCCCCCGGGATTCTTCCCACCGCATAGAGCCTTTCCTCATAATCACAGGTCAGGGGAAAGAAATCGATGCCTTCGCGGGGTTCCTTGGAGGCCGTGGCCGTAACCAGTACGACGGTGTCCCCGTAATACAACAGCGCCGCTCCATTGGCTTGTTTAGCCACTTTCCCCAGTTCAACCCTAAGTAATCTACCTCCAATTTCGGTCTGGTATACTTTAGGTTCTATTGCTATCCCTCCTCTGCAATAGTATAAATTTAAAGAGCGGTAATACCGCTCTTTACCTTCTGAGTCCCAGTCTCGTCACAATCGCCTTATAGCGGTCAAAATCGTTCTCCATCAGGTAATTCAACAGGGCCCGCCGTTTGCCCACCATCTTCAGCAATCCCCGCCGGGAATGATGATCCTTTTCGTGGATCTGCAAATGCCCGGTGAGATAGTTGATCCTTTCAGTAAGCATAGCGATCTGGATTTCAGGAGAACCGGTGTCGTTTTCATGTAGCTGAAAATCCTTGATAATTTCCTGCTTTCTTTCCGGAGAAAGTGCCAAGTTTTCACCTCCTTTTTTGGTAAATCGCCAGCAGCCAGAGTAGACGTCGGAGGTTCGTCAACCCCAGTCTGTGGTTATATCTTAACGGCGGCTTGCCTATTGGGCGACCAGTGAATTCGCCGCTATTGCCGCCTCTCATTGTAACACAGCTTCAATTAAAAGTAAACTTAACCAATTATGTTTACAAGCTGCCGTCATGGTATGCTAAAATTGTGGAGTTTGACTTCTGCGGCCTTTTGCCTGGCCAGCCGGGCATCGCTCTGTATCTGCGCTACCAGTTCTTCAACACTGCTGAATCTCTTCTCGTCCCGGATCTTCTCCAGGAAGTAGAGCCGGACATTGTCCCCGTAGATGGATTTATGGAAATCCAGAATGTGTGCCTCGATTGAGATCGGGAAGGTGTCATGGAAAGTGGGTTTTCTGCCGATGTTAACCACCGCGTCATGTATTTCTCCTCTAACCTGAATCTTGGCGGCGTAGACCCCGTTACCGGGAATAATAATATCCTCGGGCACTGCCAGGTTGGCGGTTGGGAAGCCTATACTTCCCCCGCGCCGTTCCCCTGCCACCACCTCGCCCTCCAGCATGGGCCAGTAGCCCAGGTAACGGTAAGCAGCACTGATGTCCCCCGCCTCCAGCGCTTTCCTGACCAGAGTACTCGACACCACCTCATCCCCCACCATTACCGGCGGAACCACCTGAACAGCAAAACCAATTTTCTGCCCCAGGCTCTTCAAGGTATCCGGGGTTCCCGCCCCTTTGTGCCCAAACGTGTAGTTGAAACCAACCGCCACCGAGGCAACTCCCAGGGTCAGGTACAGAACATGCTGCGCGAAATACTCCGGAGTCAGGCGAGCAATGTCCGGTGTAAATGGGGTCTGTATGACCAACTGCAGGCCGAGCGCGCCAAAGAGTTCAATCTTGCGGGCTGTTGAAATCAGCATCCGGGGAGCTTTTTCCGGGTACAGAACCCGTAGCGGGTGAGGCTCAAAAATAAGAGCGGCTGCCAGGCTGCCCCTTCTGGCCGCGTCCCTGATATTTTCCCTGATGAGTTTCTGGTGTCCCACGTGTACCCCGTCAAAGTTTCCCAGAGCTAGTGACAGGGGACGCTCCTTACGATAGTTTTCTAGTCCTTTGATGACTTGCATGTATATCTCCTCATCCCTAGTTGAAATTGAAAACTTTGTATGGTTGCAACCGCATCTCCCCTTCCGGGTTGACCAGCGGGCGGCCCAAGACCAATACTTCATTCCCGGGCGAGTATATCCTCACCAGGGCGGCAGCGGGCAAGTTTGCCACACTAATAGTATTGCCATTTCTCAGTTTTTTGATCGCGTTCTGGTCCTCCAGAACCACCCGGGGAAGATGGGCGAGAGGAAAATCGAAGGGAAGTAGAATCGACTTGTCTCCCTGGCCGACCAGCCTTTCTGCTTCCTCTAATGCTACGGCCTCCTCCAACCGGAAAGGTCCGGAGAAGTAGCGCGTGAGACCGGACAGGTAGGCACCGCATCCCAGAGCCTGACCTATGTCATGGCAAAGGGTCCTGATATACGTACCCTTTGAACACACTACATCCAGAACCACCCGGTAAGGGGGCCCCTCCAGGTGGCTCTCTACCAGTTCCAGGGAATAAATGGTTACCCGCCGGGGCTGCACTTCAACCGATATCCCCTGGCGCGCCAGCTTGTACAGGCGCTGTCCCTGGTAGTTGACGGCGGAATACATCGGTGGAACCTGTTCTATTTCGCCCCGGAACATGTCCAGAACCGCCAGTAATTCTGATAATTCCAGGTCAATGTCAGCTGTAACATATGTAAGCTCGCCCCAGGCATCCTGGGTATCCGCAACCGCACCCAGGGTCATCTCCGCCCGGTAACCCTTATTCCCCTCTAGCAAGAGGTTAGTCAAACGAGTTGCCTGCCCCACTGCCAGCGGCAGCACACCATCCGCCATTGGATCCAAGGTCCCCAGGTGACCGACCCGTTGTCGCGGAAAATACCGCCTAATTCTCTTGACCACCTCAAATGAAGTAATCCCCCGGGGTTTATTAATGTTTAAGAACCCGTGCAAGCAGCCACCACTTCCCCCACGAGCCTCACCACCTCTTCCTGAACCTGGTCCATATCTCCCTCCATCTGGGCGCCGGCGGCCCGAGGATGTCCCCCGCCACCCAACCGGGCAGCAATCTTGTTTACGTCCACTTGTGTCTTGGAGCGGAGCCCAATCTTGACAATCCCGGGTTCTATCTCGCGGAACAACAATCCGACCTCGACCCCCTCGATGGAGCGGGCATAATTGATCAGGCCCTCAAAATGTTCCTGCAGCGCCCCCATCTCAACCAGCTCACGATAGGTCACCGACATCCAGGCCACCCTCCCGTCAGGGCTAAATTGGAGGCTGGCCAGGGCCGTCTGCAGGAGCCTCCCCTCGGCCCGGGAACGGGACTCGAAAAGGTTGACCCGCAGCATGTCGATATCGACACCTTGTTCTAAAAGCCGGGCTGCCGTTCTCAGAGTACGGGTACGAGTATTGCTGTACTGAAACGAACCGGTGTCCATCAGAATGCCCGTGTAGACGGCATTGGCAATAGCGGGCGATATTTCGACCCCCATTTTCTCCAATAACTTCAGGACTAGTTCGGCGGTGGAGGCCGTTTCCGGTTCCACCCGGTTATAATGACCGAAAAATGAGTTGCTGATATGGTGGTCGATATTGATTACGGTGGTACAGCCTGACAGGTAGGGAACTAACTTCTCTCCCACCCGTTCTATATCGGAACAATCCAAGTAAATGGCCTGAGCCGGCCAGGCTTCCAGCTCCGCCGGCTTCCTGACCAAATTGGCACCTTCAAGAAAGCGATACATCCGGGGAACTTCCTCGTCAAGGACCGCAGTCACATGCTTGCCCATGGAACCAAGTCCCAGGGTCAACCCAATCACTGAGCCCACACAATCTCCATCGGCAATGCTGTGCCCTACTATTACGAAATCACGATGCCGTAGTATCGCTGCAACTATTTCCTCCCAACGGTTATTCGCTTTCATGAGGATCCTCGCCTTTTTCCTGGCCTTTCAGTTCGCTAAGCAGTGACGAGATACGGACGCCGTGCTCAATCGACTTGTCCAGCCGGAAAACGATCTCAGGAGCATGGCGGAGATTAAGTTTCCCCGCCAGGGTCGAACGGATGTAGCCCCGGCCCCTTTCGAGAGCAGTCATGGTATCCTGACACTTCTTGGTATCCCCCAGGACACTTACATAAATACGGGCGTGGCTGAGGTCGTTGGAAACCTCCACCCGGGTGACCGATACCGAGGCAGCGTCAATTCTGGGATCCTTCACTTCCTCGAAAAGGATGCCGGAGAGTTCCCGTCTGATTTCTTCTGCCAACCTTTCTTTGCGGCGCTGTCCCAACCAATTCACCCCCAACGGAAATAAACTGGAACCCGGCACTAAGACTGTGCATTTCACATTCTCAAGCCTGACTCTATCCGCTACAGCTCCCTGGGGACTTCTTCTATGGTATAGGCTTCAATGATATCACCCTCTTTGATGTCGTTAAAGCCTTCCACTCCCATACCGCATTCGTAGCCCTCCACCACTTCACGGACATCATCCTTAAACCGTTTCAGCGAAGCCAGGTTACCCTCGTAAAGGATCACCCCGTCTCGCAGCACCCGAATCTTGGAGTTGCGGTTAATCTTGCCTTCCATAAGATAGCAGCCGGCGACATTACCCACCTTGGGTACCTTGAAAACAGCCCTTACCTCGGCCCTGCCTTGGAAAACCTCCCGGTACTCGGGTTCCAGGAGTCCGGCCATGGCCCGTTTCACATCGTCTATGGCTTCATAGATAACCCGGTACATGCGCACGTCGATGTTTTCCGTTTCCGCGTACTTGCGAGCCTTATTGTCCGGGCGTACATTGAACCCTATAATGATGGCGTTGGAGGCGGAGGCCAGCATTACATCCGTTTCGGTAATCGCTCCCACCCCGGAGTGTATGACATTAACCCGTACCTCGTCAGTCGAGAGACGCAGCAGGGACTGGGTCAGCGCCTCGATCGAGCCCTGTACATCCCCCTTCACAATCAGATTCAGTTCTTTAACTTCCCCTTCCTGGATGTGCTTGAACAGGTCATCGAGGCTCACCTTGGCCGTTTTCTTTTGCTCTTCTTGTCTTTTCTCCACCAACCTCAGGGCACTAATCTGCTTGGCCAGTTTTTCATCCACTACCCGGAAAGTATCACCGGCCATGGGTACATCATCGAGACCGATGACCTCGACCGGGCAAGAAGGAGGCGCACTTTCCACTCTCTGTCCCAGGTCGTCGATCATGGCCCGAACCTTCCCCCAGGTCAGACCGCACAGCAAGCTGTCACCGACACGCAGGGTACCTTTTTGTACCAGAACTGTGGCCACCGGTCCACGTCCCTTATCCAGACGTCCTTCAATAACCACTCCTTCGGCCGGGCGGTCGGGGTTGGCGGCAAGTTCCCTCATTTCCGCTACCAGCAGGATCATTTCCAGCAGGTGTGAGATACCCTCACCCGTCTTCGCCGACACCGGAACCATAATGGTGTCGCCTCCCCACTCCTCGGCTACCAGGTTGTACTCTGTCAGTTGCTGTTTGACCCGGTCGGGGTTGGCATTAGGTTTGTCTACCTTGTTTACGGCCACAATGACCGGAACACGGGCTGCCCGGGCGTGGTTGATAGCCTCAACCGTTTGGGGCATGACTCCGTCATCGGCGGCCACCACCAGAACCGCAATATCGGTGGCCTGAGCTCCCCTGGCCCGCATAGCGGTAAAAGCCTCGTGGCCCGGCGTATCTATAAAGGTGATCTTTTGCCCGTTCACTTCCACCTGATAAGCGCCAATATGCTGGGTAATCCCGCCCGCTTCGCTGGATACCACGTTGGTTTCCCGAATGGTATCCAGCAACGAGGTTTTTCCATGGTCAACGTGACCCATTACCGTAACGACTGGTGGCCGCGGGCGTAGGGTTTCCCCCGTATCGACTATTTCCTCCAACAGTTCTTCTTCCCGGGATTTTTCCTTTTCTACAACCACGTCATATTCAGCAGCTACAATTTCCACGGTCTCGAAATCGATGTCCTGGTTGATGGCAGCCATTATCCCTAGAGACATCAGCTTCTTCATAATATCTGTGGCACTGACATTCAGTTTTTCCGCCAGTTCCCTGACCGAAATCGAATCCGGGACTGTTATCATTTCGGGGATGGACTGTTCAGCATCGGTCTTTTTCCTATCCCTTTTCTTGCCGTGTTTACCGCGGGACTTCTTCTTAAACCTGTTATCACTAAACTCGATTACCTGTTTCTGTCCCGCCGGCTCAGGCCTGCCCTGAACCCGTGGTTGCGATTGTGCCTGCGGCTTCTCGGGAGGGCGCTCGGCCGTCCGGGGTTTGCTTTGACCTTGTCCCGGCGCCTGCCCTAGCGGCGCGGGCCTTCCTTGAACCTGAGGTCCGGTTTTTACTTGACCTGGATTCCTGCCTGGCTCCAAGCGTGGTTGGGCAGCGGCTTGCCTGGGGTGGAAATCCGGTTGGCGCTTTTTTTCCTTGGGCCGAAAGGCTTGTGGTTGAACCGTTGCCGCCGGTGGGGGCGTCTTGGCTGCGGGTTTGGCCGCGTCTCGACCTTCCCGACCGGCAAGGAGCCCGGCTCCAGTCTGGGCATTTTTCTCTTGCTGAGAAGGATTTCCCTTTTCTTCCAGTCTGCGTTGCACCCATGACGCCTGTTCTTCTTCCAGGGTGCTCATATGGTTTTTCACGTCCAACCCCAGTTCTTGAAGAATAGGTACCAGCTCTTTACTGGGCAATTTCAACTGCTTGGCCAGTTCATGAACCCTTATTTTTGCCATTTAACCACCCCCATAAGATTGGCCTCGTCTCCCCCTGTTTCAAGTGCTTCCAGTATAGCTCGGGCGAAACCGTCATCATTTATGGTAACAGCAACCCGGTAAGCCTTACCGATGCAGGTGCCCAACCTGTACTTGTCGCCGAATAACAACCAGGGAATATTCTGTTTTTGACAGGTGGTAACCAGTGATTCCTTGGTCGTTTCCGAAATATCCTCGGCCATTATCAGAAGCCGCGCCCGTTTCCTGAGCAAGCTAGTCTTGGCAGCCATAGTGCCCGAGGAGACCTGGCCGGCTTTTTGGGCAAAACCAATTATCTGGTAGACATTCTTTTTCAATCTTCCACCAGCTCTCTCTTCAATTCCTCCAACACACTCTCCGGGATGTCCTGCTCCAAGGACTTTTGCAGTCTCTTCCCCTTGACTGCTTGATTGAAGCACTCCGCATTAGGGCAGATATATACCCCCCGCCCCGATTTCTTACCTGTTCTGTCTATCATAATTTCCAGTTCCGGGGTTCTGACCACTCTGATAAGGTCTTTCTTATTCCTCATCTGCCGACAGCCCACGCACATCCTCTGCGGTATTCTTTTGACCTTGGGCAACCATCATACCCCCTTCTGCTTCCGCCTGAGACTCACTCTTTATGTCAATTTTCCAAGCGGTAAGCTTGGCCGCCAGCCTGGCATTCTGCCCTTCCTTGCCAATAGCCAGGGATAATTGATAATCAGGTACGACCACCCGTGCCATTTTTTCTTCTTCAAAAATCTCTACCGACACCACTTTGGAAGGGCTCAAAGCGTTAGCAATGTACTGCTCAATATCTTTGCTCCACTTTATTATATCTATCTTTTCACCGTTGAGCTCTTTGACTATATTCTGAACCCTGATGCCCCGAGGCCCTACGCAGGCACCGACCGGGTCCACCTTCTCGTCCCTTGAACTTACGGCTACCTTGGAGCGTGAGCCAGCCTCCCGAGCTATAGACTTTATCTCCACCAGACCGTCGTAGATCTCCGGAACTTCCAGCTCGAAAAGCCTCTTCAGGAAGTTGGCATGCGATCGGGAGACGAATATCTGTGGTCCCTTGGCGGTCCGTTTTACCTCGCTGATATAGGCCTTGATTCTTTGCCCAGGCTTGTATTGTTCGTTCTGGATCTGGTCCTGGGGCAGCATAATAGCCTCCGTGCGGCCGAGATTAACGACGGCTATTCTCTGTTCAACCCTCTGAATGGTTCCGGTAACAATCTCTCCCTCCCGCTCGGAAAACTCTTGAAAGATAAGCGTTCTTTCCGCCTCCCGCAACCGCTGTATCACCACTTGTTTGGCAGTCTGGGCAGCGATCCTGCCAAAGTCTGCCGGTGTGACCTCGATCTCTATCTCATCCCCCGGTTGAACCCCTGGGTTAACCTGTCGGGCCGCCTCCAAGGATATCTCCAACCGGTCGTCGTTAACCTGCTCCACCACGGTCTTGCAGGCAAAAACCCTGACTTCTCCGCTAGCGGCATTCATCTCCACATTAACATTCTGTGCTGAACCAAAGTTTTTCTTGTATGCGGTCTTCAGTGCTGACTCAATGGCCTCTATCAGAACCTCTTTCGGGATTCCTCTTTCCTTTTCTATTTCACCCAGTGCCTGAATTAATTCGCCGGACATCGCTTAGCCTCCCTTAAATCTCTGCTACCAGCCGAACCTGGACCACCAGTTCCCTGGGAATACCAAGTACACTCCCCTCCAGATCAATCCTAATCTGCCCGTTTTCCAGGCCCAACAAGGTTCCCTGGAAGTTCTTCCGCCCGTTAATAGCCTGGTAAGTCTTAAGTTTGATTCTCCTACCCTTGAACCGTTCAAAGTCCTTGTCCTTTTTTAATACCCTGTCCAGGCCGGGAGATGACACCTCCAGTACATAACTGCTCGGAATAATATCCTCCCGATCCAGGGCACTTCCCACGATTTCGCTGGCCGTCTGGCACGTATCCAGATCCACACCAGAAGGTGTGTCGATGAAAACCTGAAGAACCCAGCGCCCGCGCTGGTTCTTATACTGTACGTCTACGACCTCTATGCCCCTTGTGGCCAGCTCGTTTTCCACCAAGGGTTCAACCTTTTCCAGGATCTCGCTCCGGTTCAGAAGAATCACCCCCGTCCAAGTCAGAAGACTATCCTGGAACTTGCTCACACCGTACCTGCCGCTATGACTGAGCGACTGGCAATAAATGAAAGAGTGGGTTCAACCCACTCTTTTCCACAGTCGTCATTAGTCATGTAGCCCGCAGCTCCACTAGAAGTATATCACAATCGCGTTTGCTTATACAAGGCCTTGAACTATTTTTGTTACGCGACCTTCTGCATAAAACCGAAATGAATTCTGCACACTGATAGCAAAAGTCTCCCGGTGGTGGCAAGGTTGAACATACTCAGAAGAAAAGATTTGAGCAAGGCCGTAGAAGACAGCCAGGCCAAAGGGAAAAAACTCGCCAGGCAGCTGGGAATTGTGAATTTGACTGCTCTGGGAATCGGGGCTATTATCGGGTCAGGTATCTTTGTACTCACAGGCGTGGTAGCTGCCAATTACACCGGTCCCGGCATAGTTATTTCTTTTCTAATCTCGGGAATTGGAGCTGGTCTGGCCGCCCTGGTTTATGCGGAAATGGCCTCCGCCATCCCCGTGTCAGGCAGCGCTTACAGCTATTCATATGTCACCCTGGGCGAGATTGTGGCCTGGATTATCGGCTGGAACCTGGTCCTTGAATATGCGGTCGCTGCCGGGGCAGTCGCCGTGGGCTGGTCGGCCTACTTCGCTAGCCTGGTCCAAGTACTGGGCCTGCAAATTCCCAAATGGCTGTCCAGTTCCCCCCTGGAAGGAGGATTAATCAACCTGCCCGCCACCCTGATAACCCTGGCCATAACTTCCTTACTCATCAGGGGGATTAAAGGAAGTACCCTCCTCAACAGTGTTGTGGTAGTAATTAAGCTGGCTGTTATCCTTCTTTTCATCCTGGTCGGCGTCAGCCTGGTAAAACCGGTTAACTGGAGCCCCTTCCTGCCTTATGGATTCATGGGTACCGTACAGGGAGCAGCCTTGATCTTCTTTGCCTACATAGGATTTGACGCCGTTTCCACCGCCGCCGAGGAAGTCAAGAAGCCGCGGCGCGATCTTCCCATCGGCATTATTTTATCCCTCTTAGTCTCAACCGTCCTGTACATCGCCGTAGGTCTAATCTTGACAGGAATAGTGCCTTACCGGCAACTGAACACCGCCGCCCCGGTAGCCAAGGCCCTGATGTCAGGCGGGCTGCGCTGGGGCTCCCTGGTAGTATCTGTCGGTGCCCTGGCCGGTTTAACGAGCGTCCTGCTGGCCACGACCTTTGCGCAAAGCCGGATATTCTTTGCCATGGCGCGCGACGGCTTAATACCCGGCTCACTGGCCCGCCTGCACCCCCGCTTTCAAACCCCTTACCTGATCACTGCTGCGGTGGGCCTGTTTGTGGCGCTGATAGCCTCTTTTCTGCCAGTAAGGACCCTGGCCCAGATGGCCAATATCGGCACCCTTTCCGCTTTTTTCGCAACTTCTGTCGGGGTACTGGCGCTGGAACGCAGGGTACCCCCTGAGAGCCTTCCCTTCCGGGTCCCGTTCTCCCCCTACCTGCCGGTCGCCTCAGCTCTGTTTTCCCTATATCTGGCTCTCAACCTACCCCCGGTGACCTGGATAAGATTCGGGGTGTGGATAGTCATCGGACTGGTTATCTATTTCTTTTACGGATACCGTAACAGCACTGTTAATAAAGACCCCGGCCGCCTTCAACCCGCCGCCCTACAACCCGCCTTCAAGAAGCGCCGTGAATAGGAAGCATCGAACCCTCTTTTCCCATCTGTCTATTACCGCGCCAGTTCCCCCTAAAAAGGTCGATTTTCTTCCGGTTAGCTGCAAACGTTATACTACAAATGCTTGCACACAGGGATTAGTTTATTCCCAATGCCGAAAGACATTCTTTAAAAGGTGTATTTCAGGGGACACTACCTATTCCTTCCCGTTGATCAGCTTCAAATTAAGGTGGTTGGCAGACCTCCATATTTCGCCTTTATGGAAAGCAGGATGTACCATCGGCGAGGAATCACGGCATAAAGGCTTTCGAGCAGCTACCCGAAGAGGCTGAGCTGGGTGGTTTCGGGAAGGGGATCCAGGCAGCCGCTCTTTTTGAGAATATCGATAACGGTGCGCGAGATTCCGGCCCGGCGTTGCAGGTCTTCCACGGAAACAAATGAGCCTTCCTCCCGGGCGGCAACCACGCTCTCCGCCGCCTTGTCCCCAACGTTGGGCAGGGCTGAGAATGGCAACAGCAGCCCCTCAGGACATACCAGGAACCGCGTAGCTTCAGAACGGTAAAGGTCCACGGGCAGGAAACGGAACCCGCGGGCATACATCTCCAAGGCAACCTCCAGTACCGGGAGCAGCTTCCTGTCTTTGGGGGAAGCCCCGTTGCCCATCTTTTCGATTTCCGTTATTCTTCCTTTGACTTCCTCATATCCCCCCAGAATTAATTCAGCATCAAAGTCTTCAGCCCTTACACTGAAAAACGCCGCGTAAAATTCCCGGTGATAGTACACTTTGTAGTAGGCTATCCGGAAAGCCATCATCACGTAGGCTACGGCATGCGCTTTGGGAAACATGTATTTGATCTTCTGGCAGGAACTCGTGTACCAGGAAGGCACCGAGCAGCTTTCCATAACCTGTATGTCTTCCCCGGTCAGCCCTTTCCCCTTTCTTACGTTTTCCATTATCTTGAAGGCCTGTTTCTTGTCCAATCCCTGGTGGATCAAAAAGGTCATTATGTCGTCGCGGGTGGCAATGACCTCATTCAGGGTGGCGGTTTGACTTTCGATGAGTTCCTGGGCGTTGTTTAACCACACATCAGTTCCATGCGAAAGGCCTCTTATCCTGACCAGTTCCGCGAAGGTCCGGGGACGGGTAACCTCGAGCATCTGCCGTACAAAGCGGGTACCGAATTCGGGAACCCCATAAGTACCAACCTGGGAATGGAGTTCCTCGGGGGAGACTCCCAGGGGTTCAACT
>JAAYAC010000109.1 GCA_012719535.1 Syntrophomonadaceae bacterium | reverse complement strand
ATTTTCGGGCCCTGACCAGGGAACTGGAAGAGTATGCCCCCAAGCTGGCCCGTCGGCCCCGCATAATTGCCGCTAACAAGATGGACATCGCAGGGGCGCAGGCCAACCTGGAAAAACTACGCCGGGCCCAGCCGGAAGACGAGATATTTCCTATCTCGGCAGTTACCGGGCTTGGCCTGGACACCCTCTTGCACCGTCTGTGCGAACTTGTCGAAACGTGGCCCGTTCAAGAACCGGTTAACATCACCAGAGTGATTCACCAGTACCGGGAGGAAGAGCCTTTTACCATCTAGGTGGTGGACGGGGTGTTTGAGGTCAGCGGGGAAAGGCTGGAGAAGCTGGTAGCTATGACCGACCTGAACAATGACCAGGCTCTGGAGAGATTTCAGCACATAATTGACCGGATGGGCCTGGAGGAGGCCCTGCGGCAGCGCGGTATCAGGCCCGGGGACCTGGTCAGGATCAAGGATTTTGAATTCGAGTATATGGAGTAGGCGGACTATGGTACAATCTTCTCATACGTGGTAAAGGGCTAGGGGTGATGCCAGTATGGAGAGAAAGAACCTGACCCAATGCAAACGAATTGTAGTGAAGGTGGGAACCAGCACCCTGACCCACCCGACTGAACAGCTCAACCTCCTGCGTATGGAAAACCTGGCGCGAGAAATGTCCGACCTGCATAACCAGGGGAAAGAACTGCTGCTGGTAAGCTCTGGTGCTATTGGCGTCGGAGTGGGCAGGTTCGGACTCAAAGAACCGCCCCGGACCATACCCATGAAACAGGCCATGGCGGCCGTGGGTCAGGGTACCCTGCTGCACATGTACGAAAAATTCTTTGCCGAGTACGGGAAGACTGTGGCGCAGGTGTTGCTTACCAAGGATGATTTTACGGAAAGGATGCGGTACCTGAACGGGAGGAACGCCCTGCTCACCCTCCTGAGCCTGGGAGTCATCCCGATAATCAACGAAAACGATACCGTGGTCATCGATGAAATCAAGTTTGGTGACAATGATACCTTGTCGGCCCTGGTTGCCGGGTTAGTTGATGCCGACCTGCTCATCATACTCTCCGATATCGACGGCCTGTATGATGATGACCCGCGATTGAATCCTGCTGCCCGCCGGTTGCCCGAGGTGTACGAGATAACTGGGGAGATGGAGGACCGGTCGCGAACCCGTGGTACCAGGCTGGCCAGCGGGGGCATGTACACCAAACTGGTGGCCGCTCGTATGGTGATGGCGGCGGGTATACCATTAGTAATAGCCAATGGAAGCGAAAAGAACGTTCTTCGGTGCATCCTGGCCGGAGAATGCCTAGGCACCCTTTTTGTTCCCCGGGAGAATAAAATGCAGGCCCGCAAGCAATGGATTGCCTTTGGCAGTGCTTCCCAGGGGCAGGTTTATGTGGATGAGGGGGCGGAAGAAGCCATCCGCCTCCGGGGCAAGAGCCTGCTCCCCAGTGGGGTTACCCGGGTAGAGGGGGATTTTGAACGGGGCAATGTGGTTTCCCTCATTTCTCCGGCCGGCAAGGAGTTTGCCCGGGGCATTACCAACTACGCGGCTGAGGAGATCGCTCTCATCGCCGGAAAGAAAACCTCCCAGATTGAGCGTATCCTGGGCAGCAAGGACTATGACGAGATAATTCACCGCAACAATCTTACTCTGTACGATTAAAAGGAAGCAAGGGGACGATCTTTTTGCTTCCACAAAAGTATGGAAAGGGGAGTGCGCACTGATGAATAACCGGTTGCTCGAACAGGGCAAGAAAGCTCGGGAGGCGGCCCGGTTCTTGTCTACCGTCTCGGCCTCACAGAAAAACGATGCCCTGGTTGCGATGGCGCGGGCCCTGCGGGAGGGCCGTGAAGAGATTCTCGCCGCCAACGCCATTGACATGGAGAACGGGAAAAAACAGGGTTTGACCGCCGCCCTGTTGGACAGGCTGCTGCTTTCCGAGGCGCGCATTGAGGATATGGCCGCCGGGGTGGAGAGCGTAGCCGCCTTGCCTGACCCGGTGGGGGAGATTACCCGCATGTGGAGACGTCCCAACGGCCTGGAAATTGGCCGGATGAGGGTACCTCTGGGAGTCGTCGGGATTATCTACGAATCCCGCCCCAATGTGACCGCCGATGCCGCCAGTCTCTGCTTAAAAACCGGCAACGCCATTATTCTGCGGGGGGGTGAGGAGGCCATCAATTCCAACCGGGCTATTGCCCGCCTCATCTCTACTGCCGCTCAGTCCTGTGGTATTCCTGAGGGTGCTATCCAGTTCGTGGACAGTGAAGACCGGGCAGACGCCATTCAGTTAATGAAAATGCACGAGTACCTGGATGTCCTGATTCCCCGGGGAGGCAAAGGTCTGAAAGCAGTGGTACAGGAAAACGCGTCTGTTCCGGTGATAATGACGGGTATGGGCAACTGTCATACTTACGTGGACGAGTTTGCCGACCTGGAGATGGCCGTACGGATTACCGTAAATGCCAAAACCCAGCGGCCATCGGTATGCAATGCCACCGAAACCCTCTTGGTTCATGAAAAAGTGGCCGCAGATTTCCTGCCGGTGGTGGCGGAGGAACTAATTCAGCGGGGGGTTGAGTTGCGCGGTTGTAAGAAAGCCCGGCAGATCCTACCGCATATCAAGCCGGCCACAGAAGAGGACTGGGAAACTGAATACCTGGACCTTATCCTGGCTATCAGGGTGGTGGGTAGCCTGGAGGAGGCCATGCAGCATATCCACCGGTATGGTACCATGCATACCGAGTCTATAATAACCAGCAACTACGACAACGCCCGTCGTTTTCTGGCCGGGGTGGACGCCGCTGCCGTGTTTGTCAACGCCTCCACCCGCTTTACGGACGGCTTCGAGTTCGGTTTCGGGGCGGAAATGGGCATCAGCACCCAGAAGCTACATGCCCGCGGGCCTATGGGCCTGGAGGAGCTGACCACCACCAAGTTCATCATCTTCGGTAGCGGACAGATCAGGGGTCAGGCTTGAATTGATATTTTTGCGCACAATCTGAGCACAAGAAGCGATGGCTTCGGGTGTGATGTGTAGCTGCACTTAAAAAGGAGGTCCGGTTATGGATGCTACGTCACTGGCGCAGGCCCTTCAGGCCAATCCCGTGCTATTGTACGTTTTAATCGCCTGGAGCATAGTTTGGAAGGCTATCGCCCTGTGGCATGCTGCTCGCAACAGCCAGCTGGGTTGGTATATCGTGCTGGTAGTAATTAACACGGTGGGGATTCTGGAGATAATCTATCTGCTTTTCTTCAGGAAAAGGAAGACCGGATTGTGGTATTAACAGCCAAGGCGGGGTTCAAAGAGCCCCGCCTTAAGTTTTGGCTACAGGGGTGGCCGCGGTTTGTTCACACACAATTCTACCAGCTCATCGACACTGGCCTGCCCGGTACACATAACCGAATCCGCTCCTCCCCAGTAGATCCTGACCATCCTGTCCGGCTCCAGTACCGCCCCGCAGGTGAAAACCACGTTATGCACGTAGCCGGTCACTTCCCATGGATCTTCGGGCTGGAGTATCCACTCGTCCGCCACCCCGATTACCCGTGCCGGGTCGTCCAGCTGGTGCAGGGCCACTCCGAGCCGGTAGATGGCGCCATCCATCGTCGGAAAGACGCCGTGAAAGATGTTTAGCCATCCTTTTTCCGTCTTAAGGGGTGGGGCACCGGGACCGATCTTCATCTCGTCCCAGTGGTACGGTGCCGGTTTGATGAGGATGCGGGAACCTCCCCAGTGGATGAGGTCGGGGGAGTAGGAGATCCAGATTGACCACGGGGTTATCTGGGAATGAGGTCTGTCCAGCCTGGCATACAGGCCGTTGAACTTTTCGGGAAAGATGACCACATTCCGGCAATCCGGTTGAGTTATCAGTGCAATGCGCTCGACGTTTTCAAAATCCCGGGTTCTGGCCAGCCCAATCCTGACCCCGTGACGCGAATAGGCGCTATAGGTAATCAAAAATTCCCCTTCCACCAGGTTAATACGAGGATCTTCAACGCCGAATTCCTCATACTCGGCAAAAAAACCTTTCTGGGCCGGCACCAGAAACGGCTGGCTGCGCACGCTGAAGTTGAGGCCGTCCTGGCTTTCAGCCATACCGATGATGGAACGCCCGTTGCGCAGGTGGGAACGAAAGAGCATGATATAACGGTTTTCAAACCTGACCACGCCGGCGTTGTGTACTGTTTCCACGGGATAAGGGACATCCGCTTTGGTCAGGATCGGGTTTTTCCTGTACCTCTTGACTATTCCCGTACCAGTGAATGCTTCGTTCATGTATTTCCTCCAAGTTGACCCGGGTTACCGGGTTATTTCCAGTATTTTGCGGTAAACCGCCAGGTATTTTTCCACCATTATGTCGACCGTAAAGTTTTCTTCCACATGCCTCCGGCAGCGGTGCCGGTCTATGTGGCCCAAACTGGATACTGCCTCACAGGCTTCCTCTACAGAGGAAACTAGAAAGCCGTTCACGCCATTGATTATTAATTCGGGCATGCTCCCCCGGTTGAAAGCTATCACCGGGGTGCCACAAGCCATGGACTCGATCACCGACAATCCGAAGGGCTCCTGGAAGCTTATCGGGTGCAACAGGGCCAGCGCTCCACCCAGCAGCCGGTCCCTTTCCCGGGGCCCGGCACTGCCCACATAGGTGACGGTAGCTTCGTCCAGGTGGGGCATCACCTCTCGTTCAAAGTATGTTTCATCTTGAATGATCCCGGCGATGATCAGCCGCTTGCCCACCCTTTTTGCGATCTCAATGGCTTCTCGGGTGCCTTTGTCGGGATGGATGCGCCCGAAGAACAACAGGTAATTCTCTGGTTCAGGGTTAAAGGTGAAGCCCCCCAAATCCAGTCCATGGTGAATGGTGGCAATGTAATCCAGTTCGGGGGACCTGTCGGCATCGCTGATGGCGACATAGAATACCTTCCCATTATACTTCCTGTATACCGGTAGGATCTTCGGGGATGAAAACCCATGAATGGTAGTGACCACGGGGGTATCGACCAGCCCCGCATAGGACAAAGGTAAGAAGTCAAACTGGTTATGGATTAAATCGAACTCAGCTGCCCGCTCGAAAACCTCAGATATGTGCAGGCATTCCCAGACCTTGGCATCTATGTTCCGGTCTTCTTCGTATCCCCTTGGACACACGGCTGCCAATTTGGCACTGGTAATCGAATCTGCAGTGGCAAACAGGGTTACGTCAACGCCCCTCTTCACCAGGCCTTCGGTCAAGAGGGAAACCACTGTCTCCCAGGGGCCGTAGTGTCTGGGCGGGGTTCTCCAGGCTATCGGTGATAGCATGGCAATCCTCATTTGGCTGTTCCCTCCTATTTAAACAGCAAAGCAAGCTCAGGGTATTACGGTCAGGTTGAACGACTTGATCCTTTCCCAATCCTGCTCGGGCACCTTATATTCGCGGTTCAGCGGTGGTTGGGTGCGCGGTACCCCGCAAAGTTCGGTGGAAAAGTAGCGCAGGCCGTTGTCATTAACAACCGTAACGATACAGCGGGCATCGGGGAATTTCCGGGCCGCTTTCACCGCTGCTGCGACATTACACCCGGATGATATGCCGCAGAAAATACCTTCCTTGCTGGCCAGGTCCTTGGCCATGGCCAGCGCCTCATGGGAAGGCACCTGGATTATCCCATCGATGTAACGGAAATCAAGAATCTCGGGAATAAGACCGTCGGCGATGCCCTGGACCTTGTGTTGCCCTATCTTGCCCTCGGACAAAATAGGCGATTCTTTGGGCTCGGATATGAAGACCTTGATGCCGGGGTTTTTCTCCTTCAAGAATTTGGCGGTACCGGTTACGGTCCCACCGGTACCCTGGCACATGATAAAGATGTCAACCTGTCCTCCGGTTTGCTCCCAGACTTCCGGGCCGGTATTCTCATAATGGCTTTCTACGTTCTGTTCCCGTACAAATTGACCAACCTCGAAGACCTGCCCGGGGTATTTCTGTTTCTGTCGCTCCAACTCTTCCAGTACCAAGTCAACGTCGGTTTCCGCTCCTGGGGTTAGCACCAGTTCGGCACCATAGGCCTTAATGGTTTTCTTCCTTTCCTCACTCATCCCTTCCGGCATAACAATGATGACTTTGTACCCCTTCACTGCCCCCACCATACAGGTGGCTATACCCGTATTCCCTGTGGTTCCTTCCATGAGAATCATACCGGGTTTCAGTTCACCGCGTTTTTCAGCATCTTCCACAATCTGATAAACCACCCGGTCCTTGAGGCTGCCACTGGGGTTGGTGTATTCCAGCTTAACTGCGATCAAGGGGTTCAAGCCATCAGTAACGCGGTTGAGCCTGATTAGGGGGGTCAGTCCGATGCCTTGCAGCACGTTGTCCAGTATCTTGCTGTTACGGTTCCAGTTCATAAGGCACCTCCGTAATTGATTTTCCGGTTGGTTCTTTCGTTCCTGCCGAACGTTTTTTCTTTACAGGCGCCAGTCCTTGCCGAAGACCAGTCTTCTCCGCAGTACCACCTTTTCCTGAGCGGGGTGTCGGGTGATGAATTCGGGGAGGTTGCGGATCCTGTCCAGGTACAGGGGTACCAGGGTTTCGAAAAAGAGAGGCCGGAGCCCGGGCTCCCTCAGGGTAAGGCCGCGTTCCTTGAGCGTGCCGGCAAGTTCGTTGTTGGTTGCGATCTCATAATCTGTCAGGCGGTCAAAGAACTCTTTCCATGATTGCAGGGACACTTCTTCCCACCAGGCAATCCCGGGGCAGACAAAATGGCGGCACACCGACTCCCGCAATTTGAGAGGTAGCTGGCACCCACCCTGGCGGGAGTGAAACTGGCACCGGTAGCCGTCATCGTCGACGTCTATGAAACTGTTCACCGTTACCGACGCGTCGAGGATGGTAAGGTGAGGTCGTCTGAAGATATCGTCGATCAGCCCGGGTTTGGTTAACATGATGTAGGCCAGGTCAGTAGGATAGAAGACCGGCGAATAGTAGCCGCAACACCCCTTGTCATCCTCACGCGGGCACTCGGGACAGAGGTCAACCTCGATGAAACTGCGCAGGCCTTGGTTGTGAAATATGAGCGTAATATCCCTGTCCATGAGCGTAGTTCCTTTCAAGATATCTTTTCACATTATAACATTATAAATAATCTTTCTGCCTGCCAAAGTCAATTTACTTGGATTTCCGGCAGGTGATTTGGCATAATTAGGTTAGACTGCAGTCAGGAGGGTGGCAGTTGCAGCGTATTGGTATATTCGGAGGCACATTTGACCCTATTCACTATGGGCACCTGGTGTTGGCGGAAGGTGCCCGGTACGAATGCGGCCTGGACCGGGTGATATTTGTTCCCGCCGCCCGGCCTCCCCACAAAGAGGGAGAATCGGTACTACCGGGTGACTACCGTTACGAAATGGTTAGCCTGGCTATTGAGGATAACCCGTATTTCGAAATATCGCCCCTGGAGTTGCAGAGGCCGGGGTACTCCTACACCGTTGACACCATTCGCTGGTTTTTGGCCAAGTATCCAGGGGTTAGTCTGAGCTTTATCCTGGGAATGGACGCACTCCTGGAGATCAAGACCTGGAAGGAAGCTGCCGAACTGGTCCGGTTATGTGGTTTCATCGCCGCGGTGCGCCCCGGGTACCAGGTGGTGGAGGGAGATGAACGCTTACAGGGTTTGCCGGCCGAATTCTGGAGCAACTTGCATATTATTGAGGTGCCGGGGCTCGACATTTCCTCCACCGATTTACGGCACCGGTTTGCCACAGGTAAGCCGGTAAGGTACCTTCTCCCTCCAGTGGTGGAGGCATACATCCGCCGGCAAAACCTTTACCGGGGTGATAACGTTGCTGGAGAGTAAACAGGCGTTGCAGATTATCAAATTCAAGCTATCTAAACGGCGCTTCGAGCATTCTGTAGCTGTTGCCCGGGTGGCGCGGGAAATGGCGGCCAGTTTCGGAGCTGACGAAGAGAAAGCATACCTTGCCGGGATACTTCACGACTACGCCAAAGGGATTTCGGGCACGGAGCTGCTCGCCATCGCCCGGGAAAACGGCCTGTTGACCGATGACATCGAGGTTTCAGTGCCGGACCTGCTTCACGCCCCGGTGGGAGCTTATTTGCTGCAAAAAGAACTTGGCATTACCGACGCGGAGATCCTAGCTGCGGTTAGCAAACACACCCTGGGTGATTACGAGATGTCCACGCTGGACAAGATCATTTTTCTGGCGGACATGATTGAGCCAGGGCGGGACTACCCTGGTATAGAAAGGCTATCCTGCCTGGCGGGCCGTAACCTGGACCGGGCTATGGTGTACGGGATGGACCTGACGATAAGATACTGCCTTGAACGAGGCCGGTTGATTCATCCGAAGACTGTCAGGGTAAGAAATAGATTCCTGCGAGCTTTGTCAACCGGTTAGCGTCTGTGGTAAAATAATAAAAAAAGTACCTGCAAGGCACGTGGACAGCATAGGCACGTTCCCGGATCCCGCTAAGCCGGGATGTGCATCCGTTTGAGGAGGGCGAATTATTGACTGAGTGGCAGTTGGCACAACGAATTGCCGATATTACTCTGGAAGAAAAAGCCTTTGACGTTTTGATATTGGATGTTAGAGATGTAACAGTGCTGGCCGATTACTTTGTTATAGCCAGTGGTAGAAGTACCATTCAAGTCAAGGTTATCGCGGAAAACATCGAGGACCTCCTGCTCGAAGAGGGGTACAGGCCTTTAAGGCGGGAAGGTTTTAATGAAGGGCGCTGGGTAATTCTCGATTATGGTTCAGTAATTGTACACATTTTCCGGCAGCAAGAGAGAGAGTATTATGAACTCGAAAAACTCTGGGGGGACGCCAGGGAAATAGAGATAGCTGCACGCTAGGCTTTCGGGGTATTATGCCTTCATTATGACCATTGATGATACTGTAGCAACTGAATAACCACGCTTTTTTTGTGAACTGGCATGAAACATGGCGAGTAAGTGTGAATGCTGAGCAATCAGGGTTCACACTTATTTTTTTGGGGGGATAGCAACCACGGTCGACAGGGGTTAACATCAGAAAACATAGTCAAAGGGAAGAAAATAGAAATCTGCCTGGAGGAATCCGTATGGCTAACAACCTTCAACCAGGGTAAACTTATTAAACAAAGATTTAAACATACAATTGCCATACAATTGCCGGCCTTCACGTGGCTTGCTCCGTTGAAGTGCTGGAAAGAAGCTCCCGGGGGGACAAAAGTGCACAAGGTGGTGGGGTATGAGTCGATGCAAGTTCTTTTTTACAGGCCTTGCAATAGTTGTGCTTATGGTTTATTTCCTTTATATTTATTCCTTTAGCGTGCTACCCGGGCCAGCGTTTTACCTGCTGAGGAGGATTCCATTGCCGCGGGCGGGGGAGCGAGTGCTGGTACTATCTCCACATCCCGATGACGAGACCATTGCTACCGGCGGGTATATTTACAGTGCTTGCCTGGCTGGTGCGATAGTACATGTTATCCTGGTAACTGACGGCAACAAACACTTTCTACGGACAAGGCGGTACCAGGAATTCCGCCGGGCTACCGCGCTGCTGGGGGTTCCCGTAGCGCAGCTCCGCTTCTGGGAGTATCCCGATGGCCACCTTCAATTTTATGCTGGCTCGCTGGAAAAACGGGTGTGCAAGGAGATTGAGGTTTTTGATCCTGCGGTAGTTCTGTACCCGCACCCCGGAGATCACCACCCTGACCATGCTATTCTGGGACGTGTGACCGAGAGAATCCTAATTTCCTCAACTAAGGGACGAATACAGATTGCCGCCTACCGCTACCTGGTACATCATCCGTGTTATCCCCACCCGAAAATCCTGGTCCCGCGGGACAAACTTTTGCCACCAATATCTATGGTAAGCATGGACCAACAGTGGCAGATATTCTGCCTGTCACCGGAGGCAGTAAGAATAAAAACGGCCGCCATACGCGAATATTCCACTCAACTTCGCTCCGCTTATTTGCGTTCGATAATGCTGAGTCTTATCCGGCAAAACGAACTCCTCGGACGATGGATCCCCTGGAAAAACATCCCCCCTTACTCCCCGCTCATGGTGCATTTCCGACCCGGTAATTGCGCACAATATATTAGCCGGTAGAATTCGCGATTACCGGCCCTCATGACCCGTCGGGGTCATCGTTGGATTATGAAACTTGCTCATCAGGTAACCCGATCCTGGAAATATTTTGTGTCGGAACGGATTATGGTTAAACTACCCGGCATTCTGACCGAGGTAATCGATGGGCATCTATGGCTGACTGTGGTTCCATATGTTTTTGGGAGGGGTGAGATGAATGGGCACGTGGCGGGGACAACTTGTCAAGTTTGGGGTTGTCGGTATATTAAATACCTGGATCGACTATGGCTTGTTTAACGTATTGATCACAGTAACCGGTGTACATGACGGTCCAGGGGTGGGATTGTTCAATTTATTAGGTATTACCCTGGCCGCAACCAATAGCTATTTTTGGAACCGGAACTGGACCTTTGCGGCCGGGGATGAGGAGTATAGCTGGCAGACCAAACGATTCGTCGTAGCCACCGGTCTGGGCATGATTATCAACAGCCTAGTAGTCACGGCTGCGTCTAGAATGATTAACTGGTTGCCGGTGTCTGCCTATCTCATATTAAATGGAAGCAAGCTGTTGGGCGCGGCAATTTCCAGTGCGTGGAATTTCATTACCTACCGCCAATGGGTTTTTAAACCTGTCCCTCCGGTTTTAGTCCCTAGTAAGGAGCAATGGGTGCCCGGTTTGGTATCCGTAATCATTCCAGCCTATAATGAAATGGAGAGATTACCCAAACGATTATACCGGCTGGCTCTTTCACTACCTCGATATTTTCCGGTTGAAATCGTGGTAGTTGATGACGGCAGCACAGACCAAACCCTGGCTGCTGTCCAAGCAGTGGCCGCCCAGTTTCCTCACGTCCGCTGCTCTGGTTACCGGGTCAACTCGGGGAAGGGCCTAGCCGTGCGAACGGGTATATGCGCGGCCCGGGGTGAATTCCTGATTTTCACCGACGCGGACGAAACCTTTACGGAAGAACACATTGTGGCGGTGGCTGAACGGTTGTTTGAGGGTGATAAGGTGGTTATTGGCCAGCGGCAGGCTTCACCGGGCACGCGTCTACTCCAGGAGTCCAGGTGGCGTCATTTCTGTGGCCGCGCTTTTAACCTCCTGGTACAGGCACTGGTGCTTCCCGGTATTAATGACACACAGTGCGGACTGAAAGGCTTTCACCGGGAGGCTGCCGGTGAAATATTTGGGCGCCAGCGACTACGGGGGTTTGCCTTTGATGTGGAATTACTGGCCCTGGCGCGGGCGCTGCACTTTGACATTGTTCAGGTGCCAGTGCGGGCGGTACACTGTAAAGGTTCGCGCGTTAATCGCATCCTCACGCCGGTGCAGATGGTATGGGATGTACTAAGAATCAAAGCCGCGCTGGTTGTCAATACCTATGGCCTTCCGGGGGGAGGCCAATGGTTCCGGGAAGCTTTGGTGAGTATCGTGCTTTTCTTTACGGCCCTGGCAATTCGCATTCCTTACCTGTGGAGTATTCCGCGATACATAGATGAGCTAAAAGAGGTTCAATTAGCCTACCTCATCTGCCAGGGCAAAGTTTTTCCCCTGCATAATATGGCCCACGACATCGGAGCCCTGCATAATTACATTTTAGCCGTCCTGTTCCGGCTTCTCGGACCCAGCATATACTGGCCCCGCCTTTATGTGGCCGTAACCTCGGCGCTAACCGTCGCCCTGGTTTACCGTCTGGGCACCATGCTCTACGGACGCTGGGTTGGCCTGGTGGCAGCCGGATTGTTAATGACGAATGGTATGCATATCGTGGTAACCCATATGGCCTGGGCTAATAGCACTACCCCTTTCTTCTTTACCCTGGCCCTGATGGCTACTATAGCCGCGGAGCAGCAGAAGAGTGGACAACGGCTGATGGTGGCGGCTCTGCTGTGGGCAGCGACCCTGCAAACCCATTCCTCTGTAATAATCTACCTACTGGTGGCTGTGGCATACGTTCTCCGGCCCCACTTCCGGCGGGAGACCGGTATTGGCTTGAAATGGTATGTGCTAGCGGCTCTAACCTTCTTAACTGGGTATGCCAACATGGTTTACTACAATATTGTATCTTACGGCGGGAGTATCCGCTGGATAGGGCACAAATCATACGCCCTGGAAACCCACCCGGGCCTCACCTCTTACATACGCAACCTGGAGCAGATGCTTACCGAATTGGTTCGTTCAGTTGGTTCTACCTACACAGACCACCCTCATTTCTGGGACTACGTTAAGCATCCTTCCTTTATCGCGGCTGTGTCGTTTTTTTGACCCTTGGCAGTTATGTGGCTCTGAGGAAGGGAAAAGGCTTACCGTTTTGGGTAATGGTAGGGGCATTCGCCATCATGCCGTGGGTGAATCAACGCTATGTCTTCTATCTATCCACCCGATACATAATGCCAGTAATTATATGTGCTTTATTGCTGGTGGCCTGTGGCGCAGTTCACCTACTCATGATTGTTGGTCGACGAGCGGGAGGGACCAAGACTTGGCTCGCCCCGGTTGCCGCCGGGTTCATCGTGCTGGTGACCTTGCAGTTGGTACCTTACCACGATTACTGTACCAGGTTGGCCGGGACTAACGAGTCCAACTGTATGCCTCTAAGCGTGCTTTCCACTGTGCAGGAATTATCCCGGGACAACAACACCTTAGTATTGATTGAAGATAAATTACCCCTGGAGAACAACCCGCTGCCATATCTACTTGGTCTAAGTCGCCTGCCTTATAAAGTGTTACCCCAGGCTTATTTTGAGACCGGGATGTTGAAGGATATCTTCCACTCTTACCCTGAACGCAGACTGGTCGCGGTTGTTACAGACAGGATTTACGATGAGATGCAGTCCACGTTTAAAACTGGCCAAGTGAATCGCCTTACCTGCCCGGTTACCTTGTCATCTTCTGCCCCCAGAAACAGGACGATCTACATAGTGGAGATACGGGACCTGGCAGGATCAATACGCAGTGGACAAAACCCGGGAATACGGAAGGTAACCGCCGAATGACCCATGGTCTACGCATAAGAGCTTATTCATACAGTCTGTCGTTGGGTGGTACCGAAAAACCTCCCAACGGGGCCCCCCTATCTCATAAACGGTTACCCGAACACCGTATCGCACTTCTCTAAGGTCTAGTTTATGAAGCCTATGGTTTAACCTATGGTTTTTGTGTGAGGCGCTAGGAAATAAAAAGGTACTTACCACCATGAAAACAAGGCACCGGTTAACATTGTCCGTTGACGCAGAACGGTCTTCATGCTAAGATTCAATCGGTCACCTACCATGGAGGTAGCTCAACTTATCTGGCGGTCGCGGAAACCCGCCTTAACAAAACAAGGAGGTATGGGAATGCTTAAAGGCAATTACAGAGAAGTATCCCCATTGTTCGTAGTGCTTGGTTGTTTCTTTGTTACCTGCCTGCTGATCTCGAATATCATTGCGGGTAAGCTGATACAGGTATCCGGAATAGTCCTTCCTGCCGCCGTGATATTGTTCCCAGTGACGTATATCTTTGCCGATGTATTGACAGAGGTTTATGGGTTTAGGCTTTCTCGCCTCGTAATTTGGGCTGGATTTGCGTGTAACGCTTTTATGGCTACCGTATTCTTTGTGACTGTGTCCTTACCTCATCCTGAATTCTGGAGTAACCAGGATGCCTACGCCACGGTGCTGGGTTTCACCCCAAGAATTGTCATAGCTTCTCTAGTAGCCTATTTTGCGGGAGAGTTTTCAAACTCGGTTATATTATCCAGGATGAAGTTGCTTACAGGGGGGCGGTGGCTCTGGACCAGAACAATAGGGTCAACCATTGTGGGGGAGGGTATAGATACAGTGCTATTTATCGGCATTGCGTTTGCAGGGGTGGTACCTGCTGCTGTGATGCTGACGATGATGATGGCCCAGTACCTGTGGAAAGTGGGCTACGAGGTGGCTGCGACACCCCTAACTTATGCTTTGGTTAGATGGGTAAAATCCAAGGAAGGCCTTGATCAATTCGATTATGGCGTAAAATACAACCCCTTCAGCCTGGAGGTATGAGATGAGTCAATTTGATTTTCAAGCACTGGGCAAGAACGTTCGGGAACCGCGTCGCCAGCTTGAAGTCTTTCCTAAACCAGCGGGTGTAACCAGGGTAGTGATGGACAGCGACGAGGTTACCAGCCTGTGCCCCGTTACCGGGCAGCCTGACTGGGAAACGGTGGTAATTGAGTACGCGCCTGATAATTACTGTATTGAGAGCAAGAGCCTTAAGCTGTACTTATGGAGCTTCCGCGAAGAAGGAGTATTCTGCGAAGCCCTGGCAAGCCAGATAGCTCAAGACGTTTACTCCGCTTGTAAGCCGTTTTGGTGCAAGGTAACAGTCGTACAAAAACCGCGCGGCGGCATAAGAATTTCCGCGACCGCGACCGCGGGTGAACTATAACGACAGGCAGAAAACCAGGTTTCATTTTCGGAGAACGAAAGAACCAATTTTAAGAATTTGCTCCTACGGGTGCTAATGATGTGGTATGCTGAAGTGCCGCAAACTGATGATGCAAGCCTAATCCCATGATGCATCTTCGAGCAACCTCTATTCATAAAGGCCTGTTATATCGACTGGATTCCAGGTCGAGCAAGGCCTGTTTTGTTTCTAACCCTCCGGGAGCGGTGAAACCTACCAGACCTAGTTTTCCTACCACACGATGGCAGGGGATGAGAATCGGACAAAGATTGCGCCTGAGAGCCTGCCCTACTGCCCGGGTTGCCCGGTGGTTTCCCAGGGCGGCGGCCACTTGCCCGTAAGTTCGCGTTTGCCCGTACGGAATAGTTAGTGTGTATTGGAGGACCCGGCAAGTAAAAGGAGGATACGGAGATAAGTCGACGGGTATGTCCCAGTCACTGACTCGTTCTCCTGCAAAATAGCGTTGTAATCGAGTACCAACTGCAGAATACCGGCCTTGATGCTGTGTCAGTTCAAGGCCGGTGTTTTTGCGTAATTCGCGAACAACCGCTTCAGGGGAGGAAAGAGGAAGGATTACCGCTCGGACCAATTCCTGGAAACCTGCTACCCCGATCCATCCCCAAGCAGTCTCGTAAACTCCAAACTTTAACCTTTCTGTCATTACACTACAATGTTGACCGCCTTACGGCCAACAACAAGCCTCCTTCCAGGGGTCAACCTTATCATTGCACTACGATGTTGACCAATTTACCTGGAACTGTAATGACTTTCCTCACCGTCTTGCCTGAGGTTGCTTCCTTGATGCGGTCCAGGCTCAGGGCTATACTCTCCAGCTCTTTTCCGGTGGCATTGGCCGGCACCATGGCGCGCTCCCGGACTTTACCGTTAACCTGTACCACGATCTCGATTTCTTCTTTAACCAGGGCCTTTTCATCGTACCCGGGCCAGCGCTGCAGGTGAACGCTTTCCTGGTGGCCGGTAGCCCGCCACAGCTCCTCGGTGATGTGGGGAGCAAACGGAGACAGTAACAGGATTAGATTGTCAAGCGCCTCCTTGACCACTGCCAGGTTCTGTACGGCATTCTCCCGGTACTGGTACAAAGTATTGACCAGTTCCATGATGGAGCTGATAGCGGTGTTAAAATTGAAGCGCTTTTCGACATCCTCGCTGACCTTCTTTATGGTGGAGTGCGTCTTGTAACGCAATTCCTTGTCCGCTACCGGCAGGTTGTCAAAGGTGGCTGGAACTTCCACATTCCGAACCTGGTCGGCGTAATCCCCCACCAGGCGCCATACGCGGTTGAGGAACCGGTAACAGCCCTCAACACCCTGGTCACTCCACTCCAGATCCCTTTCCGGAGGCGAGGCGAAAAGAATAAACAACCGCGCCGTGTCGGCACCATAGGTATTGATTATATCTTCTGGACTGACGGTATTTCCTCTTGACTTTGACATCTTAGAGCCTTCCTTCAGCACCATGCCCTGGGTAAGCAGGTTGGTGAATGGCTCCTCGCACGAAAGCAGTCCCATATCGTACAAGACTTTGGTGAAGAAGCGGGAGTACATCAAGTGTAAGATAGCATGTTCCACGCCTCCGATGTACTGGTCGACCGGCAGCCAGTAATCCGCCGCTTTTTTGTCCCAAGGCTTGTCAGCCGCTCTAGGACTGGTGTAGCGGATGTAATACCATGAAGAACAGACAAAGGTATCCATGGTATCGGTTTCACGCCTGGCTGGTCGCCCGCAGTTGGGGCACGCTGTCCTGACGAACTGGTCCACGTAGTTGAGCGGGGACTCCCCGGTAGGGCGAAATTCAACATCCAGCGGTAGCAGTACCGGTAAATCCTCATACGGAACTGGCTGGGTACCACATTCATCGCAATAGATAATCGGAATCGGGGCTCCCCAGTAACGCTGGCGGGAAATTAACCAGTCCCGCAGTCGGTAGTTAACCGTACCCCGTCCAATTTTCCGGGCTTCCATCCAGGCGATGACCTTCTGTTTACCTTCTTCACTGGATAACCCGTTAAACTCGCCAGAATTGACCATGCGGCCGTCCCCTTCATAGGCGCTGGAAAGCTGGTCACCATCGAGTAGTTCCCCATCGGGTTGGATAACCACGCGAACCGGTATACCGTACTTGCGGGCAAACTCGAAATCCCGCTGGTCATGGGCCGGAACCGCCATGATGGCGCCGGTACCATATTCCATCAAAACGTAGTTGGCAATCCAGATAGGAACCTTTTCTCCGTTAACCGGATTGATGGCGTAGGCCCCGGTAAATACCCCCTCCTTTTCGGTTTCGCTGGAGGTGCGGGCCAGTTCGTTCAAATATTTCATGCGGTTAATGAACTCATCGACCGCTGGCTGGTAAGGAGTGCCCCGGGTCAGTTTCTCGACCAGAGGGTGTTCCGGAGCGAGCACCATGTATGTCACCCCGAAAACGGTGTCCGGTCTGGTGGTAAAAACCGAGATAGTATCGTCAGTCCCAGCGATGGCCAGGGTGAATTCACAACCCTCACTGCGCCCGATCCAGTTCCGTTGCATCGTTTTTACCTTGTCGGGCCAGCCGGGCAACCGTTCCAGGTCTTGCAGCAGACGCTCTGCGTAATCGGTTATCTTGAAGAACCATTGCTCAAGCGATTTCTTTTCCACCAGCGTACCACATCGTTCACACCCGCCATCCACCACCTGTTCGTTGGCCAGCACGGTGGCGCAGGACGGGCACCAGTTTACCGCCGCCTTTTTCTTGTAGGCGAGACCTCTTTCATAAAACTTCAGGAAGAGCCATTGGGTAAATTTGTAGTAATCCGGTTTGCAGGTCGCCAACTCGCGGGTCCAGTCGTAACTGATACCCAGGGACTTGAGCTGCTGTTTCATATTGGCTATGTTGGCGTCAGTCCAAACAGAAGGGGGCGTGCCGTGTTTTATGGCGGCATTTTCGGCGGGCAGGCCAAACGCATCCCAGCCCATGGGGTGCAGCACGTTGAAGCCGTTCATGGTCTTGAAGCGGGCCACCACGTCCCCGATGGCATAGTTGCGCACATGTCCCATATGCAGGTTCCCGGACGGGTAAGGAAACATCTCCAGGTCGTAATACTTGGGCTTGCTTTCATCTTCTGTGACAATGTAAAACCGGTTTTCCTCCCAGTACTGCTGCCATTTTGGCTCGATTTCCTTGAAGTTGTACCTGACTTGCATGTATTTCCTCCTCTGCTCAGGGCTAGATACATAAAAACCTCTCATCACTGTATAGGGACGAGAGGT
>JAAYAC010000108.1 GCA_012719535.1 Syntrophomonadaceae bacterium | reverse complement strand
GCCAGTTCATACACTGCTTGAATAACAGCATCAATGTCTTCCCTTGTATTTAAGAACCCGGGACTCAAACGGCAGGTTCCTTTTTTGAGGGTGCCTACGGTCTGGTGGGCCATGGGTGCGCAGTGCAAGCCGGAGCGGGTAACTATACCGTACTTCTGGTCCAAAAGTAAACTTACTTCGCCACAGTCCATGCCGGTAATGTTAAAGGAGACTACTGCCGTCTGCCGCCGGCTGTCGCCCGGCCCGTATAAAGAGACTCCCTTGATTTCTTTTAGGCCGCTTATTAACCTGTCGGTTAGCTCTTGTTCATGGTGACGAATACGCTCTATCCCTGTCTCCATGATGAATCTCACTCCTGCTCCCAATCCGGCGATGCCCGGGGTATTGGGAGTTCCGCTCTCAAACTTATCGGGCATGAAGCCGGGCTGATAAACGTGCTCGGAGAGCGAGCCGGTTCCTCCCTCTTTCAGGGGACGGATGTCCAGGTCCGGCCTGATATACAGCCCTCCGGTGCCCTGCGGTCCCATCAGCCCTTTGTGTCCGGTAAAGGCCAGCATGTCTATAGCTTGCGCCTCCACATCGATAGGAAGTACCCCGGCCGTTTGGGCCGCGTCGACCATGAAGACAGCCCCGTGTTGGTGCGCTATTCTGCTGACCTCGGCGACCGGCATTATGGTTCCGGTAACATTGGAGGCATGCAACATGCACACCATACGGGTATTATCACGAAGAACCAGTTCCAGATCATGAGGGTCAAGGCTGCCCTCAGCATCACATGGCACTACCGAAACCTGTACCCCGTAGTTTTCCAGGGTATTGAGCGGGCGGGCCACGGCATTATGCTCCATGCCGCTTATAACCACGTGGTCACCGGGGTTGAGAAAACCTTTCAGACCAAGGTTGAGTGATTCGGTCACGTTCGCGGTGAACACAATGCGGGAACTGTCTTTGACATTAAAAAGCTCTGCTAAAGCCTCGCGGGTCTCGAGCAGTACCCGGCCTGCTTCCAGGGTTTTATGGTTGCTGCCGCGTCCGGGATTGGCCCCCATTTTACGGTTAAAGTGATCGACCGCTTGATAGACGGCTTCCGGCTTGGGCCAGGAAGTAGCGGCATTGTCCATATAGATAACATTCATGGTCATTCAGTTCCCCCTCGTTTCCAGGTACTTATACACCTCCAAAGAAAACTTCTTTTCTGAACAGATCCTTCATGACCCCTGGCGGGGTGACCACTAGAGGATGAACATGCCAGCTGTATCCATAATCATTAGTTTTGAGAATTTATCAGCGTCCATCAGCGTGAATCCAAATTTAAGTATGGGTGTCCATCCGTGTACATCTGTGGTTCCATTTTTCATAGCGGTATCAGCACGACTTGTTCCATATGGCGGCCTTGCGGCGGATGCGGGCTATACCGTCTACTTTGATACTGTGTCTTTCTATCATCTGTTTAACAGGTTCCAGGTCCTCTTCCGTGATGCGCAGGGATATACCGCAGAAACTGCTGGCTTCGCGCGGGGTAGGGGCAATAGTGCATTTGATCCCCGCTGCCTTAAGCTCCTTCTGCAAACGCAGCCCTTCGTGGTGGTTGGGAAACAGGACATAGTAATCGTAGATTTCCGCTTGAGACAAGGTACACCCTACTTTCCTAACATCTCCAGAAAGGCTTCTACTCGGGTTCTAATCTGCTCGAAGTCCTGCTCGCTGTAATCGGTCTCTATATGCATCACTGGAATACCCGCTTCCTTAAGAGCTTGTTGTACCAGGTAACCTTCCGTGGAATACAGTTCACAGAACTGCAAGCTGCAATCGATGACGCCATCGACCCGGTATTCTTTAACCAGGCGGAGGATATCGTCTATTCTACCTGTATTAGGGGTAAAACAGGCGCAGTTGATCTTCATATAGCGCTCGGCCAGGGCCCGTACCTGTTCTTCCAGTGTTGACGGGCTTTCATCGACCAGATTCTCGAAGTACCGGACCCCTGTACACGACTCCTCAACCACCACTGCAGCGCCGCTGGTTTCGACTATGTGGTGGAGTTTCCAGTTGGGAATGGCCATGGGGCTTCCGGTAACCATGATGCGGGGGGCGTCGGCCGGGAAGACTCCTTCCCCTCTGGCTATCCTTTGTTCCAGCTCCTCACACAGGGCGTTCGTCTGGGCGGCAAAGCGCGCTGGATCATCATAAAAAGCTATCTGGGTAATCAGGAGAGCGTCTTTGCCGCTGATAGGCACCGGCGTATTCTTGCGCGTGTTGTAGAGCCGGATCAGCGCCTTGCGCTTTGCGTTGATGAGCTTGATGTTATCGGCCAGGGCTTGCGGGGTTATTTTGTTTCCGGTTACTGCCTCGATTTTTTGTATGAATAGCCTGATTTCATCCTCCCAGGCGGCAATGTCCTTTTCCCGCTTCATCTGCGGCAGGTCCATTACATATACAGGCACATCCTGGTTCAGTATTTCCCAGGCTTTTTTCTTGCCGTCGCAGGTGGTTTCCCCGATAAACATGTCAGCAATGCGGAAAAAGGGGCAGGTTTTGTCAAGGCGCGCCCCCACCGAGGCCTTGATGAGGGGACAGGTGTTGGCGGGCAGCACTTTTTCACCGCCGGGCACCCAGAACTGCGAGCCTCCGCATAACCCGGTCGCAATACCTCCGGCCGCGAATACCACCTCATCGGGCACATAAACACAGAATGTACCAAATACCTTCCCGCCATTCTTCTGGTGTTCAACCAGTTCGGCCGGTCTTACCCCGTGAATCTCGGCCACCACAAAGTTGAAATAGTCCATACCCTCGGGACGGTTTTCCTGGGCGAGAAATACGCCCGCGAAGGCATCAGGGAGCGCCTCGCACAACAGGTCATGCTTTTCCAGATCCATGCCCAGGTCGGTCCACATTTGACGATAATCAGCCATTACATCTCCGCCTCCCCATAATAAATAATAATTAGCTCTGTTTACCTTATCTCAAGATGGCTTCACGAGCGATCAAAGCGGCACCTATAGCTCCGGCCAGCTGGCAATCTTTCGGGACCACCACCGGAACTCCAAGCTGTTCCTGCAGGCTTTGCCTGACTGCTTCATTCCTGGCTACCCCGCCCGTGAAAGCAACCTGACCTGTCACTCCCAAACGCTGTGCCATGTTGGCGATGCGGCGGGCTATGGATGAATGAAGTCCGGCCACGATTTCCCCCTTGGTCCTGCCTTCTGCCAGCAGCCCGATTACTTCCGACTCGGCAAAAACCGTGCACATGCTGTTCAAGGTAATTGGCGACTGGCCCGCGGATAACTCGGCCAGCTCACTCACATCAACTCCCAGGGCGGCAGCTATGACCTGTAAGAAGCGTCCCGTGCCGGCGGCACACTTGTCATTCATGACAAAATCAAGCACCCGCCCGTCGCTGTCAATCTTGATTATTTTGCTGTCCTGCCCGCCAACGTCAATAACCAGGTTGCTTCCGGGTGACAGGTATGATGCTCCGCGGGCGTGACAGGTTATCTCGGTTACCGTCTTGTTGGCAAAGGGTATAGATATGCGACCGTACCCGGTTCCTACCACATAGTCGACCTGGTCGCCAGTGTAGCCGGCTTCGCTTAACAACTGAGCGTAGGCCTCCTGACCTGCCTGGCGGGGACTCCACCCGGTCGGGGTTATGAGCGTTAACAGCCTGTTGTCATCTATAATGACTACCTTGGTTGCTACGGATCCTACATCAACACCGGCTACCAGCATGCTTCTCGCGCTCCTTCTGGTTTCCCTAACTGCTATTTATGAATTTTGTCAAACCGCTTAACGAAGCTCTCCATATGTGGGATAGCCCGGTGCTTCCGCTAGAGCTGGTTTTAGCCATGGTCCTCCAGAACCGCTATCCTGGAATTATAACTAAAAGTTATGACAGAGAAAGCACACATTATGTACGTTTTTATTCTAGTCAGGACTTGGGTTCGAGTCAACGGAGTTGTTCTCAGGTTGGTTCCCTGTAAACGCTCTCAGCATGCGCCGTTAGCGGCTAGCAGCGTGCCGGTACTATAACCGTTTGGAATGATTAACATGAGCCTGTCGGGTGAAATGCCAGTGGGTGGGATGGATTGACGGGGCCGGGAGAAGATTACGCTACAGATAAGCCAAAATGGGCTTTCCCGGGTTGGGCGATGGGACGAGGGAAAGGATTTCGGTACCGTTAAGCTGTTGGTCGTCGCTTTCAATATCCCGGCAAGCTGTTGCGGTACCACGTGAAGGGTGGGGAATGTAACGCTTCACTGGGACCTGAACTACTGGTTAGGTTCAGGCGCAGCGGTTACTGATACTAGCCTAAGACAACCGCCGGACTGCCATTACACAATTTCCCAGCTCATTGGTTATCCCTCAACAGTTCATTTAAGCTACCCGTGCGGTATCCTTCAAGGTCCAGAGTGACATAATGATAACCAGCCGCCTTGATACCTGTGACAACAGTCGCCAGACTGTTATCTTCCATCAAGTGCGCGAATTCGGCCCGAGGGACCTCGATACGGGCCACTGGCCCGTGGTGCCGTACACGACACTGTAGAAAACCCTGGTTGCGCAAAACCTCTTCGGCCCGGGCAATCTGCTGAAGGGCGGAGGAGGTAATCCTGGTACCATAAGGAACCCTGGAGGCCAGGCAAGCCCGGGCCGGCTGATTCCAGGTGGGGAGCTGCAATTGACGGGATAGCTCGCGGATTTCCTCTTTGGTTAACATTGCTTCCTGCAAAGGAGTACGGATGCCCAATTCTTTTAGAGCTCTGGTTCCCGGCCGGTAGTCGGCGAGGTCGGAATGATTGGAGCCGTCGAGAACATGGTTGATTCCTTTCTCTCGAGCCAGCCGCAAGAGAGCAGTGTAGCGATGTTTCTTGCAATAATAACAGCGGTCGGGAGGATTGCTGGCGAATATTTCATTATCGAGGTCGGACATTGGTAGGACCAGGTGTTGCGCCTGGATGATTCTCGCCAGCTTGACGGCCTCACCGGTTTCCTTCTCCGTATTCACTTCTGAGTGGGTAGTAACGGCGACAACCTGGTCGGGTCCCAGGACATCGACACATACCTTGAGAAGGAATGTACTGTCGACCCCACCCGAAAACCCGACAAGCACGTTCTGCATAGGCCGTATCAAGTCTTCAAGTTTCCGCAGCTTCATATCTATTTCCATGGTGACATTCCCCCGGTTACCTGTTAATAACGATATAATAGCACATCGCATGGTACCTTGCCCGCCGTCAGGGGGCCCTACCAGTTTCTTTGGGAAAACCCGTACCACAACTTGCTGCCTTTCCCAACCCCCCCAGGTTAATATACCATACAATAGAGTTTTCCCGCATTAGGCACATTGATTTGCTCGCCGGTTAGCCAAGGCGGCTCATGGGGAAGAACTTACGTAATGAAGACGTGAATTAAACCTCTAAGATTCCGTTGACAATCGTCCCGAAAGAGGCTAAGCTGAACTTAACATATGAGTGATTGTTCATATGTCCATATATTGTAAGATTCCGTTGAAGAACATCCTGTAGTCCGGTTAAGGGGGAAACCAGGCATGGAGCGAGAAATGGTGGACCTTTGTGAAGTCATCTGTATTCATGAAGAAAGCGTAAACGAAGTGCGGAGGGAGATGATCACAGAAGATACAAGCCGGTCACTGGCAGAGATCTTTAAGACGCTGGGGGACCCAACCCGGGTCAAACTGCTGTTTGCCCTGATGAAAAAAGAGTTATGCGTCTGTGACCTGGCAGCGGTCATTGGCGCGTCGGAATCTGCGGTCTCCCACCAGTTAAGAATTCTCCGCACCCAGCAGCTGGTTAAGTTTCGGCGGGAAGGTAAGATGCTGTATTATTCCCTGGCCGACAAGCACGTGGAAAGGCTATTCGAGCAAGGTCTCGAACATGTCACCGAGTAAAAAGTGTGACAAGGGGACGGTTCTGTGTCACGCTTATATGTTAAGCGCGTATGTTCATGTTCCTGCCGGTGGTGGCGGGGCGGCATGGGTGCCCAAAATTGCAGCCGCAGATTGGGCAACATGTATTCTGGAGCAGGTAGGGATGATACCGGGAGGGTTACGAAAACAAGGCAAGCAGGAACCGTTGGCAGAAACCCAGAACCAGCTGAAAGAACTTGGGTTCCCTGGGAATACCCGCAGACTGGGCTAGTCTGATAAGCCGTTCGCGGAAGGGCTACTGGCGGTTGTCCAACACGCTCCTTTTTGCCTAAGTAATGGAGGAGAAGGCTGTGAGAGAAGCAATTATAATCTCGGACCTGGTTTTTTCCGGTAGACTTCAGATAAAGGGTATGGACTGTCCCGACTGCGCGGCCAGGGTGGAGAAGGCGGTCGGGCAGATGCCCGGTGTACTCAAAGCAACGGTTGTGTTTACTACGGGTAAACTCAGTTATGATTATGACCCCACCAGGGTCGGGGTTGAACAGGTAATCGCCAAGGTTCGTGACCTGGGATATGAAGCGCAGGAAGAGAAGTACCCGAGCAGGACCTTTTCAGCAGCGTCCCATACCACCACGCTCCGCATAGCCGGGCTAGATTGCGCGGACTGCGCGGCCAAGCTGGAAAAACAGCTCAGGAGAATTCCCGGGGTGGAGGCGGCTAATGTGAACTTAGGCGCGTCCAAGCTGTATGTTACCCACAGCGGGCCGCTTTCGGAAATTGTAGCGGCCGTAGAGGCAATGGGCTATGCCGGGCAGGTGGAAGGGGTAGGGGTAAAGGCCCAACCTGGTGCTTCCCTCTGGAAAACAAATAAATACGCGTTGCCTACCGTCATTTCCGGAATAATACTCATGCTGGCCATCACCCTGAGCCGATTGGGTATGCCTGATGCACTCGTACATCCAATATATGTAATTGGAATTTTGCTAGGCGGCTACCTGCCGGCCCGAAGCGGGTGGTTGATGCTGGTTAATGCCCGCGAGCTGGACATGAACGCCTTAATGACCATTGCCGCCATTGGAGCCGTGGCTATCGGCCAGTTCGAAGAAGGTGCCGTGGTGGTTTTTCTGTTCTCCCTGGGCAATGCCTTGCAGGGTTATACTCTCGATAAGACCAGGAATTCGATTAAAGCATTGATGGAATTAACCCCCAACGAAGCCTTGGTACGCCGCGACGGGCTTGAAAAGGTGCTGCCGGTCGATGAAATTCGGGTTGGCGATATCGTTATTGTGCGCCCCGGGGAGCGGATACCCATGGACGGTAGGGTACTAAAGGGAGTATCATCTGTTAACCAGGCCCCCATAACCGGCGAATCTTTACCGGTGGAAAAACAAGAGGGGGATGAGGTATATGCCGGGACTATCAATGAACGGGGCTCTCTAGAGGTTGAAGTTACCAAGTTGGCCGGGGACAACACGATGTCAAGAATCATTCACCTGGTGGAAGAAGCCCAGGGCCAGCGCGCTCCGTCACAGCAGTTTGTAGACAGGTTTGCGCGTTACTATACCCCGGCAGTTATTGCTGCGGCGGTTCTAGTTGCGGTAGTACCCCCGTTAGGGTTTAACCAGCCCTTCCACAAATGGTTTTATGAGGCCTTGGCGATGCTGCTGGTTGCCTGCCCCTGTGCGTTAGTTATCTCTACTCCGGTTTCCATCGTTTCGGCTATTGGCAGCGCCGCGCGAAACGGGGTCTTGATCAAGGGGGGGGCCTATCTGGAGGAAGTCGGAGCGCTTTCCGTAATCGCTTTTGATAAGACCGGGACACTGACCCGGGGAGAACCAAGGGTAACCGATGTTATTCCACTGAGTGCCATGAACGAGAAGGAAATGCTCGCCATTGCTGCGGCAATTGAGTCGCGCTCGGAACACCCCCTGGGTGCAGCAATAGCTACACACGCAGAAGAACTCGGCTTGAATATACCGGCTGTTAGCAATTTTCAATCTGTTCCCGGCCAAGGGGCCCAGGGTGATATTGATGGCCACCGTTACTATATTGGTAACGTGCGCTTCTTTACCGAGCTGGGAATTTCTCTGGCTGAAGCCAAGGATGATATCGAGAGACTCCAGGTCGAGGGCAAGAGCGTAATGGTGCTGGGAGACGGCGGGAACATGCTGGGGCTGGTCGCAGTAGCCGACGTCCTCCGCGGCAATATCCATGAGACAATCGAGAAGTTGAAGCAGGTGGGCATCAAGAAAATTGTTATGCTGACCGGAGATAACGAACGGACGGCAAGCACTATCGCCCGTAAGGCAGGGGTTGACGAATTCAAAGCCGACCTGTTACCGGAGGACAAGGTCGATGCCATCAAGCATCTTCTGACCGAACACACCAAAGTGGCGATGGTGGGGGACGGGGTTAATGATGCCCCGGCCATGGCGATGTCGACGGTAGGTATCGCCATGGGCGCGGCGGGGACCGATACCGCCCTGGAAACGGCGGATATAGCCTTAATGGCCGATGACCTTGCCAAGCTGCCCTACACCATTAAACTGAGCCGCAAAACCCTGGCCGTTATCAAGCAGAATACTGTGCTTTCCCTGGCCATCAAAGGACTGATATTATCTCTGGTTATCCCCGGTTGGTTGACCTTGTGGCTGGCAGTGGCAGGAGATATGGGAAGCTCACTCCTGGTGACTCTCAACGGTATGAGATTGCTCCGGGTCAAACACAACTAAACAAAATCACCCCAGTCCTGGTTTTAGGGAGTGGGGTTGATTTATTTCCCATTTACTTCTTCTTGCAGTACTTGTTTACCTTCTCGGTCAGGTATTTGATGTGTTCCTTTTCATCGTTGATTATCCTGTACAAAAGCTTCTTAATGTGCTTGTCGTCTATCGCATCAATGTGCTTCTGATACTGGGCAATGGCGCCTTTTTCGCCCTGTATGTCTGCGACCAGCATATCACAGATACCGGTACCGTAGTATATAAAGTCACCCCGCCACCATAGGATGCCCTGAGTCGTTTTGGTGCCGAACTTTGGCTTACCCCCAAGTTTGATGATTGCTTCAGCCAGGAGCTCCATATGGGTCATTTCTACCATACTGATACATTCCAGAAGTTCTGCCACATCCGGATAATCCTCTTTCAAAACATTATGATGGTATAGATACTGCATAATGGCCGATGTTTCGCTGACCAATCCGGCGTGGTCTTCCATCAATAACTGTGCGTAAAACTTGTTGGGGGTTTCCACCACCACCTCCGGGTATGGTGATTGGTCCGCACACCACATGGGTTTACCATGTTCGTGCTCCTGGTTTTGCCTAATTCCGTTAACGATGCCATTTCTTATCCCTTTCTGGTCATTGCCGCCAATGGGGACGCGGTTGTTATACCCCGTTCGTATCACCATTAACCACCCCTCCTTTTCCACTCTTGCATAAATAATATGCAACTGGGTAAAGGAAGGTTCTATCATCCGCTCATGACAAGGAACGGTTTTCTCCTTGTCGCCGGGGAAATTTGCCTTCTGCCTCCGCATATATATAGGTAACGGCCTGTCGCAGGGGATAGGTCCGGAGTAGTTCTTTACCTGGAAATGGGCGAAGCCGTCCGCAGGGCTGGAAGCGCCGGAGGGGGTGAAGGAGGAGAATGCCAGTGAATGGTATAGATTTTCAAGGCCTGATCGACAGAGATCGCCAGGAAAGGAAGTACGAATACTTCGAGGGAACCTTGTTGGACTACCTGAAGATTGTCCAGGAAAACCCGAAGGTTACCATGCTTGCTCATGAAAGGATGTACGATCTCATAACCAAGCAAGGGGTGGAGGTTATAAGGACGGAAGAAAACCCCCGGTTGCGCAGGATTTATGGCAACGACGTTATCAGAATATACAACTTCTTCAGGAACGATTTTTTTGGCATTGCAAGAACCATCATGCAGATTGTGCGCTATTTTCACTCGGCCGCCATGAAAGGGGAAGAGGCCAGGCAGGTTCTTTACCTGGTGGGGCCGGTGGGGTCGGGGAAATCCTCGCTTGCCGAAGCTCTCAAGCGGGCACTGGAAGAGAGCGAGCCGGTTTTTGCGTTGCAGGGATGTCCCATGAGGGAAGAACCGCTTCATCTGATTCCCAAGCACTTGCGTCCCAGTTTTGAGGAGTTGCTAAAGGTAAAAATTGAAGGTGACCTGTGTCCCATCTGCCGTTACCGCTTGATCCACGAGTATAAGGGGGAATACGAAAAATTCCCGGTAGTTAGCGCTGATTTTTCCATCCGCGGTCGCAAAGGGGTGGCAGTAGTACCTCCGGTGGATCCGAACAACCAGGACACTTCGGTACTGGTGGGGTTGGTGGATATATCCAAGATGGACTTGTACCCGGAAGATGATCCCCGGGTGTTATCGTTGAATGGAGCCTTTAACGTGGGCAACCGCGGCCTGGTGGAGTTTATTGAGATATTCAAGAACGATGTGGAATACCTGCATACCATTATAACCGCCACCCAGGAGAAGTCCATACCATCCCCCGGCAAAGGAGCCATGATTTACTTTGATGGCATCATCCTGGCGCATTCCAACGAAGCGGAATGGAATAAGTTCAAATCGGACCATACCAATGAGGCTATCCTGGACCGGATTGTTAAGATCGAGGTCCCCTATTGCCTGGAATTGAGCGAAGAGATGAAGATCTACGAGAAAATTCTGAAAAGAAGCAATTTCGACGCCCATATTGCTCCCCATACCCTCGAAGTGGCCTCGATGTTTGCCATTATGACCCGGCTCACACCTACCCCCAAGGTAGACCTGTTAACCAAGTTAAGGATCTACAACGGCGAAGAAATCGTGGAAAAGGGAGTAAGCAGGAAGGTCGACATCCAGGAGCTGCGGGATGAAGCTCCCCGGGAGGGCATGACCGGGATTTCCACCCGCTTTATCATGAAGGCGTTGGATAACGCTCTTTCCGAGTCGGAACACCACTGTGTGAACCCTATCTCTATTCTGGAATCCCTGGTGAGGGCGGTGAAAAGCCTGGACATAGCTGATGACGAGAAAAAACGATACCTGGGCATGTTACAGGATACTATCCGCAAGGAATATAACTCCATCCTGGAGAAGGAGATCACGCGCTCCTTCATCCACGGTTACCAGGAACAGGCGGAAACCCTTTTTAACAACTATCTGGACCATGCCGAAGCGTATGTTAACAAAACCCGGCTCAAGGACCCGAACACCGGGGAAGAGCTCGATCCGGATGAAAAATTCCTCGAATCCATCGAAGGCCAGATCGGCCTGAGCGGGACTGCCGCCAAGGGATTCCGCCAGGATGTGACCGCCTATATGTTTTCTGTATTGCGCAGCGGGGGTAAGATCGACTACAAGAGCTACGAGCCGCTCAAAGAAGCTATCGAGAGAAAGCTGACCCTTTCGGTCAAAGAGTTGTCCCGGGTAATCACCCAGGCCAAAGTTAGAGACAAAGAGCAAAGCAAGAAGTTCGACGCCATGGTGGAAGAGATGAAAAGGAACGGCTACTGTGACCACTGCTGCAACGTGATACTGAAGTACGCGGCCAACAATCTCTGGAAGGATTAGGCGGGTGGTGGACGGTGGCTATCTTTCGCGAGCACAGCAGCGGAGGCCGGGATCGTTCCGCCGAGGACCGGCGCCGCCACAAACAACTGGTGGAGGACGCGATCAAGAAAAACGTAGGGTCTATAATTGCCGAAGAGAGCATTATCGGGCAGAGCAAAGATAAAAAAATACGCATTCCCATTCGCGGAATAAAGGAATACCAGTTCATCTATGGGGAAAACCAGCCGGGTGTAGGTTCAGGGACAGGCAGCGAACAAAGGGGGCAACGAGTTGGCCGTGGTGCGGAACGAGGGCAGCAAGGCGCGCCGGGCGCCGGCAACCAGGAAGGCGAGGATATCTATGAGACCGAAATCACCATCGAGGAACTGGCCCATTATCTTTTCGAGGACCTGGATTTGCCCTACCTGGAACGCAAGCGGTTTACCGAAATAGTATCAGAACGTTCCACTCGGCGGTGGGGTATTCAGCGCAAAGGTATCCCACCACGACTGGCCAGGAAGAAGTCCATGATTGAGAGGCTGAAACGCAAACAAGCCACCCTGCGCACCATCCGGGAAGAACAACTGGACCCCCTGGAGGACCGGTTTCCTTTTCGCGAGGAAGACCTCAGGTACCACCGGGTAAAGCCGGATATACGCAAGGAGTCCAACGCGGTGGTTATCTGCATCATGGATACGTCGGGTTCCATGTATCAAAACAAGAAGTACCTAGCCCGCAGTTTTTTTTTCCTGCTCTACCAGTTTGTAAGGTACAAGTACGCGAACGTGGAGGTTGTGTTCATAGCTCATACCACTACCGGTAAAGAAGTTAACGAGGATGAATTCTTCCACAAGGGCGAATCGGGTGGCACTCTCATCAGTAGCGGGTACCAGAAGGCCCTGGAAATAATCCGGCAAAGGTACGACACGGAACTCTGGAACATCTATGCCTTCCATTGCAGCGACGGGGACAACTGGGTGGAAGACAAGAACCGGGCGGTGGAACTGGCGATCAAGCTGTGTGAGGTGTGCAACCTGTTCGGCTACGGGGAAATCAGTTCCTCCTGGACCGGTAGCACCATGAGAAGCGAATACAAGGCCAGGATCAAGAACCAGAATTTTGTGATGGTTAGAATGGCCAATAAAGATGATGTCTGGCCCGCTTTCCGGCAGCTCATGGAGGCGGAACGGCGCATCCGGGGGGAGGATGAAGACCAGCCGTGAGTGATTTTACCGTCAAGGAACTCCAGGAATGGAATGAAAGAATCGAAGAGCTGGCTGCCCGCGAGGGGCTCGATTTCTACCCGCAGGAGTTTGAGATCTGCAGCTACGAGGATATGCTGAACTATGAGGCCTACCTG
Source organism: Syntrophomonadaceae bacterium (assembly GCA_012719535.1). Taxonomy (GTDB): domain Bacteria; phylum Bacillota; class Syntrophomonadia; order Syntrophomonadales; family Syntrophothermaceae; genus JAAYAC01. The sequence goes on along the minus strand of JAAYAC010000108.1, from coordinate 1,215 downwards.
GGCATGCCGGCCCGCTACCCGCACTGGAGCTTCGGGAAGGCCTTTGAGCGCCGTAAAACTTTCTACAGGTACAACCTGGTCGGGCTGCCTTATGAAATGGTGATTAATTCCAACCCGTGCATTGCCTACTTAATGAAGGACAACACCCTGCTCCTGCAGATCCTCACCATGGCCCACGTCTACGCGCACAACGATTTCTTCAAGAACAACCGTCTTTTTCGTGAAGGGACGCGAGCCGAACTGGCGTTGGAAATGTTCAAAAACCACGCCCAGCGTGTCCGCAGTTATGTTCACGACCCGAGTATAGGCTACGAGAAGGTGGAGCGGGTTTTGGACGCGGCTCATAGCATACGGTACCAGACGGCCAGGGTGATTGGGGAAAAGAGACTGACTCGCAAGGAACAGAAAAAGCGTTTGCTCGAGGGCATGAACCGGCCCCGGGGCGAGCACCACCTGCTCGAGATCCGCCGCGAGCAGCCGGTACCGGATCTCCACAAGATACCGCTGGAACCTGAAGAAGACGTACTCGGTTTTATCGCCGAGTATGGGAACCTTGAGGAATGGGAAAAAGACATTATCAACATAGTAAGTGAAGAGACTATCTACTTCATCCCTCAGATAGAAACCAAGATAATGAATGAAGGCTGGGCCAGCTACTGGCATTACCACCTGCTCAACAAACTGGAACTGCCCCAAGGACTGCACCTGGAGTTTCTGAAAAGACATAACCTGGTGGTGAGGCCATTTACCGGGAATATTAATCCTTATTACCTGGGATTCATGATGTTTGCGGACCTGGCGAAGAAAAACCATGATGATTCGGGGTTTGTTTTCAAAGTGCGTGAGACGGAGAGGGACCAATCGTTTATTCGCCGCTACCTTACCCGGGAATTGTGCCAGGAAATGAATCTCTTCGAATATCACAAGAGACAGAACGATTATGTCGTAACGGAAATCTCCGATGAAAAAGGGTGGAAGAATATTCGCGACACTCTTGCCACCATTGCGGGGATGGGAGCCGTACCGGTCATCAAGGTCAAGGAAATGTCAGTTTCCTCCCGCATGCTGGTGTTGGAGCATGAGTACGACGGCCGCGACCTGGATTTAACCTATGCCCTGGAGACCCTTCGGTATGTTGCCAACCTCTGGGGGGGTAAGGTCATGTTGTATACCTACGTTAAGAGTTCTCCCAGGATCCTGGAGGCGGGGTAGGGG
>JAAYAC010000107.1 GCA_012719535.1 Syntrophomonadaceae bacterium | reverse complement strand
CCCTGGCACCGGTGGGAGCAGAGCCCCCCCGAATAGCCTGGTATAAGGCATCCTTAAAAACCGCCCGGCTCTTTTTAAAGCCTACGGTATTAACATTCGCAATGTTGTTGCCTATAACATCCATACGCAGCTGGTGGGTTCGTAAACCGGAAACCCCTGCGTACATAGAACGCATCATACTGATGTGACCTCCTTTCGCCATCGTTCGTAAGCGCTTCAATCGTTCCGCGCTCGAGGGCTCCCTCGCAGAGGCCCAGCCCTACATGATGACCGCGCTGTCGATATTGGTAAACACGTTCTCCTTCAGATTCTCTTCATCAACCGCGGTAATAACCGTATTATTCTTTATACTGACCACCAGGGCCAACCGGTCCAGGAGAACCAGTGATTCCCGGGCCCCTTTTTCCCGGGCCTTGGCCGCAGCCAGGTTGAGCTTTTCGATATCGGCCTCCGACAGTTCTATGTTGCGAGTTCTGAGCCGCTGCTGGGCATGCTGGGAAAACTTTACCTGGCTGGATTTAAGTTTTTGGGCCAATATATCCCCGAAAACCGCTGAGTTCTTGTCCGGCGACCGCAAGCCTTTGTTATCAGGGGCCACCGGCCGGATCGGTTCCGGGAACAGCACTTTAGAAGTCATGGGAATTGTCCTCCTCCTGCGTGGCACCTTACGTGGTCCCGTTATCCGTGGCCGTGGTGTCTTCCACCTTCGTCGGTGGAATACGGATAGACAACACTCCTGACAGGTCCACGCGCTGCTCTCCTATCACCAGCTTGGGAATACCGTTTTCCATAACCACCGATTCCACCCTGCCGCTGAGCGTTCCATCGTCACCGGCAAACTCAACCTCTTTACCGATAAGCGATATGGCTTGCTGCATGTAACTGCCACTCATTAGCTTATCAGTAAGCGCAGTAAGGGAATTGGTAAAACTCTCGAAGTTCTTATTCATGTTTTGCATTTGCTCCAGCGAACTAAAACTGGCCATCTGCGCTATGAATTCCCTGTCCTTCATGGGTTCCAGCGGGTCCTGATACTTGAGCTCGGTAATAAGCAGTTTAAAGAAATCGTCTTTGCCCAAAATCTTTTGGTTAACGGCTTGACCCAACGAAGTTCCGCTTTCATTGCCGGTTACCGCACCGGTCTGCATCATGTCACCTCCTTATACCAAGTAGTCCACTGCACCTGCCCACCCGGACCGGGAACCGGGCGCATCCGTCCTTGGTTCCGCTACCGGCTCCCCCCCTCCGTATCCCACCTGGCAGGAGGAGGGTTTACCGTGCTGGGAAGGGGTGGAGTATCCCCGGAAATCAGGTTGTCCCTGCAAGCCCTGGCCGGAATGGTGTGCAACAGCGACTTCGGCCCGGTCAAGCTTGATACCGTTTGCTTCCAGGGAAGTCTTGAGTTCGGGCAGACTGGCCTCCAGAAGTTGTCGGGTGTAGGCGCTCTCCGCCACGAACCTCGCGGTTACCAGGTTGTCTTCTACCGCAATCTTGATGGTCAACCTGCCCAGGAACTCCGGTTTGAGCACCATCTTCATCTCGGAAAGATTATCCCTTACCAGCAGGTCACACTTCTTGACCACCTGATCCAGCAGCCAACCGGTATCGACCTGGAGGCGGGAGGACACGAAAGGTTTGGATTCCTTTAGCCCCGCAACCTGGTTGGCCTCTGCATTTCTCTCCACCATCGCCACCTGAACCGTATCATCCCCGGGTTTCTGTGTCTCGCCGGCGCCAGTTAGCTTGGATCCCCTGCTGCGATGGTTCTCAAAGTCGATCAGCTTCTTTACATCTGTGATTCTGTCCTGCCCACCGTTCTCCTGAGCCACTACCATGCTACCAGGCCGGTTGGGTGTTTCCTGAGCGGCATGTGCTTCGCCCCCCCTACTTTCAGGCTCAGGGTTAGCCTTCAGTAGACCAGTAAGCTTTCTCTGGTCCTCGCCACCTTTCACCGTAGGAGCTTCAACCCCGGTTGGTATCCCCTGGCCTTCCCGGGAACTGCCCGCCTCAGGTGACTTTTCACCTCTTTTCAGGGCCGTTACCTGAACCCCGGTTACTTCCGGGGTTGATTTTGGTGGTGCAGCAGCACCCTCGGCCGGGACTCCTTCAGCAGCTGGCTGACCACCACTGGATAATACCAGGCCGGAAACCGCAGCACCGGTTACGGCAGGTTGGGCAGTCTCCCCAGTTGCCCGGACCTCCGAACTAACCGGGGCTTGCGCAACCACCACCATCTGAATCACCCCGGCCACAAGGGAAGGCGCCTGTGGGCAACCCGTACCCTCCTCTGCCCCCCGGCCTGCCAGAGATTCGGCTCCCGGAACAACGGAGGCCGCAAGTTCCACCGGTACGGCTTCACCAGGCTCATACTCCGGGGTAGCCGGACCGGTCCCACCAGCTTTGCCGATGATTGCTGCTTCCTCTCCCCCGTCTGCGACGCCCCGGCCCGGGTATTGGGGATGTGCCCGGCTACAATTGACTCGCTTCAAGACAGTGGCAAAAGTATCCTTCCCGGGTGACCTCCCCTCCCCGGACTGGACCCGCCGGACAGTGCCCCGGTGCGGGTTAACCTTATCGGGACCAGCAAGGGCCAGAACCATGGTTCCACTACAGCTCAAATACATCACCTCCCTTCATTGGTAAACTGTAGGGTCAGTCTTGAAATTGTGAAGCTTATAGTCATGCAGGCTAAGTTTGTGGACCTTACGGCTCCGCTACCCGGAGCATTTTCCGGGTTATGGTTGCAGCCCGCTCGGGTTGCATAGCTGCTATTACTCGGGCCGCACTCTCGGCATCCATGTTCTGCAAGATGCCGATAACCGTCTCATCATCGAGTTTTTCAAACACCGCCGCTGCGTTCTTGGGTTTTATGGCTGAATAATACCCCGCTAGTTGCTTGAAGATTTTCTGCTCCACCGCCGCGGTATCCCCGGTTTGTCGTAACTCCTGCAATTCCTTCTCCAGTTGGGCCTGCCGGTTTTGCGCCTCCTGGCGCGCCGCTTCCGCTTTCTTCAAATCCTCCCGCAACCGCTTGATCTCGCTGTTCTTACTTTGGACAACACGTTGCAGGGTATTGTTCTTAACTTCCAGCGGGGACATACCCTTATCTTGCCCCAGGCTGCCCAACACCGGGATATTCCGCCACGATCCCGGAACCGGCATGATTCCGAAATACAACAGGCCGAACGCTATTCCCGCTACTAAACCCAACCCGAGAAGTACGAATATCAGGGTTTTCAAGCCTTTTCCCAACCCCACCCACCTCACCTGACCATTTCTAATAACAAACTAATCCGATGCCTTAGCTGGTGCCACCCTGAAACCTCCAAATGAGTCCCGAGGCATGAGGGTCTGCGTTTTCTGGATGTTTTCCGGGTAAGTATGACCCGCTATTGGTGACTGCGCTTCCAGTATCGGGTCATGGCTACTTCATCGAGCCCTGCCTGCTCCTGCTGCAGGAACTCCAACCGGTATTTCTCCCAGGCCTTCACCCTCAGCTTCTCCAGGGCCTTTCTTTCCTTCATGAGCTGATGCAGGTGCTCCCGGGCCTGCCCCATCTCTGTCTCGGCACGGGCTACCCTCTCCGTCTGGCAGCTGATTCTATCCTTCATGACCGGCACATACTGGTTTACCAAAAGCACCTCATCGATTGTGATAACCTGCAGGTTCTTTCCCCGCACCTTGGCAAACAGTGCTTCCAGCTTCTGCTGAAGCTCCTGCAGACGGGCAACCTGGCGTTGATATTCCCGTTGCCGGTCAGCCAGTTCCTGCCTGGCCAGTTTCTCCTGTTTCACGGTGATATCCAGCTTGGTCTGTAACCTAAAGGTGAACCTTTTCATATCTTCACCTCTTAACCTGCCCGAATAGCCCGCGACAGGTGTTCGACAATAGTCTCATAGCCCACCTTCTCGTAAACTCCCTGGCGGAGAAAACCCTCACACTGGCCGAATAAGGAAATAGCTTCATCTATCCTGGGGTTGGAGCCCTGGCGGTAGGCCCCGATGTCTATTAGATCCCTGGCATCCGTATAGGTAGCCAGTATGCTGCGAAACCGGTTGGCATCATCCAGGTGTTGCCTGGTTACGATGTCCGGCATCACCCGGCTGACGCTCTGCAGAACATCAATGGCCGGGTAATGGTTTAGCGAGGCCAGCTCGCGGCTAAGGACGATATGCCCATCAACGATACCCCGGACCGCATCGGTGATTGGCTCATTCATGTCGTCTCCTTCCACCAGTACGGCGTAAAGACCGGTAATGCTACCCTCTGCCGAAGTCCCAGCCCTTTCCAGGAGTTTGGGCAACAGGGCAAAGACTGAAGGCGTAAAACCGCGAGTAGTCGGCGGCTCACCTATGGCTAGGCCTACTTCCCTTTGGGCCAGCGCAAAACGGGTAAGAGAATCCATCAGGAGCAGGACATCATAGCCAAGATCTCTGAAGAATTCAGCAATGGAAGTGGCTACAAACGCTCCTTTCAAACGAACCAGCGCTGGTTGGTCAGAAGTTGCTACCACTACCACGGAACGTTTAAGCCCCTCTTCCCCCAGGTCTCTTTCCAAAAACTCTCTGACCTCCCGGCCTCTTTCCCCTATCAGAGCAATTACATTTATATCAGCACTGGTGTTGCGGGCTATCATGCCCAGAAGAGTACTCTTCCCCACACCGCTGCCGGCCAGAATGCCTACTCTCTGCCCCTTACCGATGGTGTTTAGACCATCGATGGCCCTTACCCCCACCGACAATACTTCACTGATCCGCCGGCGTTCGAGCGGGGCCGGCGGCAGATTCATGACCGGGTAAACTTTTTCCGCCTGCAGAGGCCCCTTATTGTCCATAGGTTCCCCCAACCCGTTCAGAACGCGGCCGACCAGCTTAAGTCCCACTTTTACACTCAGGGAACGCCCGGTGGCCACAATTTCACTACCGGGACCTACTCCCTCCAGTTCACCCAGGGGCATCAACAGGGTGGTGTTACCCCGGAACCCTACAACCTCGCACGGGAGACAACTGTTACTATGCGAGTTCCTGACCACGCACAACTCCCCCAAGCTCGCCCGGGGACCGTCAGACTCTATGGTCAGTCCCACCACCTGGGATATCTTCCCTTTGAAGGTATAGGAAGTGACGTTGTGTAAGCGCCTGAGATAATCATCAACATGGAATCTGCAACCCGCCCGGCCGGTCATAACCTATCCTTCCCCCAGCAGAGCGTCTGCTATATTCTGCAACCGGGTTTCCACCCGGGCATCGATGGTCCCAACTTCACTGTCAAGTATGAGGCCCCCCGGTTTGATACCGCTGTGCGGTTGCAGGTGGAGTTCGCCTATGTTCTGGTCCGCACCGGTGAGCTTGTCACGTTCCGCCGCCAACCGTTCAAATTCCTCCGGACTTACCCGGAGCTTGACGGCTTGCGCATCTCCCACCATGGATAGAACATTGCGGACCAGGTTAATAGTTATATCGGTATCTTGCTGAATTTCCTTCTCTACAATCTTTTCGGCAACCGCCAGGGCCAGGCGTACAATATCCCCTTCCGCTGAACGAATAATGGCTTCCTTTTCCTTTTTAGCTTCCTCCAGCATCTTGTCACATTCTGCAAGCGCCCGCTTGCGACGGTCCTCTGTCTCCTGATAAGCTTTCTGCAAACCTTCCTTGTACCCGGACTCCCTGGCCTTGTTCCTGATCTGTTCTGCCTCTACCCTGACCTGAGTTCTGATCTCCTGGGCCTCGTCCCTGGCGTCCTCGATGATATGCGAGGCTTCAGCCCTGGCCTGCTCCAGGATGTCCAGCACCATCTGCTCGGTTTCCTTGATGATGCTGTCAACCTCGGCCCTGACTTTTTCTACATCCCGGATATCATCCCGGGAAACCGGAGAGAGCAGGAATTCTTCCTTGCCCCCCTTGCCGACCAGCAGTGTGGCCAACAGCTTGGGTTGGCTGACAATCAGGTTATCAGCCTTGATAATCCTAGACAATTATCTCATCCCCTCCGCCACGGGCCACTACTATCTCCCCGGCTTCCTCCAGTTTGCGGATAATATTGACAATCCGCTGCTGGGCTTCCTCTACATCCCGCAGGCGTACAGGTCCCATAAACTCTATGTCCTCGCGCAGCATTTCTGCAGCCCGCTTCGACATGTTCCCGAAAATCTTGGCAGAAACCTCTTCACTGGCACCTTTGAGAGCCAGGCCCAGGTCATGCGATTCGACTTCCCGCAGTATCCTTTGGATGGACCGGTCGTCGATGGTGACAATATCTTCGAACACAAACATCAAGCGCTTGACTTCCTCAGCCAGTTCGGGCTCCTGTACCTCAAGGGCTTCCATAATAGTCTTCTCGGTGGCCCGGTCGACCCGGTTCAGTATTTCCACCAGCGACTTTACGCCACCGGCCTCGCTTACCTCCTGGGGTATTACTGAGGACAATTTCTTTTCCAGTACCCTTTCCACTTCTTTAACTGCCTCCGGGGAGGTGTTATCCATACGCGCGATCCTCCGGGCTACCTCGGACTGTCTTTCCGGCGGCAAGGCGGACAGGATTATAGACGATTTCTCCGGTTCCAGGTAGGCCAGTACTAGGGCTATCGTCTGCGGGTGTTCTGACTGAATGAAGTTGAGCAACTGGGAAGGTTCAGTCTTTCTGGCAAAGTCAAACGGTCGCACCTGCAAAGAAGCTGATATCCGGGATATTATCTCCATGGCCTTTTCCCCTCCCAGAGCCTTTTCCAGTACCTCGCGGGCGTAATCAATGCCCCCCTGGGCGATATACTGGCTGGCCAGGGCCATCTGGTAAAATTCCTTGAAGATCTCGTCCGCCTGGTCCCCGGATACCTTTCTGACGTTGGCGATTTCCAGCGTGAGTTGCTCGATCTCGCTTTCATTGAGGTGCTTAAATATCCTTGATGACCTTTCCGGTCCCAAGAATATCAGAAAGTTGGCGGCTTTTTGTCTTCCGTTCAAAACTTTTCGCGCCACAGCTTCACCTCTTCTCGTCCAACATCCAGGTTCTAATTAGCTGGGCTACATCCTCCGGGTTGGTGTCGACCAGCTTGTTTATTTCCTCCCGCATCCTTTGCTTTTCCTTCTCTTCGGGGGTTAGCTCCCTTTCTACCAGGAGTTCTACCGGTATTGCCTCGTCCACCAGCATGTCAAACCCTTCCTCTTCTTCCTTGCCACGCGCTTTACGCCTGGCCAGTAACCAGGTCACGACCAAGGCAAGTACCAGCACCCCCGCACCCAGGAGAACTTTATACTTGTCGGTCCAGCCAGGAGTGGGAGCAAGGGGTTCCTCCATTTTTTGTCTAAACTGCATGAAATTGACCGAAACACTGTCGTTCCGGTTTTCGTCCGCCCCGCTGGCGTTTATCACCGCTTCTCTGATGTCATCCCTTTTCCCGGCAAAACTCTGGTCCACCAGCACGGCCACGGTTAGTCTTTTTACCGCCCCCGGGGCCACTCTGGTCTTGGTTTCTACCTTGTCCCCCTCATAATTGACAGTGCTTTCCGTTTTCTCGAACGTTGAGGAGCCCTGTCCCTGCCCCTCGGCTCCCGCATAAGTAGGGACATTGGTATCCACCCCGGGGGAAGCGGATGCTGTTGGCGTGGTACTGGTACTGGTCTCCTCCAGGCTATGTTTACTTATGACCACCCGCTGCTCAGGATCAAAGTCCTGTTGGAACCGCTCCACCTCGTCAAAATTAAGTTCCGCACTCACCCTCACTACCGATTTGCCCGGCCCCAGGGTAGCGTCAAGCATGCTCTGGATCGCCTGTTGCTTCTCCCTCTCGAACTGCCGTTTGATGGCCATTTGCTGCGAAGACATCTCGGCTCCGTCCAGAGAACCGGCACTGGGTAAATCGAAAGAAAGCAGGTTACTGTACTGGTCAACGATGGCCACGTTTTCCGGTTTAAGTCCTTCCACGCTGTTGGCCACCAGATTGACCATCCCCAGTATCTCTTTCCTGTCCAATTGCCGCCCCGGCTTCACCTTGACCATCACCGATGCGGTGGGGGGGTTTTCCTCCTCGGAGTACAGACTTGGCTCGGGGATAACCAGGTGCACCCGGGCCGCCTCAATCTTGTCCAGGCTCTGGATGGTCCTCACCAGTTCTCCTTGCAGTGCGGCCAGGTACTTGACGCGCTTGTCGGTCTCGGTTTCCCCGAATTGAATATTTTGGAACATTTCCAGGCCAGCCACCCCGCGTGGCAACCCTTCCCCAGCCAGCATCAACCGGGTCCGGTATTTTTGCCCGGCAGGTACCAGTATAGTGCTGCCTTCATCGGCCAGCCGGTATGGAATCTTGGCGGCGTCCAGCTTGTCGGTGATAGCTGCGGCATCTTCGACCGCCAGCTGGGTATACAATGGTTCGTAGTTCACCCTGACCTGATTGGAGACGAGCATGCCAGCCGTAACCACCAGTAACAGTACAGCAGCACTTAAAATAACCTTTTGATTCAGGGTCAGTTTATTCCATCTGGTTCTCGCGTTCTCCCACCATTGCCGCAGCCCAGCCAGGAAATCATTCATACTGTATTCTCCATTTTTCTAGTTACTGAGTTACATCTGTATCCTCATGATCTCTTGATAAGCTTCCACGATTTTATTTCTGATTTCTATGGTAAGCTGTAGGGCTAGCATGGCCTTTTCATAAGCAACCATTGTCTTGTGGACGTCGCTTTCCTGCCCGGTAGCTACGTCCAGCGCCGACCGTTGGGCCTCCTTCTGCAGCCCGTCCACCTGGCGCAAGGCATCCTGCAGGTAATCACTAAAGTCTTTTTCTCCCGCAGGCCGGGCCCCCTCTCCGGAGCTTACCGCCCAGGACGGCGGTTGTAAAGGTCTGAGGCCGTTTAGGGACACACTGTCAACTTTCATGGGCGCTCACTCACTCCTAACGGCCAATTTCCAAGGCCTTCGTGGCCATGCTCTTGGTAGCGTTCAGGCAGGTCACGTTGGCCTCGTAGGCACGGGTGGCCGAGATCATATCAATCATTTCCGATACCACGTTCACGTTAGGCATGCTGACATACCCGTCCTCGCCCGCATCAGGGTGAGAAGGGTCATATACCCTCTTAAAGGGAGAATTGTCTTCGCGGATTTCTTTAACCCTGACCCCGGCACCACTATCAAGCTCCCCGGCCAGCACCTCCTGGAAGCTGCGTCCCTGCGGCACCCGTGCTTCGAAAATGACCATCTGACGCCGGTAGGGTCCCCCTTGCGAGGTACGGGTCGTACTGACATTGGCCAGGTTGTTGGCAATAACATCCATTCTAAGCCTCTGCGCAGTCATACCGCTAGCACTGGTGTCGATAGCGCTAAGAAATCGCATTATTACCGTCTCCCTTCGCTTATGGCCATTCGCAACAGCCTGAACTCGTTATTCATGATCTGCGCGACAGTGTCGTAATAAATAGTGTTCTTGGCCAGACGCGCCATCTCCCGGTCTATGTCCACATTATTTCGGTCATTCCTGATAACGCTACCTTCCAGGACAGTGATCCGGGGTTCACCTCCGTTTTCCTCGGAATTTATCTGCAGATGGCGGGGATGACTTGTGTGCAGTTGCTCTCCTACCCGGTTGGTGCGGCAGGCCCTCGCGAGCTGTTCTTCGAAGGTCACTTCCATGGCCTTGTATCCGGGCGTATCCACATTGGCCAGGTTATTGGCTATCACCTTCTGGCGCAGTGAGGCACCATCTAAAGCTTTTTCCAGGATACTTAAGGTTCTGTTTCCGATAATACCATCCAGCATGAAATCACTCCCAACCTTGTCGGACCTTTCTACAAAATTCTATATTGTTCGGACGATTCCTGCTAGAAATTCTGGAAAAAGAAGAAAAAACTAACCCTTTTGGGTTAGTTTTTTAAAGACTTATCTTCAGTTTCTTTAACTTCCTGTTCTCTAATTCTTACCTATGGCATCTAGCAGGTTGTCATTGAGAATCCTGATGTACGTTCCTTTCATCCCCAGTGAACGTGCCTGGATCAACCCGGCACTTTCCAGTTTGCGCAGGGCACTCGCAATAACCGAACGGGTAATACCTGCTCTGTCGGCTACCCGGCTGGCCACCAGCAGACCTTCCCGGGCGTTGAGTTCAGCCAGGATGTGCTCGATAGCCTCCCTTTCCGAAAATGAAAGCGTACCGAGAGCAACGTTGACCGAGGCCCTCTGGCGTGCCTCATCCCCAATCCGCTCTCCACGCATCCGCATTACTTCGCTGGCAATAACCAGTGCCCCGTACTCGGCCAGTACCAGTTCCTCCTCAGTAAACTCACGCTCGCGATAAAGAACTAGAGTCCCTATCCTTCTTGCCCCGCCGAAAATTGGAACAATGGAGAATATCTTACCCTGGCAGCTGCAGGATATCCCCTCCACATTAAAGATACAGCGCCGTTCCATGTGTAAGTTCGCCCGGGTTACCTGGAGACCAAGAAACTCCTGGTTGAAACTCTCCGGGAATCTCTCGGCGTACCCCAGGATCGATTCGATGCCTGGCTGAGGCCCGGGGTCTTCCAGGAAACTGTAACCGATGATGTGCCCGCGCCGTCCCACTATGTATACGCCGCACTCCAGGGTATTGGCTATAACCCGAGCCATTTCTTGAAAATCGACCGGACTTCCAGCGGTTATATGGAGAAGCCCGGCTATTTCCCTGGACCTCGCCAATAAAGAACTGCCCACTGCCCCAATCCCCCTCTACGCCTAACTCAGGTGTTACAAGATGTACCTGCTCAGGTCCTCATCCCTGACAATCTGCTCGAGCCGCGCCTCTACGTATTCCCGGTCAATAATTACCTCCTGGCCGGACATATACGGTGCGTCAAACAGTAGATCCTCAAGCACCTTTTCCAAAATGGTATGCAACCTCCGGGCTCCGATGTTTTCCGTTCGGGCATTTACCTCGTAGGAAACCTGGGCAATATAGTCTATCGCACTCAGGTCGAAGATAACCTTGACTCCTTCGGTAGACAGGAGGGCCACGTACTGCTTTATAAGAGAGTTATCGGGTTCGGTAAGGATACGCTTGAAGTCTTCCTTGGTCAAGCTGGTCAGCTCTACCCGAATGGGGAAACGACCCTGCAATTCAGGGATAAGATCCGACGGTTTGGCTACATGGAAAGCACCCGCGGCGATAAAAAGAATGTGGTCGGTCTTAACTGCCCCGTACTTGGTGACTACTGTGGAGCCCTCCACTATCGGCAGGATGTCCCGCTGGACGCCCCCCCGGGATACATCCGGACCGTAGCTGTTTTCCCGCCCGGCAATTTTGTCTATCTCGTCCAGGAAAATAATACCTGAGCTTTCCGCCCGTTCGAGGGCTTCCCGGTTCACCTCGTCCATGTCTATAAGTTTCTGGGCTTCCTCATTGGCCAATATGTTGCGGGCCTCCCGCACGGTAACCTTTCTTTTCTTCTTGGCCCGCGGCACCATACCACCCAGCATATCCTGGAGATTGATACCCATCTCCTCCACCCCGGCTCCGGAGATTATCTCCAGGAAAGAAACCGGTTTTTCCTCCACTTCGATCTCGATTATATCATCCTCCAGTTCCAGGCGGGATATCTTGCGAGCCAGTATTTCACGCTGCTGCTTGATATCCTGCCGCGCGGCATCATCTTCTTCATCCCGGGCTTCCGGACCGGCGGTAACTCTTCCCAACAGCAGCTCGAAAGGATTGGTCGGTGTAGTCCGTTGCTTGACCGGCCAGGGCAGCATGTAATCCACGATTCTTTCCTCAGCCAGCTTGCGGGCCTTATCTTCAACCTGGCTCATTTTTTCGTTCTTGACCATGCGGATAGAGGTTTCCACCAGGTCACGGATCATAGCATCAACATCACGCCCCACATACCCCACCTCGGTAAACTTGGTGGCTTCCACCTTGATAAACGGGGCGTTAACAAGTTTAGCCAACCTCCGGGCGATCTCGGTTTTGCCCACCCCGGTGGGGCCAATCATGATGATGTTCTTGGGATAGATCTCCTCGCTAATCTCAGCCGGCAGTCTCTTTCTCCGGTACCGGTTTCTCAGGGCAATGGCCACGGCTTTCTTGGCAGCCTCCTGCCCCACTACATACCTGTTCAGTTCCTGTACTATTTCGCGCGGGGTAAGATTTTCCACAGAAAGCACCTCTTTATTTCAATTCCTCGACAGTAAGGTTGCTATTGGTATAAACACAGATGTCGGCAGCAATGCGCAGGGCCTCTTCGGCCACTTCCCGGCAGGAAAGGTGGGAATGCTTCAGCAGGGCACGAGCCGCCGCCAGGGCATACGGGCCACCCGAACCTACGGCTATGACATCATCATCCGGCTCTATTACTTCCCCGTTTCCCGAAACCAGGAACAGCCGCTCCCGGTCGGCTACAACCAGCAGCGCCTCCAGGCGCCTCAAGATTCGGTCCGTCCGCCATTCCTTGACCACGTCAACTACTGCCCGGGTCAGGTTCCCACCACTCTCCTTGAGCTTATCCTCGAATTTATCGAACAGGGTTATGGCATCGGCTACCGAACCGGCAAAACCAGCCAGCACCTGGCCGTTGTATAGCCGGCGCACCTTACGGGCCTGCGCTTTCATTACGATGTTTTGCCCAAAGGTCACCTGCCCGTCACCGGCAACTGCCACCTTACCATTCTTCTTCACTGCGATGATAGTGGTTCCGTGAAACACCTCATCACCTCCGGGGAAAGGACTCATTATGGACGGTCTTTAACCGGTCGTTGGTAACATGGGTGTACACCTGAGTGGTGGATAGTTTGACATGCCCCAGCATCTCCTGCACGGAACGCAAGTCCGCCCCGCCGTTTAACAGGTGGGTGGCGAAAGTATGCCTGAGGGTGTGGGGACTAACTTTTTGGTTTAACGCTATTTCGTCAACGTACTTATTAATTATATTCCGTATGCTCCTGCCCGATAACCGTGACCCGAACTTGTTCAAGAAAAGAGCTTTTTCCTCGCGCCGGTTTCTGGCAATCAATACCGGCCGGCTGGCCAGCAGGTAACGATTCAGGGCATTCACAGCTTGTTCACCTACCGGAACCACTCTTTCCTTGTTACCTTTACCCAATACCCTTAACAGGCTTTGGCTGTTATCCATATGCGCCAGGTCCAATGACACCAGTTCACTGACCCTGATGCCGGTAGCGTATAACAACTCCAGCATGGCCCGATCACGAATTCCCAGGACGTCGGTATTGTCCGGAGCCTCCAACAGCATTTCGACCTCACGGGGATATAGAAACCGGGGGAGCTTCTTTTCCTGTTTGGGAGTCGCTACCGTGGCGATAGGGTTGCTATCGAAAACCAGCTCCCGGCATAGATACTTTACGAAAGACCTGATGGCAGCCAGCTTCCTGGCCATGGTAGCCCGGCTCAAACCCCGTTCCTGCATGTCAGCCAGATATTCACGCACGGCACGGTGAGTGATTACCTCTTTGCCCAACTCCTGTACCGGCAGCTCGTGCAAAGCAGCCAGGTGAGCAAGGAATTGATACAGGTCTGTCCGGTAGCTTATCTGCGTCATCGCTGCAGACCCCTTCTCGGCTCTGAGGTGACTGATGAACATGTCTATGTACGGCAGAAGCACAGTAATACCTCCAGTTACTCCCTTTATTGTATTGATATTATCACACCACAGGACCTTCGCCCAGCAAAATTCACCCTCCGGTATGGCATCAATCCTGCAAGTTTGCCAAAAAATGTTCGAGTTCCGCCAGGGACCGCTGGGCGTAGGCCAGGTAACGCTTTCTTCTGTCCCGGATACGGGCATCAAGCAAAGGTAACAGGCCAAAGTTGGCGTTCATAGGTTGGAAGTCTTCTCCCGACCTCGAAGTTATGTAGTCGCAAAGCGCCCCCAGCAACGTGACCCGGGGAAGAACCACCGGCGGTTCACCCCTGTACAGGCGAGCCGCATTGAGCCCGGCCAGAATACCCGTGGCGGCCGATTCCATATAGCCCTCGCATCCGGTAATCTGTCCGGCAAAAAACAGCTCCGGCCTGGACCTGAACTGGAGGGTCGGGCGTAACAGGCGGGGACTGTTAATAAAGGTGTTCCGGTGCATCACCCCGTAGCGAACAAACTGCGCGTTTTCCAGACCGGGAAGCATCCGAAAAACCCTTTCCTGTTCTTTCCACTTGAGCCGGGTTTGAAAACCTACCAGGCTAAACAAAGTACCCTCCCGATTCTCCTGCCTGAGCTGAACTACCGCATGTGGGATCCCCCCCTGGCGGGGGTTGTGCAGCCCCACCGGCCGCATGGGACCGAAACGCAAGGCGTCCTTGCCCCGGCGGGCCATGACCTCTACCGGCATGCACCCTTCAAAGACCCGGTCTTCATCCACGGCATGCCCCTCATGAATATCGGCTTGCACCAAAGCCTCATGGAACCGCTGGTATTCTTCCTCGCTCAGCGGGCAGTTCAGGTAGTCTTCTCCTCCCTTACCGTAACGGGAAGCACGGAAAATAACCTCCATATTCAAGCTTTCCGCGGTAACTATCGGCGCTACGGCGTCATAAAAGAAAAGGTGTTCTTCACCGGTGAGTTCCCGGATGGCTGCGGCAAGGCGGTTGGAGGTTAGCGGGCCGGTGGCCGCCACGACTATGCCGCCTGCTGGCAATTCAACTACTTCTCGGTTCACTACTTCAATCAGGGGGTGGGAAAGCACGGTTTCCGTCACACGTGCCGCAAATACTTCCCGGTCCACTGCCAGCGCCGATCCGGCGGGTACCCGGCTTGGCTCGGCACACTCCAGGAGAAGCGAACCCAATTTCTTCATTTCCGCCTTCAACAACCCCTGCGCAGTGCCGACATCCTCGGACTTGAGCGAGTTGCTGCACACCAGTTCGGCCAGGTAACCGGTCCGGTGAACCGGTGTCATTTTCGCCGGCCTCATCTCGAACAGCCGCACCCTTATTCCCCGGCTCGCAATATGATAGGCGGCCTCACACCCGGCCAGACCGCCTCCAATAACCGTTATTGCGCTTGCTTCTGCCAAATCCTACAGCCTCGCTTCCTCTTCCCTATACCGGCACTGGCTGTTGGTACACACCAGGTACTCCTTGCCTTTACCGCTTTTCCTGACCATAACAGTTTCACACCTGGGACACTTCTTCTCACTCGGCAAATTCCACGACCGGAAATCACACACCGGGTACCCCTTACAACCGTAGAATCTGCGCCCCTTCTTGGTTCTCAAGGCAATAATCTGCTCCCCGCACTGCGGGCATTTCACCCCGACCTCCTCATTGAGGGACTCGGTGTAGCGACAGTCGGGAAAACCAGAACAGGCCAGGAACTTGCCGAAACGGCCCGTCCTTATTACCATGGGCCGGCCGCTCTGCGGGCAGTCCTTACCGGCTTCCTCGGGTTTTATCTCGACCTTTTCAATTTGCTGCTTGGCCTTTTCCAGGTTTGCGGAAAAAGGGGTGTAAAACTCCCTGACGGTATCCTGCCAGTTGAGCTCCCCCTCTTCGATGCGGTCAAGGTTTTCCTCCATGTTGGCAGTGAACTCGACGTCCATGATCTCCGGGAAGTGTTCTTTTAATAAATCCACCACAATGAAGCCAAGTTCGGTGGGAACGAATTGTTTGTTCTTTCTTTCCACGTATCCCCGGCGCAGAATGGTGTCTATAATGGGGGCATAGGTGCTGGGGCGACCTATATTTCTCTCCTCCAGCATCTTCACCAGGCTGGCCTCGGTGTAGCGAGGGGGAGGCTGGGTAAAGTGTTGCTCGCTGCTAAACCCTACCACGTCCAGCTTCTGCCCTTGCCTGAGGTTCGGCAGTTCATCCTTCCGTTCCTCCTCGTCCGTGTTATCCTGGTATACGGACAAGTAACCGGGGAATTCTAGGCTTGACGAAGTGGTCCTGAAAGTATATTCCCCGCCAGTTATCTCCAGGGTAACCGTATCGTAAACGGCCGCAGACATTTGGCTGGCAACGAACCTTTCCCAAATGAGCTTGTACAGGCGATACTGGTCCCTACCCAGGAAAGTCTTGATGCTATCAGGGGTGCGGGCTACCGAAGTCGGGCGAATCGCCTCATGGGCATCCTGGGCAGATTTCCTGGACTTATACACATTCGGTTTCCCCGGGACATAGGGTTGGCCAAACTTATCAGCAATAAACGCCAGGGCCTCCGCCTGGGCCTCGCTGGATACCCGGGTGGAGTCGGTCCGTATGTAGGTAACCAAACCAACCGTACCCTCCGGGCCTACGTTAAGCCCTTCATACAATTCCTGTGCCACCCGCATAGTCCTCTTGGAAGTAAATCCGAGCTTTTTGTAAGCCTCTTGCTGCAGGGTGCTGGTAATGAAGGGCGGCACGGGATTTCTCTTCTTCTGCTTTTTCTCCACCCGTGAAACCAGGAACTCCTGTTTCTCCAGTTCGGCGACAATACGTCGGGCGGTTTCCTGGTTGTTTATTTCTACCTTGTCCTTGTTGCGAGCCACCAGCCGGGCGGTAAAAACCTTAGGCGCAAACCGAAACTGGCCGTCAATCGTCCAGTACTCGGCGGGCTGAAACTCTTGAATCTCGCGCTCTCTTTCGCAGATCAGGCGAACCGCAACCGACTGCACTCGACCTGCACTAAGCCCTTTCTTGACTTTGGCCCACAGCAAGGGGCTCAGGGTGTAGCCCACCAACCTGTCCAGAACCCGCCGGGCCTGCTGGGCGTTTACCCGGTCCATATCAACCGGGCGCGGGCTTTTTAACGCCTGCCTGACGGCGTCCCTGGTTATTTCGTTAAATTCTATCCGGCAGGGGGCCTGCTCGGGCAGGTTTATGGTATTGCTCAGGTGCCAGGCAATTGCCTCACCCTCCCGGTCGGGGTCGGTGGCTAGAAGAACCTGCGACGCTTTATCGGACTCTTCCCGGATGTCTTTGAGCAATTCCCCCTTGCCCCGGATAGTTATATACTGGGGAGTAAATCCATTATCAACGTCCACTCCCAGTTTACTTTTGGGCAGGTCCTTGATATGGCCCACTGAAGCCATCACCTTGTAGTTCCTGCCGAGAAACTTGCTGATGGTCTTGGCCTTAGCAGCCGACTCCACAATAACCAAAACCCTACTCATCTATGAGATCACCCCGAGACTTAGCGGAAAGCTTAAGCATCCCTTAACTTGATAAAATAATTACCCGGTAAAACTTCAATTATTCCTTGAATTTCAAGCTGCAGAAGCAGCGTGGCCAGCTCTCCGGGTTGCCAGGCCGTTGCTGCTACCAACCGGTCAAGATGAACCGGCTCCGGACCCAGGAGTTCCAGGACTTTGACTGCTTTCTCACCCAGAGGAGGATTAGTGGCCTCGACCTCTTGGGAGCGCAGTACCAGCTGGTATTCCTCCAGCACATCCTCTACCGAACTTACCAGCTTGGCTCCCTGCTTGATCAAATTGTTGGTCCCCTGGCTGGTTTTGCTGGTTACCGGCCCGGGAACGGCAAAAACGTCACGGCCCTGCTCCAGAGCTAAGTCAGCCGTTATCAGAGCCCCGCTTCGGGCCCGGGCCTCCACAACCACCACCCCCCGGGAAAGACCTGAAATAATCCGGTTGCGAATCGGAAAATTCTTCGGTTCGGGGGGCGTCGATGGAGGGAACTCGCTCATTACAACGCCGGTTGCAGCAATGCGATCAAACAGGCGGCTGTTTTCCCTCGGGTATATGACTTCCAGGCCGCTGCCCAGAACCGCTACCGTCAGACCCCCAACATCCAGAGCTCCCTGATGCGCTTCAGTATCGATTCCCCGGGCCATTCCGCTAACCACCCAGTAGCCCGCCAGGGCTATGCCCCGGGCTAACTCCCGGGCCATTTGCTTTCCGTACGGAGTAGCATTTCGGGCCCCCACCACTGCCAGTGCCCGCTCGTTCAGGGCCTCCAGGTTTCCCAGGCTGTATAACACAGCCGGGGGGTCATAAATATTCCTTAATACCGCCGGGTACGCGGAATCAAGTATAGTGGTAGCCCGAAACCCCTTCCGGAGCAGGGTTTCGTATTCACGCACCGGGTCGAGCCGACGCCGGGCTTCCAGCAAATCCGATACCTTTCCGGATAAATGCGGAAAGGACTGCAGCTCGTCAAGGTCTGCCTCCCACGCTTCTTTGGCACTGCCGAAGTAATCTATGAGGCCGAGCATCTTTCTGGCGCCCATGAAGGTGGCCGCGTGAATTGCGAGAAAGTACGCCAAATCACCGTGCTTCATAGCCGGTACTAACCCACCTCATACCACTGGTTTGGAACCAGTTCCAGAAACCGGGCTCTAACATGGTCGCGCACATACTGGATATCCGGCTCCCTGAGGAACAGGGCAAAATCATGGTGAAGGGGAATGGCCACCCGTGGTTGGAGACGCTCGTTCAAGGCCAGCGTCGCCTCCTGCCCGTTTACCACCGATGAGCCTTCCCCTTTGGTTTTTGGATCGTAGACCGGCGCCCCGATGTTCAGGCAAGCGATATCCACCTTTTCGTCCGGTATGCCCTCCAGTTCAGTGTCTCCACTAATGTATACTTTTTCCTCCCCGGAGTCAATTATCAAACCTAACATGGGACCGCCGCAAGGCATGGCGCCGTAGTATTTGGCCGGGTTGGTTTTAAAAAACGCGGCTATTCTGGTACCTTCTTCCCCGGTATTCCAGTGTACTCCCTCTATGGCCCTGAAGTTCAGTCCTAGCAGGGAAATCTGCTGCCCGGGGGCCAGGACGTGGATACGGTCGGCCGGTACCCCGCACACCTCGGTCAGGGTGGCTCCCACTTCGGCACTCCCCATAAACAGAGGGTGCTTTTCCCTTTCCAGCCTCTTCACGGCCTCCAGGTCAAAGTGGTCGAAATGGCCGTGGGTAATATGAACCAGGTCCGGCGCGAAATTGGCCAGGTAAAATTCCCACTCCGGCTTGTTAACATTTTCTGTGTACCAGGCCCCGTAATCTTCTTTGGAAGAAAAATACGGGTCAACCAGTATCTCGACCTCCTTAACAACCAGGGTCAAGGACGCCGCACCATGCCAGCAAACCCTAATCATCTGCCTTCCCCCTTTGCCGTTCTCTTCCCGCCGCCTCTAAAACCATGTTCTGGTGCCTCTCATCCACCCGGTTGCCACGGTGGGTTTTACTCCCATAAAAGTGAATACAAAAGTGGCCGTCAAAGTCGTTGTCCCCGATCGCCCCGGCACCATGAGGCATTCCATTCATGGAAGCGGCCACTCTTCTATTTCTACATGCGACTATTATTGCCCTTCTTTCCCAACTCCATTTTCCCTGGTAAATGGATTTCATAATACGCGAGTCCCGGGCAGTGAGCGGCTGAACATCAGCATGGTTGGTACCCCCTCGCCTCTGTACCCAAAAGGATTTGCCGGTGTTCACGTCAGTCACCAGAGCAATGTCGAACATGCCCAGAATACTTCGGGCCTGGCTCCAAGGTATAAGTTCGCCGTACCGCCAAGCAATACGGTTTTCCAGGTTGATGATGGGATTGTCCAGCAAGCGGCAAAGTGCAGGGTTAAGGGCGAAAGCCCGGCCTGGTCCATTCCATCCCGTGCATCTCATCCTGGATACAAAAATAACCCGGCTTTTCCCCTGCCGGTTCTTGTAGTAAATGACATATTCACAGGACAGTCGCCGGGTATTAACGGGTATTCTCCGAGCCCATTCCAGGGCACGGGTGAGTTTGCGCTTTTCCCAAGGGGTAAGGGGTTGACGTTCGCGGTAGCCATACTTGCCTAGAGCTACTTCTTCGTAAGAAGCAATGTCGCTATCGTAAAACGTCTGTTGCACCCACAGAACACTCGAAGCTACAAGCGCCATCAGTACCATGTACACGGCTTTGCTCGTCCAACCCCTCACGGGAACCCTCCTTTCCCCCGTCTATTGCATCGTATGAGAAAAGAAACCTGTTTATGCGAAACGGAGCCCCAATGGGCTTGCAGTCACCCGACTGAACAAAGACTCTCATGGCTCCTAGGGGGACACCGCTAGACAATGTCAAGCAACTGACAGGGGGTTGAAACATGGAGTAGGAAGCGCTGTATTCTCCAGAATACGCTGTGGCCAGAATCAAATTGAGGCCGAATAAGAAGGTAATCGCTGAGCCGGAGGCGGTGATCGCCATGACACCCCAAATAAGGGGGAAAGCTAAATTTGCGAGGGGCGGAGTCCTGAAGTCCTTGGCTCGATCCATAATGGGGAGCAAATCCTTTTTCACCACCACCTGTACGGCTTACGGTGACGCTGAACTTATAATGGGCAGTGGATGCCCGGTGATGTGTGGTGCGTCCCTTTGAACAACGAAGCAATCTTTGTGGGAGGTTTAACAGGAGCCGCATACGAGGCCCGTACGCACGGTTCCGGGAAAGGGATAACGCCACAGCAAGCTACTGTGGCGTTACCCTATGCGATGATTACTCAATTCCAGGGTCCCGGTTGTCTATTTCAGTTCTATTCTCTTCCCGGGTGGGGTCATCTCCTTCTTGGGAAGGTCCAGCTTGAGAACCCCGTTTTTGAACTGTGCTTCCGCACCGTCCGGGTTGACCTCGACTGGCAAAGGTATGTTCCGGGCAATCGATCCGTAGTAACGTTCGCTGTGATAGTAGTTTTCTTCCTTAACCTCTGTCTGCTGCTTCTTCTCGGCTTTAACAGCAACATAGTTGGGGTAGACCCTCACGTCAAGGTCGGCTTTTTCGACCCCCGGTAGTTCCACTGAGACCACCAGCTTGGTATCGGCGTCATACACTTCTACTTTTGGAGTCTTAAAGCCCCAGTCGGAGGGAAACATCGACAAACCAAACTTGCTGGCTTCCTCGAACCAGCGGTCCATTTCGTCCTGAAACCTTTCGATGCCTGCCTTCCAGAGCTTAAGCGGGTAATCGTTGACCGGCTTCAAAAACCTTCGCATAACTCCCACCCCTTTCTTGATGTTATTAAATTGCCTCTAATAATATTATACCCAGAAGCTACCCCGGGTTCCAGATTCAGGCCCGTCAATTTAACCCTCATGCCAACCCGCAGCAGGATATTCTGGGGTAAAGGCGAAGTAATTACTTAATGAGGTGATAAAGTGTTGGCCATTGTCAACTCCCTGGTACTCCAGGGAATCGAAGCCCATACAGTAAAGGTAGAAGTTGATATACATAACGGGTTACCATCGTTTGACATAGTGGGCTTAGCCAGCCAGTCCGTTAAAGAGGCCAAGGAGCGGGTTCGAGCAGCCATCAAGAATACGGGACTGGAATTTCCCCTGCAACGTATTACAGTTAACCTGGCGCCGGCGGATATCAAAAAAGAAGGAAGCCACTTTGACCTGCCCATCGCTGTCGGGATTCTGGCAGCCAGCGGCCAACTGGGCAGCACGGTTCCGGGTAATTTTTACCTGGTGGGAGAACTGTCGTTAGAAGGAACCTTGAGAGAGGTTCCGGGGGTCTTACCCATGGCCCTGGAGCTCCTTGACAAGCAACCCGAAGCCCACCTGGTCGTCCCCCCGGAAAACGCGAAGGAGGCCGCCCTGGTCGAAGAAATTAGGTCTTTCAGACTGACCTCCCTGCAGGAATTCTTATCGTTCACCAATGGTGAAGGCGGATTGACGCCGGTTGGTCCTCTTGCTGATCTCCCGAAGGAAGGAGTTTCCGGTGAAACGCTCGATTTCTCCGACGTAAAAGGTCAGGAAACTGCCAAGCGGGCTCTGGAAATCTGTGCCGCTGGTTACCATAACGTCTTGCTTATCGGCCCCCCTGGCAGCGGTAAGACCATGCTAGCCCGCCGCTTGCCCAGCATTCTCCCCGACATGGACCGGGCAGAAATACTGGAAACGACCCGCATCTATTCGGCGGCCGGGCTTTTGAACCCCGAGGATCCGCTCATCACCAGCCGGCCATTTCGGGCTCCACACAAAAACGCATCCGCGGCCAGTATTATAGGCGGCGGAAGGGTACCGCGCCCGGGTGAGATAAGCCTGGCCCAGAACGGGGTCTTGTTTATGGACGAGCTCCCCGAATTCAACCGGGATGTACTGGAGGCCCTACGGCAACCGCTGGAAGACAGGATAGTCACCGTGGCGAGGGCCCAGGCCACCATCACCTATCCGGCCAACTTTCTGCTGGTAGGGTCAATGAACCCCTGCCCGTGCGGGTACTTCGGGGATAAGGTGCGCGACTGCCGTTGTACCCCACACCAGATCAGCAAATACTTGTCCAGAATCTCCGGACCGTTGTTGGACCGTACCGACCTGCACGTTGAGGTACCGAGAATCCAGTATGAACAGCTGGAACCGGAAAGTGCTGCCGAGAATTCCTGGGCCATCAAGGAGCGAGTAGCCCGGGCCCGGGAGATACAGATGAAACGCTTTGCGGAACTACCTTATAACTTTAATTCCCATATGCGGCCCCGTGATATCCGACGTTTTTGCCGTTTAAACGAGGAAGGGGAGTCCCTGTTGAAGACTGCTTTTCAGGCTTTGGGCCTGAGCGCCAGAGCTCACGACCGTATCCTGAAAGTAGCCCGTACCATCGCCGACCTGGACAACGAACCCTCCATCCAGACCCGCCACATCGCTGAGGCTCTACAGTACCGCAGCCTGGACAGAAAATACTGGAGTGGTCTGTAACCAGCGGTAAAATGATCGGCCTTTACCGTGTGGGCTGTTTTCCATGCGCTGGAGAACAAGGTACTCAGGTGTGTCTTGACGGGTTGCAGCTGTGTGCCGTGACAAGCAAAGCTAAAATGAGCTCTAACCTGAACTCAATAGGCCCTTTTCCCGACTGCCTGGTTCATCGAGTAACTAGGCGAGAAAGGTTGACAGACAAGTCTTACTAGACGTTGTTTCATCCCTTAAGCCCGCTTTTTTGTATTCACGTGCTTTTTCAGGCGATTACTAACTGTCATTCTTTTGCCAGAGGTATTGCTCCAACAGGCCTTCCTCGATACAAGTACGGGGGTAGAATCCCAAAAGACGGCGGGCTTTTTCCGTATTGGCCAGGGTTGATTGAACATCGCCCTGGAAGGGAGCTTCGTATACTAAATGGGGCTCCAGTCCCGAGATTTGGTGCAGTATATCCTGTACAGTATTAAGGTCCAGGCTACGGCCCCCGCCGATATTGAACGTTTCCCCCACTACATCGCTTTCCATGGCCCTTATGGTAGCCTCTACCACGTCATCTACATACGTAAAGTCCCGGGTTTGGTTTCCATCTCCGTAAATAGTAATGGGATCATCCCGCAGCAGAGCATCGATGAACCGGTAGAAAGCCATGTCCGGTCGCTGGCGGGGGCCATATACCGTGAAATACCTCAAGCTTACGGTGGGAACCCCGTAATTATACCAGTACAGGTAACACAATTGCTCCGCCGCCAGCTTGGTCACCCCATAAGGTGATACCGGCTGACAAAGCTGTTCTTCCAGAACCGAGCTATTACAGTTCCCATATACCGAGGAGGACGAAGCATAGACAAATTTCCTCAGCTCATGTTTTCTGGCGCTTTCCAGTAATGTTTGAGTGGCTAGTATATTATTGTGCAGGTATCCGGTGAAGTCCTGGCCCCAACTGGAGCGGACTCCCGGCTGTCCGGCCAGGTGGAATACCCCTTCCACTTCTTTCAGCAGGGGGTCCGGGTCCAGCTTCAGCAGATCTTCCCGATGAAACCTGAAGTGTCTCTGGTGCAGCAGCCAGCGAAGGTTCTTGACCTTCCGCTCAGGCGAATAGTAGTCTGTCAGGCAATCAACGCCAATTACGGGGTAGCCGGACCTTACCAGGCGTTCGGCCAGGGTGGAGCCTATAAAGCCGGCTACTCCGGTTACCAGGTAAGCCTTCACTTGTTTTCACCCCATTACTTCAAATCACGAGCCTTCACCCTGCAAATAAAACCCTACAAGATTCTCAACTTGTACCGGCGAGGTTCGGGGGCGATGCGCCCTACTCCCCGGTAGGTGAATCCCAGTTGCTCCATAACACGCTTGTTAAGCATGTTGCGACCATCAATAAGAACAGGGTTCTTCATTAACGACCTGATCCGGGCCCAATTGAGAAGTTTGAATTGGGGCCAGTCCGTCAAGATGATTAGCCCATCAGCCCCCTGGGTCGCATCGTAGGCGTCCGTAGCGAGATAAACCTGGGGACATAGGTGAGTAAAGGCCGTGGACACAACTGGATCATAGGCCCTCAGGTAAGCTTTCCGCTCCACCAGCAACTGTGAAACAATCACGGAAGGTGCATTTCGCAGGTCGTCCGTATGCGGCTTGAAACTCAGTCCTAGTAGCGCAATCGTTTTGCCGGATAAATCTCCTAACTCTTTTTCCAGCTTGCGCAGAACTGTTACACCCTGGTCGGTGTTGACCTCCACTACTGACTGCAACAGGCGGGGCGTATAACCCTTTTCTTGGGCCACGCTGATAAGAGTGGCCAAATCCTTGGGAAAACAGGAACCTCCGTAGCCAACCCCTGCCTGTAGAAACTGATTGCCAATGCGTGTATCCATGCCCATCCCCTCGGCTACGGTAGTAACGTCTACGCCGAAATGTTCGCAGATATTTGCAATTTCATTAATGAAGGAGATTTTAGTGGCCAGAAAAGCATTAGAAGCATATTTGATCATTTCCGCGGTGGGCGGATCCGTCACCAGAACAGGGGCGTCGATGTCCCGGTACAAATCAAGGGCGCGTTCCAAATCAACCTTACGCCGAACCCCCAGGACGATTCGCTCCGGGTGGAAACTGTCATGTACCGCGGAACCCTCACGCAGAAACTCAGGGTTGGACACCGGGTGCCATTCTGTACCGGGCTGAAGGCTTTTTAGCCACTCGCCCATAAGGTCAGTGGTACCAATGGGGGCGGTACACTTGTTTATGATGGTCTGCTGGGGCTGGAGGTAAGGGGCCAAAAGCTCAACTGAGTGCTTGAGTTGTGAAATATCCGCCGGTCCGGTACCAGATGCTGGAGTGCCCACGCAAACGATTACTATTTCGGCATCTCCCGTTAATTCCCGGGCCGAGGTGAGAAACCTCAAGCGTTGTGCCTCAAGATTGGATTTCAGAAGTTCATCCAGGCCGGGCTCATGAAATGGAACCTGGGACTGTTTTAGCATGTTTATCTTTTGTTCATCTATATCAAGGCATGTTACGGCATGCCCCAATTCGGCTAGGGTACAGGCGGTGGTAAGGCCGACATACCCGGTACCAACGATGGCGACTTTCATAATTAAACCTCCCATCGGGGAAATGAACCATTCTCTATTTCCGCATATAACCTTAAAATGTCTTTACCGACCCGCTCCCAGTGAAATTTGCGTTCAGCCAAGGCCCGGGCCTTGGCTCCCATCAATCGGGCTTCATCCGGGTGGGACAGAAGGTAGGAAATTGCCCGGGAAAAAGCAGCAGGATTATTAAAATCGTCAATAACTATACCGGTACCCTGCCCTGCGACTACCTCCGCATTTCCTCCCCGGTTGGTAGTAATTATTGGCAAGCCGGCTGCCATCACTTCGTAGTGGACCCGAGAAAGAGGTTCTTCCCATTGGGAAGTTATAACGGCCAGGTCTCCGCAGGCGTAGTACTTATCGATATCTTGGGGAGAAATAAACCCGGTAAAAACCACCTTAGATCCCAAGGTAGCCGCTTGCCGGTGGAGAAGTGAAACGTAATCATCCACTTCGTTTTTCCCGTACCATTTGCTGCCTACCACCAGGAGAATTACATCAGGATAGCGAGATACGATTTCTTGCATAGCCTGTAACAGGATGTGAGTACCTTTCTTTTCCGAAAGCCGTCCTACGTAAAGGACAACTCGTTTATCCTGGATACCTAGTTTTTCCTTCATTGCAGAGCGCAGGCTAGTGAGGGCAGAATTTGACCAGACCGGGCGAATTCGGTCAATATCGGCAGCGGAATAAACGGTAGTGATTTTGGGGGCAGCTTCGGGGTAAAGGGCGGTAACACCCCGGCCGATGAAATCACTGATGGTGACAATTTTTTCAACCCGCTGGATGCACTTACGGGCCTCAAGGACAGGAATCTTCTTGGGTTTAAACATTTCGTTATGAAGGTTCAACATAAACTTGCTGTCCGGGGCGGTACTTGACAATTCCATAATCCACTTGGGACGATTAAAAACATGTATCAGGTCGAAATACCGGCCGGAGAGCTCCTTTTTAACATTTTCCAGGTAATCTCGGGAATCCACCCTGATGAACCTGGGATTAGAAGTCAATTCGCGGTCGGGCAGGGAGGCATCTGCTATACAGAACACGGTGATATAATGACGGGTACTTAGATAAGGTAGGATACCGTCGATATATAACTGGATGGCGCCACCTCTTACCGGAGGTACGGGAAGTTTTTCCGTACATACGATGGCGATTTTCATATTAGCCCTCAGCTCCTCTGGCGAACAGATCACGAAGTACCGGTTCCTTATCCCTCTCCACCCGCACGATTTCCTGCAACTTTTTTATAAATTTTTCCTCAGACCAATCCGGAGCCCGGCCTTCATAAAACTTGCTTATTACACCGTAAAACAGGTGGGGATACCAAAGATCAAGAAAAACGACCTCCCATTCCGCACGGCTCAAGGGATTAGTTCGTTGATAGCAGGACAAAAGCTTCTGTATTATTTTGACATCCCATGATTTTGTTTTCTTTCCCAGCTTGTTAAACACCTTACGCAGGTCTCGAGCCGGGAGGTCAAAAGTCACGGAATCCATGTCAAACACCGCTACGGTACCATCGGCCTGTATCCTCAGGTTGCGAGGGGCGAAGTCCTGATGACACAAGTTGCCGTCCCGTTCAACCCTTTTTACCCAGTCATGGTAGGCCGAGTCTGCAAGTCTCTGTAACGTTTCTTCCCCCCGGGCAATAAAGTGACCAGCCTGTTCACTAAACAACTCGGAGAAACGGTCACTGCGTTGACGGGCTTTGGCCAGGAAATCCCGCAGCCGTTCATTGTATCGTTGCATCGATCGTGGCCAATCACCCAGGTGACTCCTTGTGCCATTATCGATAGCGGTTTTGAATCCCCGGGAATCCCGGTGAAACTGCCCCAGGGCCTGAAGCACGGAACAGGTTTCCGCGACATTTCCCAGATCGGGCTTGCTGCCTCCAATCCAATCCATCACCACGTAGTATGAGCCGTTATGGGCAGCCACCAGTTCGCCGGTTTTGGTTTTTTCCAGCCGTGGTACGTTTACCCCGGCTTCCTGCAGGTAAAACGTGGCCTCCGCGATAAACCGGACCCGGTCTTCAGTGCCGGGCACCTTTTTCAGGATCTTGTTACCCTGCGAGGTATGCAACTGCCAGGTAGCCTTCTTGTTTTTGTCCGAGAGCAGAATAGAGCCGTAGACCTCCAGCCCATAGTTCTGCATTATGCTGGCCACAAATTCGTCCCCGACTTTCATTATCCCCACCTCCTCCATAAGCCGGTTTAAAGACTATTGGTTTAAAGGATAACGAGGCAGTTCTTAATGTTAAGATATTAAATAACGACCGACAAAGTGTTAAACATACGCCGGGTTTCATTATTCTATTTGCAGGAGTTGCCTGATTATCTTCAGTTTGCTTTGCTCGAGCTTGACTACAGCGGATAACTTGGATAACTTGGCGGGCTGCCCCTTACGGAAGGCGTTCTTGAACGTATCATGGAATACATGGGGGAAAAGCAGGTCAATGAAAAGTACCCGGCGCTGCTCCGGAGTCAGAGGATTGAATTGCTGGTAGTAGTCCAGTATCCAGTCTAGAATTTCCCGGTTCCAGGCTCCGCGGGCGGACATAACCTTGTTAACTATTTTCCGTAGATCTCGCGCAGGTAGATCAAAGGTAACATCATCCAGGTCAAGAACATACACCCCGCCGTCCGTAACCACAAAATTACCTTCGCCATAGTCCTGATGACAAAGGGAGCGTGAACTTTGTGACTCCTTAACCCAGTCATGGTACCCGGACTTTTCCAGTTGAATTAGGGATTCCTCCACCAAAGTTATAAACCCGCCCACCTCGCGGGAGAAACGGCTTAGACTTGCATAGGAAGAGTTGCTTCGGGCCTGGTTTTCCCAGGCGAGTAACCGCTCATATATGGTCTGGTATTGCTCGGGCCATCGCCCCAGTTTACTGGACACCACCACCCCCGCAACCGGCTCATAACCGGTTGAATCACGGTGAAATTCCGCCAAACCCTGCATACCAAATCGCAACCCATTTTCATTATTCATTCCGTAGGTCCTACCCTCAATCCAGGCGTACAAGGCAAAAACTTCTCCATCATGTATGGCAACCAAGCTGTCATCAAGGGTCTTGTAGAGCGCAGGTACTTTTGCCCCCTTTGTACTCAGGTAATACTGAGCCCCGGTCGTAAACTCCAATTTCTTTTTTGGTCTGAGACGTTTGAGGCAACGGCTGTCCTGCCCGTTACATATTTTCCAGACCGCCTTGGGCGCACTCCCCTGTACAACTTCAATCTCCCGGGGTACGAAATCATACTGGGCCATAACCTCCCTTGCCAAATCCTTCAGACTTTTGGTCATCTCGTATCCCCCTTGTCGCTATGCTTTTGTCAACAGCTCTGAATGCTTATACTGCGTCTTTTCATTATATGGGAATCGGGTACCATGGGTTCTTGGCTAGAGGGGTATAGTGCTGGTGTCAAACCCCACACCGGTTACATATTATGTAGCAGTCGTTATGAGAAAAAGGTTGAAAGGAGGGTAAATGACTTGAAAAAGACGGAAAAGTTTACAGGAAGTCTCAAGGACTTTGACGGGTTCCTGGCTACTGTAGCCCAAAAACTCAGGAGCCATAGCCTGCTAATCGAGGGCGAACCGGTTGTCTTTCCGCAAGGTGAGGAATTGGAGTTTAGCATTAAATTTGATGACAACGAAGAAAAAACCCAGTTGTCTATCAAGTGCAAGTTCGACAAAAAGGAAGACGTAGAAGAGGACGTAGATGAGGAGTAGGACCAGTAACATCTATGCCTGTTGGCAAACAAATCGAGTAGGGTAACGCCACAGTAGCTTGCTGTGGCGCCATCCCTCTCACAGAACCGTACGTACGTGCCTCCTATACGGCTCCTGGTAAACCTCAGTCTCCTTCATAATAGTAGAGACAAAATCCCGACAGTGTAAGAACTCAAGTTTACCAGTCCAATTTCATCAAGCCTGCTGTTAGGCATCACCCGGCACCAGATCACCCGCCTTGGGGAGCACCACATCCCCGGGCACACACTGGCACCTCCCGCGCCTCCCCGTCCCGCAAGACCACAGCCCGCGTTTTCAATAGGTCGAGGAGCTTGACTAAGGCGCTGTTGGCGCTGTACTGCTGGTAAAAACTCAAAAGGCTGCTGCGAAAACAATCACCACGATAATGGCAGCGCTGGTTCTTTCCTGAAGAAAAAAGAAAGATCAGCGGCAAAGAGCAGTCACATGGCGTTGCCACATAAGCACCGCTTCCAATGCCGGCCTCCCATTTTCCCCAGCGCCCATTCTGCTCGCTTGATTTTTCTTTGTTTCTTTGCCATAATTAAATCAAAGAAAATTTGAGTAATATATCATTACCCACCACATCCAACATATACTAACAAAGGTTGAACAATTATGTTACCAACAGCCCAACAGGGAGGTAATCCTATGTTAAGAAAACGTATCTCTGTGTCGCGGAAACGTCAAATAACGATTCCTATTGAGTTTTATAACAGCCTCGGTATTGAAAAGGAGGTCGAGTGTTTTCTTCAAAACAATGCCATTGTTATCCGCCCTGTGCGCGAGAGCAGTGGCGAGTTTGACGAACAAATCCTAGAAGACTTGATCTCGCAGGGACTTTCCGGGAATGAGCTTCTTGAAAAGTTCAAGGAAATGCGGCGTCAAATTCGTCCTGCTGTTGAACGCTTACTTGATGAAGCTCGTCTTGCTGCTGCCGGCAAAGCTCAATTTTCCACATTCGAAGATGTTTTCGGTGCGGAGAACGAATAATGTATGAGCTAATTATTCTGCCTCCCGCCGCTCGTTTTTTAAAAAAGGTAAAAGAAAAACCGCTTAAGACAGCTTTCCAAAAAGCAGTTGATGAAATACTCCAGAACCCCTATATCGGCGATGCTAAAACGGGCGATCTATCCGGTGTCTATTGTTACGATATTTATTACAACAAAATAAACTATGAGCTGGCCTATACCATCATTGAAGAAAATGACAAGACGGTCGTTGTTATCCTGGCCGGTACTCTTCAAAATTTCTATGAGGAATTGAAACGATACATGAAGAAGCTTTGATCGGTGGCCCCAAGGGTGGGGCTATTTTTCTTATCACCACCTACCGTCCTTCAGTATGGTCTTTGAGTCATGACACAAACTCTTATGTTACTTTTCACACTCCATGGCCAAAAATCCCGGAGTTCGTTTGCAGATTAATTGTCCGGAAATTGGATAGGTCCATGTCTACCACATATTCTAATCCATACCTGTTTATGAACCTCTCTGCTTTGGCTACCGCTTTGTGACTGGAGCGGCCGGGCCTGTACCCGTAGCTTGACGGGTGGAAGCCCGGGTCGAAGATGGGTTGCAGGATGTTTAGGAGTGCTTGTTGGACTACCCGGTCTCTTACGGTGGGTATCCCCAGCGGTCGTTTGCTCCCGTCCGGTTTGGGTATTTCTACTCTCAAGACGGGTTTCGGTTCGTACATGCCGGTTTTGAGTTCATGATGAAGCTGGTTTATCTCTTCCTCCAGGTTTGCGCCGAAGGCTTCCAAGACAATAACCGTCTCAAAGCACTTCGATACTTCAACGAATCTGGGCGAAAAATATGTAGCGGTCCATCCTGATGGCGCTAGAGGCGCCGTGGGGGCTTCGGTAAACTCGCTATGCAACCGTAGAGCCACACTGGCTCCGGGGAATGCTGCCTTTTCTACAAAGTAAAATGCGAAAGAGGCTTTACGCCTCCTCCGGGTTGGTTACTATCGTTACCTGATACCACCGAACAAAACAATGATAACTAGCAGCAAGAGTAACACCATCAGGAAATCGTTATCCATCATGTGTTCGCGCATCTTTTTCCCCCCTTACCCCTGTTTGGTATAAAATATGCTTTCCAAGGAGAATTGGTCACAGCCATTGCCATAATCTATTACCATTATTGTCAAACTTTACCTCAAACAACTGTCTTGCTATCCCTAAGTCTCTTCAGGGTCTCCACATCCCTGGCCACCCCAGCGTAGGGAGTCTCCAGGATGAAGGGCAATTTGGAGAAAAATGGATGATGGCAGAGCAAACGAAAACCTTCTTCGCCGATAAACCCTTCGCCCACATGGGCGTGACGGTCGCGCCGGGAGCCCAATTCCCGGGTGCTGTCGTTAGCATGTACCAACCGGACCCGTTCAAGACCGACAGTCTTTTCCAGCTTTTCCCTGGTCACCTCAATACCCTCCGGGGTTGCCAGGTCGTATCCGGCTGCGTACAGGTGACAGGTGTCCAGGCAGACACCTATTCTTGACGCTTGGGTAACGCCCCCCAGGATGAAGCTCATTTCCTCCAGGCTGCCGCCGAGCTCACTGCCCTGCCCGGACATGGTCTCAACTAGAACCTTCGTCGAGCCCACATATCCATCCAATATCCGGTTCAACAGGTCTACTAGCCTGGCCATACCTGCCTCGCGCGACGAGGTTGTATACGCACCGGGGTGCAGTACCAGGTAATCCGCACCGATAACATCACAGCGGGCCAGGTCCTCGGCAATAACCTGATAAGCCAGCTGGTATAGGTTTTCTTTGCTGGCGGCCGGATTACTGATATAAGGTATATGTACCACCACCGGGAAAAGGCCAAGGTCCCGCACGGTCTCGCGGAAATAAGCCACCTCCTCCTCGTCCAGTTCCCGCGCCTTCGCTCCGCGGGGATTACGCAGGAAAACCTGCAACGACTCGAGGCCCAACCGACGAGCCTCATCGGCTGTGTACTTCAATCCTTTTCCAACAGGCAGGTGTGCCCCTATCCTGGGTTGGCGTGCTGAGTTCATAGATGGTGTCTCCTTCTTCACACTCTCAACTATTAATTTACGCAAATCCGCAATGTGGGCTATTGACAGTGGGTGGTATACTGCCCGGTTAAAAGGCTCCTGGAAGGTGATTGATTTCAGTTTTGCCAGACTGTTGCCGGATGGTTATGACGTCAAATCTTATACCTTTATACCGTCGCCCAGCACATTCAGCTAGATAAGACATAGCGGTCTTGCGTATTTTGGCCACCTTGGCAGGGGTGATCGACTCCTCAGGAGTACCAAAAGCGACTCCCCGCCTGCTTCTGACTTCCACAAACACAATGGTGCCGTCCTTTTCGCATACGATATCAAGCTCCCCAAACCTAGTGTAGTAGTTGCGGGCCAGGATACGGTAGCCCTTGTCGCACAAGTACCGCGTGGCTACTTCCTCACCCTGCCTGCCCATCTCTTTACGCAACCCCGTGTTCGCTCCCCCCGGTTTTCTCAATTCGCCCGGCATAGATGTCCTTCCGGTGTAACACCGCCAGATATTATCCAAAATCCCTGCACAAATTTCACAATTTCAAGCCTGACCCTCTTGATATTTCTTGTCCAGGCGATAAACAAAGGCCAGGATTTCTGCTACTACCTCATAGAGTTGCGGCGGAATCTCCTGGTAAAGGTCCAGAACTGACAGGTACTCCACCAGTTCCGGATCCTCGCGCACAGGAACTCCGGCTTCGCGCGCCAGAGCCACGATCCGGTCCGCCAGCCATCCACGCCCCTTGGCCACCACTACCGGGGCTGTATCTTCGCTCACATCGTATTTTAAAGCAACCGCCGTACAGGGTTCCTCCTTCTTCTTCATTTAACATCCCCTCTACACACGTATGTCTATACCCAGTAGCCGGTATCTTCCCCGATCTTCAGCCAGACCCGGTTTCAAGACCGCTTCTTTTTCGCCGGCCAGACGGATACCTCCGTTGGTAACTTCGTAACCCAGTCTCTCCAAGGCTTCAATCAGTCCCAGCAGGTTTTTCTCCAGAAAGGCACGGGCCCTTACGTGCTCTGCCACCCCTTGTAGGTGAAGAACTCGCCCCGGCCGACAGGTAACATGGAAAAGCACCGAGCCCAACCGGGCGGTTTCCAGAGCAATAGCCAGGCGGAATTCGCCTTCCGTATACGGGCCTTCCCGGTCACCGGTATCCTTGAATACCTTGAGCTGGCACAGTCGGTTCTCGCCGTCCACCTTGAGGGGAATAGCGAAATAATAGCAAGGAACAGAGTTATCATGCCTGCCGTCCACTGCGTTGAAGACCCGCTGGCCCCCTACTTCTCGTTCGGCAACCTCTATTCTGGCCAAGACTTCCTTTATCACCGGGTGCCGAGCCAGTTCCGGGCTGTTTTCGAGCAGCTCCCGGGCCAACACCAGGGCACGGATAACCTCCCTATCGCCCCCGATGATTTCCCGTAGCCGGGCAGCAATAAGGTGAGGCTGTTCCTCCGGTTGTACGGACTGGAACTCCGCCAGTGTCTTCAGTAAGGACTCCAACAGCGGTAACGGGCGGCGTGCCTGAAATAACACTACCTCCTCCGGGCCGGGAAGGGAAGAAACCAGTTCCTGAGACGGGCCGCGTTCACCGGCACCGGGTTCGGTGCCACTGCTAAGCAATGCTTCCAGGCCGGCTGCAGCTAGGAATAAACCGGAGCCTTGGGCATCCGCCCCCGGCAGCTTTGCCCCAGCAGAAAAAACCCTCTTTCCCTCCAGGTCACCGCTTGCGGTAATGGACGGCCCCCGCACCTCCCCAACCGGCCCATTATCTTTCAGCAGCTGTAGCCCTTCCTCCATAAGAGCAGCGACATTCCGGGGCGGACCGAGAAAACTCTTGATGGCTTCCAGGAGACGGCCCGTTGCTGTTACCCCCCGGGCCAATGCAAAAACCGCCACTTCCAGGTTGGCAGGGATCGGTCCGCCAAGCAGGGCCGCGTTCCGTAACAAGTGGTTAATATTCTCCCTGGT
Organism: Syntrophomonadaceae bacterium; assembly: GCA_012719535.1. GTDB lineage: Bacteria > Bacillota > Syntrophomonadia > Syntrophomonadales > Syntrophothermaceae > JAAYAC01. The sequence continues at coordinate 23,426 of JAAYAC010000107.1, read as the reverse complement.
CACCGGCAGGTTATACTGCACGAGTTTGCGTGCAGCTTCCAGCGTATCGTTTCCCGCCTTGACCCCGATACGGGCCAGGCCGGTCGCCAGGTTATCGTTTTCGATACTCGCCAACAGTTCCGCAGATACAATGCGTAAATAAGTCCGTCCCTCGCGAAAGTCATCCACGTAGAGGTACAACTGTTGCCCGGGCTGAACATGAACCTCGCTTCGGGCTTCGATACTCATCCCGTTAAGCTTGAGCTGAACGAGACCATTACCTTTGACGGACTCCACCAGTCCCCGGACTATTTCGCCCCTGGCGAATTGCGGGCCGTCGCTGCCGGGCAGCGTACTATCCAGCCATACCCTATTCGAAAAGTAGCCCCTGATTTGCATGGGGTCCTCCCCCCATCATTGACTTTACCGGCTCAAAGCTAACGCGGTGCACCGGGCACGGACCTTTGTGCAACAGGGCCTGCAGGTGTTCCCGGGTAGCATAACCTTTATGCCGGGCAAACCCGTAACCCGGGTAAATGTCGTCCAGGGCGTCCATGACCAGATCGCGCTCTACTTTGGCAATGATAGAAGCGCAGGCCACCGAAATACTCAAGGAGTCTCCCTTTATCAAGGGGGTCTGCTCGGTATGTAAGCCCGGAATACGGACGGCATCCACTATAACGTGCTCCGGAGAGATGGCCAATTCAGTTACGGCAATTCTCATGGCCTCCCGGCTGGCGTTAAGGATGTTTATATCGTCCAGGTAAGGGGGAAACACCATCCCTACGGCCCAGGTTACAGCCCTTTCCTTTATTCTATCTGACAATTCCCTTCTTTTCTTCGGGGGCACCTTCTTGGAATCGTCCACCCCGGGCAACAAAAAGTCGGGAGGAAGGATAACCGCCGCCGCCACTACCGGCCCTGCCAGGGGTCCCCGCCCGACCTCGTCGGTCCCGGCCACCAGGCGGATGCCGCGCTCGTAAAGGGCGTTTTCATATTGTTTCATATTTTCCAAACGCCTAAGTTCCTCGTCCATGAATACTCCTGTACAACCAGCAATTTGTAAAGATATTCGCCCCTCCCTCACGAATAACCTGCCTGAAAACATACAAAAAGGGGACACTTCCGGTTCGACGTACTGCGGCGTATCCCCCACAAGAACCTTGTCGGAGCGAGCCGGCTAACACACTCCGACGAGTATGCTCTGTTTTCATCCACCTGCTGTTGTCCGGCACTCAGCCGCTGCTTAAGATACCACTCCGCCAGGATGACTCTTGCTCAATATCCTCTTTACCTTAAGCTTGCCCAATTCGACCTGGCTGCCGCAACCATGCCGCACAGGCTGACCGTGTCAATCGCCAGCCTTATTTTCTCACCAGCAGTCTCCATTCATTGCCGTCTGCTTGTACAACTTCAACCGCCCCCCCCAGGTTCTGAACAAATCTTGTTATGTTCTCCCTGGATACCGCGCTGTCTCCTACGATATCAAGCTCGGTCTCTCCAGCGTCCAAGGCCTGTTTGACGCGCAAAACTGGCAGGGGACATGAAAGGCCTCTCACATCCAGGTTCCCCATGATTCTGACTCCTTTCTATGCTTCCCGGTAACTCCAACCAATCCAGCTAATCACAACTATGCCCACGATGCAGGCAATCTGCCCGTAGGTGGTTACCCCGGCGGGGCTGGCTGCCAGCATGAAGTTATGGGCAAGAGCCGCTCCCACGATCATACCAAGTACCACTAACGCCCCGTCCATGTCTCCTTCACCGGCTAGTATCAACTGCCGTAGAGGACAACCACCCAGCAAGGTAGCACACTGGCCAACCAGAAAAAGGCCCAGGAAGTTCCAGAGATGCATGGTATGAGCGATGGGCTGTTGGTCAAAGCCCGGTTTGAAAAAGCCGAAGCCAAGGTTAAGTACCAGACAGGTTACGAATATGGCGATAAAACCAGTTATAAGATGGGTATCCCGAACCAGGAAGAGATCCCGGAACCCGCCACTCAGGCACAACCGGGTTTTTTGTGCCAGCCACCCGGCCAGCAGTCCTGCCCCCAGGGACAGAAGTATGGGAGCATGCATGGAACCGGGACCCTGCGAGCTCAAAAACAATGGTCCCCCAGCCTCCGGATTGAACACCGGCTTGACTAGAAGCAATGCGAAAAGTGCGACAAAAGCCAACGGCAACAAGAGGCCCCCGGTAGAGCTGGGCGCAGTTTGCGCCCGTCCCAAGTCAAACCCCCTCTTCAGCAGATAGACACCAAAAAGCACCCCGCAGATAAACCCAGCCAGGCCCACGACGGCGTTGAAATCCCCTCCCGCCATGCGCAGCACGTCACGCAACGGACATCCCAGGAAAACCAGAGCCCCAAGCATCATAAAAACTCCCATAACAAACCGGATTAAGGGTGAAGACCCACCCCGGGCCTTGAATTCACGACCGGCCAGGGCTGACAGCAATGCCCCCACCATAAGCCCGATGATCTCCGGCCGTATGTACTGGACCGGCGCCGCCCGGTGCAAACCTATGGCCCCGGCAATATCCCTTTCAAAGCAGGCAATGCAGAAACCCATGTTCCCGGGATTTCCATACTTGACCAGCAAAGCACCGAAGGCTCCTATAACAATTCCCGCAATAACTATAAGCGTGCGATGATTCATAATGCCAACGCCCTCCCATTTTTGCTTACAGTGGTTATAGTTTGCTGCTATAACTTCAAGTTTTCTTATCCCTCCCCTTGTACAACATTGTATTAATATGGATACATATTCGCCAGGCAATGATGCAATTCCTTTTGTTTTGTTATAAATTTTGGTTATACTTAAAAGGGCAAAAAACAAAGGGCGGGTTGTGTCCCGCACGGTAATCCGTATTAACATGGTAAGAACAGGTTAAGGGTCCGGTTATCCCAGCTAAGTATATCAGCCAATTTCATCCAGGGTAATTGCACCCAGGTTTCCCCGGCGAAATTCCTCTATTAGAACCCGGGCCGTCTTAGCGGTATCCACGGTGCCGCCTTTCACCAGGTAGCCGCGGCGGGTCCCCACCAGTTGCAATATCTCGGCCGCTTTCAGCCCGGGAACCTCAATTTGGTAACGTTTCCAGAGGATCTGCGGGTTGCGTGCTTGTAAAACCTTGAGAAGATATAAGGCGATCTCCTCGTCGTGGTACGCTTTTTCTCCAACTACCGCCAGCAGGGCCAGTTTTAACCCCTGTTCTTCGCTGTCCACCTTCGGCCACATGATACCCGGGGTGTCCAGCAACTCTACATCACCCCTGACCCTGATCCACTGCCTGCCCCTTGTAATACCGGGCTTGGCCCCTGTTTTGGCCGCCTTCTTCCCTACCAGGGCGTTCAGGAACGACGACTTGCCCACATTGGGAACTCCTACCACCATTACCCGGGGAGGACGTACTCTGGCCCGCCGCTTGAGCAGGGCCTCAGCTAATGGCTGGTAAGTATCCATAATCGCCTGCAGCACCTCCCGGCTTCCCTTGCCGGTCAGCGAGTCCATACTTATAGCGGTCAGGCCCTCTGCGCTAAAATGTTCAACGAACCGGCGGGTCGCCTCAGGATCGGCCAGGTCGGATTTATTCAGTACCCGGATGATAGGCTTCTTTTTTACCAGTTCAGGCAGATCCGGGTTCGATGTGGACCGCGGTGCCCGGGCATCCAGTATTTCTATAACAATATCAACCAGCGTGGCATTTTCCCTGATCTCACGGCGCGCCTTGACCATGTGCCCTGGAAACCAGTTGACTGCCATAGCTTATCACCTTCTTCTTGCGCTACTGCCATACCGGAACTGCGGAAGGCAGCCTGAATCAGACCGGGCTACCATGAACGGACTGTCGCCCTGTCCACCAGTAGCACCAGGGCCACCCAGGCTCCCCCGGCCAGGTAGCCCCCCAGCACATCGGTGGGGTAATGAACCCCGAGGTAAACCCTGCTCCAACCGATGAGGAAAACCAGCAGGGCTGCTAGAGCGCCCACCAACACCCTCCCCGGGTTTCTCATTCGCCTGCCTGCGACAACGGCCAGGTACCCGTAGAAAGCCACGGCCAGCAGGGCATGCCCGCTGGGATAGGCAAAACCGTAAGCGCTAACCAGGTGTTCCCCGGCCGGCCGCACCCTCTGAAAAAAATCCTTAAGCAATATGGCCAGGAAGTAGCCTCCCCCTGAAACTAGCCAAAACATCAAGGCCCGACCAGGCGCCCGGGAGCACCTGCAAAAGAAGAAGTAAACGGTTATCAGTGCTACTGCCGGCATTACCGTCCAGATGGAACCAAGCTGGGTTATGAACCTGAACAGCTCCAGCCACCCGGTGGCAGGAACGGCGGAAAGACGAGTGAGAAGAATGTCTATTGCCTCCAGGTACCCGCTCATAACCAGCCGGGACCAGATGCAGAAGGCAAGTATCGCCGCCGTACCCCACAGGGCCAGAGCTCTTATATCCTTCCCCATCCCAAGCAACACCTCGTGAAAAAAAGACTGGTTTAAACCAGTCTTTAACGCTTGATATAGTCTCTTCTCTCTTTAACCTTGGCCTTTTTACCGACCCTTTCACGTAAGTAATACAACCTGGCTCTGCGGACCTTACCTTTTCTGGTTACTTCTATCTTGCTTACCCTGGGCGAATGGAGAGGGAAGGTTCTCTCCACGGCCACCCCGTAGGAGATTCTCCTAACGGTGAAGGTTTGGCTTAATCCCCCGCCTCTTTTACGGATAACAGTTCCTTCGAAAACCTGGATTCTTTCCCGGCCACCCTCCACAACCTTGACATGGACCTTCACTGTGTCCCCGGGTTTGAAATCCGGAATATCCTTTTTCATTTGCTCTTCTTCAATTGCCCTGATCATGTCTTGCACAGTTCCTACCTCCTTCCCACCAGGCGCTCGTACACCTTAGCCGTGCAGCGGACCGCCCTTTGTCACAGGTGGTATTATAGCACAGTCTGGGGTCAATAACAATATTGTCCACCTAATCCCCGCCCAGCAGCCGATCAAGGATGATGGCCACCGCACTGCGAACGGAAAGGTGGTTGTATGGTCTTTGGGCAGCAATGGGTTCCAGAATGTAATCCGCGCTGAGCATTAGTTCCCGGCTCAGGCCCCAACCTGTTCCGAACAGGAGCAGAAAACACTCTTCTTCCCGGGTTAACCGCTCCCTCAGAAGACTGTACCCCACGGTATTGGGATATACCCGCGCGTCGGTGGTCACAATCTTCGGCTTAACACCGGTTTCCCCGGCGATATTTGCTATAACCTCCGGGAGCGAATCAGCCAGCCTCACTACCTGGAAGGCCTCTTTCCGGTCAGGATTATATTCACCACCATAGCCATTCCGCCAGTAATCCAAAATCTGGTTTACCAGTTCCTGCTGGCTCTTCAGTGGGTGAACGATAAAAAACCCGTTCACCTGGTAAGTGCAGGCCACTCGGGAAATGTCATGCAGGTCCAGGTTGGTGACCGAGGTGGTGATCACCTCCATCCTTTTGTTATAAACCGGATAATGTAAGAGGGCTATGTATACCCTGGCTCTTTCCACTACTTAGCATACTCCTTCCGGCCGAAAAGTATTTCCTCCAGCAGTTGGCGTTCTTCAGTATCAAAATCCCGATTCAGCAACAAATCTGGTCGTTTCAGCAATGTCCTTTGCAGGCTGAGTTTCTTGCGCCAGCGGCGAATGGCCTGGTGATCCCCGGACAAAAGCACAGCAGGGACTTCCAGACCACTGACTTCGCGTGGCCGGGTATAGTGGGGGTACTCAAGCAATCCGGCGGAAAACGATTCCTCAACGTGTGCCTCCTCCGCACCCAAGGCCCCGGGAATGAGGCGGACCAGGGCATCGGTCAGCACCATCGCCGGTATCTCCCCGCCGCTCAGGACAAAGTCGCCAATGGAGATTTCTTCATCAATAACCGTGTGGCTTCTTTCGTCAATGCCCTCGTAATGCCCGCAAATAAGGAGCAAGTGCTCCCAAGCGGCCAATTCTCTTACTTTTTCCTGGGTTAGAACCCGTCCCTGGGGGGACAGATAGACAACCCGGGTGAAATCGGTCCGGAGCGCTTCCACCGCCCGTATAATAATATCGGCCTTCATCACCATTCCCGGCCCCCCACCATACGGGTAATCGTCTACCTGGCGGTGACGGTCCTCGGCAAAATCCCTCAGGTTGACCGGATTTATGTCGGCCAGGCCTTTTTCTCGGGCACGTTTGATGATGCTGCTATTAAAAGGCGATACAAACATTTCGGGAAAAAGAGTAAGGATATCAATCCGCACGGGGGCGTTCCTCCTCGTCAATCAGTCCCGGTAACAGTTTGACCCTCACCAGGCCTTCCTGAAGGTCAATATCGGTAACTACTTGCTTGATAACCGGTATGAGGATTTCACCATACCGTCCCCCGTTTACCACGTACACATCATTGGCCCCCGTTTGCAGGACGTCAACTATTGTTCCCAGAAGTCCCCGTTCCTCATCGTATACCGGGAGGCCCTGTAGCTGGAAGATATAGTAACAGTCCTCCGGTAAGGGAAACAAATCGGACTCCGCCACTTTCAGTATGCCCGATCTGAGGGACTGAGCCTGTTCACGAGTGTCGATGCCGGCAAACTTGAAGAGCAACCACTGGCCATGCGCCACAATGGATTCGATGGCGTAGAGATCCAGCCTGGCGCCTTGGCTTACCAGGACTTCGGTCATGCCGTCGAATCTTTCCACGTAGTCCGTCAGCGGACGGACCTTTACGGTCCCTCCTGTGCCGTATGTCCCACAGATTTCTCCTATACTGACTAACTCATCGTTGTTAACCATACTTGCCTGTAACACCTGTCCCTTACCTGTGTTAAACAGTGGGTAGAGCCACCCTGCGAGCCATATACAAGCCAGGCGAGGTTGGTTACCTAATAATTTCCACAACCACCCTCTTGCCTTCCTTAGCAGCGGCCGCTTTGGCCAAAGCCCGAATCGACTTGGCAATCTTTCCCTGCTTGCCGATGACCTTGCCCATATCTTCGGGGGCTACCTTCAATTCCACAATCACTGATTTCTCACCTTCAATCTGAGTAACCTCTACCGCGTCCGGGTTATCCACCAGAGACTTGGCAATAAGTTCCACCAGATCTTTCATTGAACCCACCCCCTGTATTACCTTGTTTTCCGGGCTTCGTGGTATTTGGCCATCACACCTGCTTGCTTCAACAGCGACCTCGCCGTCTCGGTAGGCCTGGCTCCATTGGCTAACCACTGCAGAGCCTTGTCCTCGTCGAGCTTAACCGTGGCCGGGCTGGTGCTCGGATCATAGTAACCTATCTCTTCAATAAAGCGCCCATCCCGGGGAGACCTTGCGTCTGCCACCACCACACGGTAAAATGGATTTTTCTTCGCCCCTATTCTCTTGAGCCTGATCTTGGTTGCCACCAACTTTCACCTCCTCTGAGCCAAAACTTGTATTAGAAGGGGAGCCTGAGGCCCTTTTTGCCTTTTTTGGCCCCCAGGTCGGCGAACTGTTTCATCAGCTTGCGTGACTCGTCAAATTGCTTGATCAAGCGATTCACATCCTGTACCCGGGTCCCGCTTCCCCGTGCAATGCGCTTCTTTCGGCTTCCGTTAAGCACGGACGGATCCATACGCTCCTGCGGGGTCATAGACCTGATGATTGCCTCGATGTGGGCAACCTCTTTATCGTCGAGTTCGCTCTTTAATCCCTTCAACTGCTTTATACTGCCAAAACCGGGAATCATGGCAAGTATTTCATCCAGTGGCCCCATCGAGCGTACCCGCTGAAGCTGCTCCAGGAAATCCTCCAGAGTAAACTCCTGCTGGCGAATCTTCTTCTCCATTTCCCGGGCTTTTTTTTCATCAATGCTTGCCTGGGCCTTTTCCACCAGGCTGAGAATATCGCCCATACCCAGGATCCGGGAAGCCATCCGGTCGGGATGAAACGGTTCCAGGTCCTCCAGTTTCTCACCCATCCCGGCAAACTTGATGGGGCAGTTGGCCACCGCCTTCACCGAAAGCGCAGCCCCGCCCCGGGTGTCCCCGTCAAGCTTGGTGATGATGACCCCAGTTAACCCCAGTTGCTCGTTAAACGACTGGGCAACATTAACTGCATCCTGACCGGTCATAGCATCTACCACCAGCAATATTTCATGAGGACTAAGGGTTTGCTTGATGTTTTTCAATTCATTCATCAGTTCTTCGTTAATATGCAACCGGCCGGCGGTGTCGAGAATAATCATGTCGCGGTTATGCGATCGCGCAAATTCAAGGGACGCACGGGCAATGTTGACCGGATCCTCCTGTCCCATGGAAAAAACCGGGCAATTGACCTTCTCGCCTAAAACCTGTAGCTGCTTGATTGCGGCCGGTCGGTAGATGTCAGCCGCCACCAGCAAGGGTCTCCTTCCTTGGGATTGAAGCACTCTCGCCAGCTTGGCACAGGTGGTGGTTTTACCCGCCCCCTGCAGGCCTACCATCATGACAATAGTGGGTGGCTTCGGGGCCAGGGTCAATCTGGTCTGGTCCCCACCCATCAACTGGGTCAATTCTTCATATACTATCTTGACCACCTGCTGGCCGGGAGTCAGGCTTTGCAGCACCTCCTGCCCTATTGCCCGTTCCTTCACCCGGGCTATGAAGTCCTTGACTATCTTATAGTTGACGTCAGCTTCCAGTAAGGCCAGCCTTACCTCCCGCATGGCCTGGTTTACATCTTCTTCGCTAAGTTTGCCTTTGCCCCTTAATTTGCGAAAGGTTTCCTGCAATCGTTCTGACAGGCCTTCAAAAACCATAATCCCTCTCCTTTACGCGCCTTGCGTCGCCAGTACCTCTTCCAAAAGCTGCAACACCCGGTTGGCCTTACCTTCGTGGTAACCGGTTCTGAGTTCCTTGAGCAAACCGTAAGCCTCCGCGATCCGTCTGCGGTCGAGCCTGAACTTCTCCACCAGTCCCAGACGGTCCTCATACTGTTCCAGGGACTTTTCGGCCCTGCGCAATATATCGTGGACTGCCTGTCTGGTAACCTGCATTTCTCCGGCAATTTCCCCCAGGGACCAGTCGTTTTCGTAGTGCAACTGCATTATGCGCCGCTGCCGTTCGGTTAATAACGGTCCATAAAAATCCAGCAGCCAAACCATCCGTTCCACTTTTTCCAGCACAATCTTGCCTCCATGTGTAAAGTACAAGTACTTTACAATAGGATTGTAAGCCTTGTTCTGTTCCCTGTCAAGCGGGAGTGAAAATCGCCTGTTGTGATACAATAATAGAAGTACTAGCTGGCAGGCCCTCGTTCTGAACGGGGGTCATTTCCTGATATGCCTAGAGAGTGGATGACAATGTACCCGACCCACTGGTATCGTTATCTGAGCGTGATTCTTGGAGGGCTAACCCTGGGGATCCTGGTTTTGAATCTGCAACTTGTTCGCGAACCATCCGGGACTCTGGCGGTGCAATGTCTTGCCAACCTGCAGGACGGCAAGTTTGGTACGGGTATGAGTTCCGGTCGTGGCAATCACCTGGACTTTTCCCAACTGCTTCCGGGTGACATTCTCCTGGGAGGCAACCCGCGCGCCTCGTACGGGGTATTTACCCACGCGGGCATATACCTGGGCGACGGAATGGTCCTGGATGGTTGGTTGGACCAGGGATTGGCCCGAACCCCAGTAGAGACATTTCACGGCTACGATTGGGCCTGTATCCTGCGGGTGAAGTTGCCGCCGGAGGCCCGCCGCCGGGCGGTGGATTATGCACTTGCCCACGAGCACCGCATTTTTTACCCCATCGCTTTTAAACCGGGCGAAAGGATCTGGAACTGTACGAAGGTTGTCTGGAAGTCGTATTTGCTCCAGGGAGTTGACCTCGATACCTTTCACGACCTCTGGGTAGCCCCTGACGCCTTCTATTTAAGTCCTCACGTGGAAGTGATTGCCGAAGATGGCTGCCAGAACTGACCATGTACAGCCACAGCAAGCACAGCCCGGGAAACTAACCTCCCTGCGTCGGGCAACTTTCGGCTCACGCTGGTGGTTAGCTGTCGCGTGGGGCGGGCACCTGCTTCTTCTCCACCTGCTGATGGTCCCCCTGGTGAGCCTGGCTCTATATTTTCCCGGTCTGGATCTGCTCCTGTCCTGTCTGTACCTGATACTGCTGGCCGCATTGACCTGGAACCTGGGGAAGGATTCCCGGTTGTCCCTGCCTGCGACTGCTGTGGCAGGCCTTATCGCTCAGCTACCCGGCTTCCTCTTGACCATCGCTTCCCGGGACAGTTATCTCGGGCTGGCGGCAGGTCCTACCTACTGGCCTTTTGTCTTGCAGCTATGGCACACCCCTTTTTTACCCTTGTTGTCCCTGTTTCCCTTCCCAGTAGCCGGAGGGCTGTCCCTGGCCTACCGGGCATTGTTTTTTCTTTCCGGCGCTTATGTAATCTTTATGCTTACCGTGGTCTCCCTCTCCCGGAAGCAAAAACAACGTCCCCTTGCTTCCTAGTATCAAATTATCGACTCCATCATATGTTTCATTAGAATAAAACATTGGGATGACAGGAGGTCTAATTATGGCCAAGGTGAGACATATGTTCCCCGGAGGAAACACCTGCCACGGCTTTTATTCTTTTTACCACTACATCGTTCCCCCTGATGCTCGCCGCAAAATAGTCCTTAAAGGCGGTCCAGGGGTGGGCAAGTCGACTTTCATGAAAAACCTGGCCCAGGACTTCATGGAAGCAGGGTGTGATATTGAATTCCACTGGTGCTCGTCTGATAACCAATCGCTCGACGCGATCGTTCTGGCCGGTAAAGAGGTAGCCATTCTCGACGGCACCGCTCCTCATGTGGTAGTAACATTGGTACAGTAAGAATTCCTTTGTAGAGGGTGCATAGCCCCAGTACGTGGCCAGCTATATTTGCTTCTGACGGTAGAAAAAGACCCCTATACATAATTAATAATAGACCCCTGGTGGCAAACCAGGGGCATACTTTTTTCGCTATTATTACGTTATTCCAGCGTTTGTCGCAATGCCCCTCTCTCTGTACTTAGGACACTAATCCCTTGCTGGTAGCCAGGCAGTCACCTCGCCAGCAGAGTCGGCCGTAGTCGAACGTTATCCCAAATATGCTGGCCTGAAAACGGCCCTGGGATTGTTGTCGTCCAGTTCCGTGCGACTGTTCAAACGCGCCGTGGGGGGCTAACCAGAAAACACACTTTCCGAGATTCTATTATACAGGTGAACTTTCGACCGGGACTGTGGAACCAATGGGCCAATACGGGGGCAGCGTGGGAACTTATAGACACCAAGTCGTTCTTAGAACAAGCCTAGGAATAATCCTCCATTTGCGGTAACATAAGCCAACGGCGTTACATACTTTATAGTAGGACGGTTGTAGACTTCAAGAAAAAAGGGGGAAGGACGATGAGCAGGTTTGGATTCTCCAATGGCTTCACCGGGATTGATGGATTCACCGGGGCGGGCGCGTTTAGCCCATTTGCCGGTCTGGGTACCTTCGGCTTCGCAGGATTCAATCAGAGCTTTTTTTCCCTGTTGTTCAGCCTGCTGAACTTTAATGTCTCAGTATTGACCGAAGGTGACGTGGCTCCCGTAGTCGGCCTTCTGGTCGGGGTTACCCCGGATTTCATCACCATCGCTGGTGGTACGACCCCGGTGTCCTATATTCCTATAAACCAGATAACCCTCATTACCCGGGTTGTATGACCAAGCCTGAAGCCCATCAATTTTTCCCTCGGCCGGCCAGGAAGCACCCGCCAGGGCTCTTGCCGGCCCTTATTCTTGTTGTTCCCGGCTGTCAGTGGTTATTTCATCAGGTGTTAAAGGCTGCTCGACTTCGGGTATGTCAGGAGGAATTATTTCAAACAGGGTTAAGGGAATTCTCCCCAGCTGCTTGGGTAAGGGCCTGTTCAAGACACCCATCTCCTTTTTATAGTTACTGTTCCCGGTTTAAATTCTGTCCAACCGCGGTAACTGAGATTAATTTGAGACTGGCGGCTACTTGACCCTGGCAAAGGAAAAATATGGTTATGGGTTACTTTCATCTCTATCAAACCGGTGAGCTTCGACGCAGGGTAGCTGAGCTGAGAAGTTGCTGGAGCCCTGCATCCTGTGTCCCCGAGAATGCGGTGCACAACGGTTGTCCGGGGAAAGAGGTGAATGCGGGGCTCGAGAACCGGCCGAGATATCCCAACCAAGCAGGGTCTGGTCCCGCTCATACGAATTCCTGTATATCCCCTGCGCTTCCTACATCAGGGATAAGCTGTCCAGGTTGTCATCAGCATCATCACCGCGCCGCGTCCGGAGATATTTTTGGCCGTTCACCGCGGTTCCCACAAAAACCCCTTTGATATTACCCCGCTCCGCCTCCTCAATGGCCTGTGTGATACTAAGGATCCTGCCATCGTCCAGTCTAACCCCCGTTATGTCCCCTTGAGCATTCTTCTCCACCTGATTGATGGTTGGCAAAACTCTTACCTCCTCAAGACCTTTTGGTTATTAGTATTCACCGTTTTGTAGCCCGGCATAACCCGGGTTACTATAGGCTATTGGCCTCAAATATTGAGGCAATTTAAGCAGGATTTGCTCTGGAAACAAAGAATTATGTAACCATTTAGTATAAATAGGGTGAGCAGAATGTATAGGGTAGGGGTGGATTTTCTGCAGGATGGTATGCAGGTGGCTCGATCAATATATAGAAGCGACGGCAGGGTATTGCTGGCCGCGGGGACAAGACTGAATAAGCGGTACATAAAGCGCTTGCACGAACTGGGAATACGTTCCGTGTACGTGAGAAATGATGAGCTGGGACCATTAGACCCGGTGCCTGACATAGTCTCGGAACAGACGCGGCTGGAATCGCTTCAGGCGGTAAGGGAAGGCTTCAACTCCCTGGAGAACAAGCGGCGCATTAACATGGCAGCCATACGCCAGACAGTGGATAACCTAATTGACGAGCTCCTCGCCAACAGCGAAGTACTCATCAACTGCTCCGACATTAGGAGCTACGACGACTACACTTTCCACCATTCGGTTAATGTCTGCATACTCGCGTTGATGACCGGCATCACACTGGGCTACCACCAACTGAGACTCAAGGAGCTAGGGGTCGGAGCCCTGCTCCACGATGTCGGTAAGATAAGGATTGACCAGGAAATTATCTGTAAACCTGGGCCACTGACACCGGAGGAGTTCGAACAGGTCAAGGAACATGCCAGGCAGGGCTTTGAGATATTGCGAACTTACGACGAGGTAGGCCTACTTTCCGCCCATGTCGCTTTTCAACACCATGAGAGGTGGGACGGTAGAGGTTACCCGCGTGGACTGGTGGGTCGGAAGATTCATGAATACGCCCGTATAGTCGCCGTAGCGGATGTTTTTGATGCCTTGTCCGCCGACCGGCCATATCGTCGAGCCTGCCCTGTGCACGAGGTGGTGAACCTTATCCGTAGCATGTCCGGCACCTCTTTCGACCCGCAATACGTGGAAGCACTGCTGGCTAACGTAGCTATCTTTCCGGTGGGCAGCCTGGTTGTTCTCAGTACCGGTGACATTGGCTTGGTGGTAGACGTCGACAGAAATGCCCCCACCCGGCCTGTCGTCCGGCATCTTGCGGATCGAAACATGAATCCGGTGCCCAAACGGCACGAAATCCGCCTGCAGAATCTCTCTACCGTGTATATAAGTAGGGCCCTCTCCGAGACGGAAACTGCCAAGGTGCTTAAGCGTATTGCGCTCAAGAAAGGACCTCCCGCCCTTGAGGTCAGTCAGACCTCCTCAGATATGTAACTCTAATGAGTCAAAAGCCGCTGCTATCGGACTACGACCAGACAGTTACTAAGATCGCGGCCGGGAGTAGTTAAGTACTTGCCCTGATAGTACAGCCCGGATGACGCCCCCCCATCCAGGTTCATGGCGTGCTGGCGCCCCATTTTCTGAGCAATCTCGGCCAATTGTCTTACGGTTGCTCCCGTAACGGTGGCCAGGACCAATTGGTTGGCCGGAGTGATCCCGATAAAACTTCTCGCCCCGCCATTCCTGGTTATTTTTGGATCGGTCATCCCCTCGGCGGAGAGATTCACGTCCACCCGGCCGTTACGGACAAGTATGGGACCGGCCCCCAGGGTATGTTTAACTTCCGACCACCCTACATCATTACCAGAGGTATCGGTAATGTTTACCTGGTAAGTAACAGTATCACCGGGCACAAATCTCTCAACATACTTCTGTGCACTTGCACCCGAGCCGAAGTTTATCACATAACCGTCCCGAGGTATGACCGTGTCTCCGCAACACACCCGGACCACCCGGCCACCCGATACAACCACGTTAGTTCCCGTCTTTACTCCCGTCCACATCCCCCGAGCCGGGGTAAAAATAGTAATGGCATCCGGGTTCGTATTGACCCGGTTGACTGACCAGGCGTACCAGTTCTTAAGATACTGGTCCCAAGGAGCCAGGTTGGCTTTAGAAGGCCCATCCACGGTACCAGTGATGCTAAATCTGATGGTCTCGAACCGTATTTTATTACCAGCGGCAATCCCCAGGGATGATCCGGTATTGTTGAGGTAATGGAAAGTTCCGTCAACCTGCAGGTTGCCTTGCGGCTGCATATCCGAGTAGGAATTGAAGAAAGTACCATTAATTGCAGCCACGGCACGGCTACGCTTGGCCATTGACATGAGGCTTTCAGTTTTCCCAACCTTCCCCTGCGCCAGAACCGGGAAAATGCGAACCTGCGGGTCATTGAGGTCCACATATACAGCCTTTACCTGCTTGATCCCGGCGCTTGTTTTTACCGCGAGACTCTTGGAGGTTATGCCTCCCGGCACTGCTGAGGCCGGGCCACTCTGTAGCACCAACAGCAGTAATGCTACCAGTAATGCCAGGCGTGTTACCATTCTTTTCATTCCTAGTCACATCTCCTTGTTAGATCTTCGCTTGCAAAATTCGGCAATGGTTGGAAAATTCCTTCTTCCTTTCCACCCCCCGGCGGGAAAAGTGCGCTTAAGCAAACACTATTCCTGTACCGGCCCGCCCTTCGGTCGGGTTCGTCCCACTTTCCCGCGCACACCTGTAGACAAGAATTTATGGTATCATATAAATATTCAATATTCCTACTAAACATACCAACTGTAAGAATACCAACGTCAAGTTGAAAAGCAAGGAAGGACGGCCGGCGGCCTGGGGAAGGAGGAGAGCCAATTGCCAGTGTACGAATTCGAGGGACAACGGCCCCGTATAGGGGTAAATTGCTACATTCACCCGGAAGCGGTGATTATAGGTGATGTTGACATCGGACCCGAGTGTTATATAGCACCTTGTGCGGTGCTGCGCGGTGACCTGGGAAGCATTATCATAGGCAGGGGCTCCAATATCCAGGATAACTGTACTTTCCACACCTATCCCGGTAAAAAGACGATACTGGGGGAAAGAAGCCACATCGGACACGGCGCGATTCTGCACTCGGCCGTACTGGGCAAGCATGTGACAGTGGGAATTGGAGCTATTATTCTAGATGAATGCGAGATTGGGGACGAGTCCCTGGTAGGAGCCGGCACAGTCCTGACTCCTGGGACCCGGATACCCCCGGCCTCCCTGGTACTCGGTTCCCCAGGCAAAGTTGTCAGGACCCTGAACAGCACGATGAACGAGCAGTTAAACTGGGGTACAGATGTCTACCAGGAACTGGTCGGAAGGTACCGCGTCGGCTTGAAAAAGATTGAGGTGAAGGCGATAACCATTTCACCCCGATAGTTATCGAGGCGGCAGCCTGGCGGGGTCAGCTCCAAAAAGACGGCACAACCTCACATCTGGTCATGGTTGCGGCAGGTCGGAGCTTATCAGGCGGCTCTGGAAACCGGAAAATTCCATTTGCTACGAAAACCGATGATCCAGCCAATGTTCGCCAAACCTGTCCGGGAATCTACCAACACCGGAGCAGTCCCTGGTTTTTCAAACACCTGATTATTTGTGATGTGAAAAGCAATTAGGTTAGAATTATCAGCGTAGGGGTAGGTTAGAGGGCATGTAGGCAGATTTCCGTACATGAAAGGAGGAAAACGAGTGTTGGGGGATAAACTTAATCGAAACATAGTCCCGATTTTTATTGCGTGCTTATTCTTATGGGTTCTCTTTATTGGCGTTGGACAGGCTCTGGCTGTAGAAGGAACTGAAACCCTGTTTGCGGGGTGCAGCGGCACCAGCGTCGCCCAGCTTCAGAACAGCCTGAACTTGAATGGATACTACTGTGGTCCTGCTGATGGTAAATTTGGCCCGCGGACCAGCCAGGCCGTGCTAGCCCTGCAAAAGGAAAACCATTGTACGGTGGATGGTATCGTTGGCCCACAAACCAGACAAGCCCTCGCAACCTACCAACCTCGCAAGTTATTTGCCGGCTTGTCCGGGCCAGATGTAGCTCGGCTGCAGCAAACATTGAACGAACGAGGCTATGACTGCGGAACGGTGGATGGGAAATTCGGCCCCCGGACTTACCAGGCGGTTCTCGCCTTTCAAAGGAAAAACGGCTGCCAGGCCGACGGTATCGTCGGTCCGGAGATGCGAAAGGCTTTGGCAAGATACAGCCAGAGCACGGTTCCCTCACGGGGCAATGGGGATCTCCCCACCAGGTATGTCAGGGTACTTGATATGAAAGCCACCGCCTACTGCCCGTGTAACAAGTGCAATTACCCGTATAGTGGACAACCCTCGGCGATTGGCCTGCCATTGCAGAAGGGAATTGTTGCAGTCGATCCGGATGTTATTAAACTGGGAACCAGAATTTATGTGGAAGGGTATGGTGAGGCTATAGCTGCTGATACTGGTAATGCCATCAAAGGCAACCGTATTGATGTTTGTTTCAGTACCCACCAGGAAGCTCTGAACTGGGGAATAAGAACGGTTAAAGTGTATATCCTCCCAGATTGAGGAAAAGGGTTGCCGGCTAATCAGACACCCCTTTTCCTTCCTTTCTTTGTCTCCACTTCTCACGCAACCTCGCCTCCACATTTGGAGGAACCAAGTCTCCAACCGGGCCGCCCAGCAGGGCGGCTTCCTTCACCATGGAGGAACTTATGTAGAAATACTTGCTAGTTGACATAATAAAGATTGTATCCACCTCAGGTAGCATATGGTGGTTCATCATAGCCATATGCAGTTCATATTCAAAATCCGATACTGTTCTCAGTCCCCTGACGATTGCGCAGGCACCCTTCTGCACAATGTAGTCAACCAAAAGACCGCTAAAGCAATCTACCTCCACGTTGGGAAGGTGTTGTGTGGCCTCCCGTATCATTTCTTTCCTTTCTTCCAGGGTAAAAAGCTCCTTCTTATTGACATTGTGAATAACCGCTACCACGATTCGGTCAAATAGACGGCTACTTCGTTCCAGGATATCAATATGCCCCTTGGTTATTGGATCAAAGCTACCCGGGTATACCGCAAGTCTCAAGTTTATCCTCTCCCGATCATGGAACGCTAACTGTTACAGACTTAGCTTATGCAAATAATAATTGTTTCATTCTTGACCCAACCCGGGAATTCCTGCTCAAAATCACATTTAAAAGGCAAAAAAGCATGCAGTTCAAGAACTGCATGCTTGCGGTGCTGGTTCAAGTTAAAGTGCGATACGACCTGCTTGAGCGGTCTTTACGCGTCCAGTTTAATATTTAAAGAATCCCTCGCCAGTCTTGCGGCCAAGTTTGCCGGCACGAACCATCTTGACCAATAACGGGCAGGGACGGTATTTGTCGTCGCCAAATTCCCTGTGCAGAGTCTGCATAATTGCCAGGCAAATGTCCAGGCCGATCATGTCCGCCAGGGCCAGTGGTCCCATCGGGTGGCCTGCGCCGAGTTTCATGGATGTGTCGACGTCAGCAGGGTTGGCAACCCCTTCCATGACTGCGTACATTCCTTCGTTCAACATGGGGATCAACAGGCGGTTAACAACAAAGCCTGGGGCTTCATTGATCTCAACCGGGGTCTTACCCAGCTTAACGGTCAGGTCCTTAATAGCATCAAAGGTCTCCTGGCTTGTCGAAGCTCCTTTGATAATCTCGACTAGCTTCATTGCCGGAACTGGGTTAAAGAAGTGCATACCGATAACCTTATCCGCCCTGCCTGTAGCAGCGCCGATCTCGGTGATGCTGAGCGCAGATGTATTGGAAGCCAGTATGCATTCCGGCTTGCACAGCTCATCCAGCTCCTTAAAAATGGCCTTCTTTATGTCCATTACTTCTACTGCAGCTTCTATTACTACGTCACAGTCTTTAGCTGCTGCCATGTCGACCGTCCCGCTGATGCGTCCCATAATAGCGTTCTTGTCGTCATCGGACATCTTGCCCTTGTCCACCATCTTGGCAAGGCCCTTTTCAATACCCTTAATACCCTTGTCCACAAATTCCTGCTTGATATCGCGTACAACCACTTCAAAACCAGCTTGAGCAGCTACCTGAACAATGCCTGCACCCATGGTGCCCGCGCCAAGTACCATAATCTTCATTCCCAAATTACCTCCTAAGCATTTTTTCTGTCTTGTTGGTAACCCATCAGCTACCTCCCCGCTCCGCTGCCGGCAGGGAGCATTTGTAGAGCCGATACCCGTGTTCCGCCACTCACCCCCCTGTCTAAGATCATCGAAGAGCGCTTATCTACTCTACCCCGGTAAAACCCCGGGCAACTACCTGACATCCTGATTCCAAACAAAAGCTCGCTTAAGCAATAAGTTCTTCTCCTGGGGGTATATGTACTCCCTCCAAATAAAGGGATTAATTATTACTTATGTCAATAACACTCTTCTACGCAAATTTGTGAATTCCTTCTTTTTTGTCCATGAATTTATGGTTTATTCACAGTACCCAAAACAAGAGGGCCGCTTACAGCGGCCCTCGCCCAACTCTTCTATCCTGACACTCCATTTACTGCATGGCCCGCCAAACCAGTTCAGCAACATCCAACACCTGGGCTTCAGACTCTACACCCTTGACCCCATCGTTAATCATGGTGAGGCAGAACGGGCAGTTGGTAATGACCATTTCGGGATTAGGCTCAAGCAATTGATCGGTTCTGGTATCATTGATACGCTTGTAACCCTCCACCGCGTGCTCTTCCAGCCACATCCGTCCTCCACCGGCTCCGCAGCAGAATCCAAATTCGCGACCGCGCTCAACCTCAATCAGGTTGCAACCGGTGGCCTTGATTACCGTCCTGGGCTCGTCATAGACATTGTTATGCCGTCCCAGGAAGCAGGAATCGTGGTAAGTCAATTTCGCCCCCAGAGACCTGGACATCTTGATCTTGCCTTCCGCCAGCAGCTTGGCCAGAAATTCAGTGTAGTGGTACACTTCATACTGTCCACCCAGTTGCGGGTATTCGTTCTTCACACAGTTGTAACAGTGCGGGCATACGGCAACGATCTTCTTGACTCCATAATTATTGAAAGATTCAATGTTGGAATTAGCCAGGGTTTGGAACAGGTATTCGTTGCCCAGTCTCCTTGCCGAGTCACCACAGCAGTACTCTTCGGTTCCCAAGTATCCGAACTTGATGCCGGCTTTGTTGGCTACCTTGATCAGAGCCTCGCCAACCCTCTTGTACCGGTCATCAAACGCTACCGCACACCCGGCATAAAGCAGGTATTCAAAGTCACCGCCATCTTCCGGCAGCAGGTTTACCATGTCGCGAACGCCTCTTTCTTGAAGCCATCCGGCACGGTTGGAGAAACCGACACCCCACGGGTTGTAGTTTCTTTCCATGTTAGTAAATGCCATCTGGGCTTCGCCAGGCATGTCGCCCTGCCACATCACCAGGTTACGGCGCATCTCAATTATCTTCGGTATATGCTCGATGAACATCGGGCAGTGTTCCATGCAAGCACGACAGTTAGTGCAATCCCAAACCACGTCACTGGTAACAACATCATAGATGAGGTGTTGTTCCATAACCGGCTTAGCTTCTTCCGCCTCAGCGGTCATGGCCATTTCCGCATGACCTTCCGCGTGTCCGGCATCTTTGGCCGCCAGCAGGTAAGGCGCTTTGGCGTCCCAGTGAGCCTTCATGGCTTGGATCAAGGTAAGTTTAGGATTCAGGTGTTTACCGGTCAAGTATGCAGGGCAGTTTTCCTGGCAACGTCCGCAACGGATGCAGGCATCCAGGTCGATAATATCCTTCCAGGTGAAGTCCTCGATGCGTTCAACCCCGAAGGATTCCGCCTCTTCAATGTTATAAACCATCCGGCAAGCACTCGCTTCCAGGTCGCGGACAAAATAATTGAACATACTGGTTATGATGTGCCACAGCTTGGTAAACGGTACCAGGGCTATAAATCCGAAAGCCAGTGCCATGTGGAACCACCACAGGATGCGATGCCACATCAGCGCACCATCGAGTGACATGCCCGCAAACAGGTAGGCAAACAGCCAGCCAAATGGTGAAGCCTTCGCTTCATATACTATCTCATCCAACCTGGTGGCCAGCTTGATCTGGGCCGCGATTCGTAATCCTTCAATCAGGAATCCACTGAAGAGGATGACGAAGATGAGGGCAATAATCCACCCGTCCGAGGACTTGGTATCACTCAGGCGGTCGGGCTTCTGGACATAGCGGATAAAAGCTAGAACCAGAATGCCAATCATGGCGAGAAAACCGAGGACGTCGACTACCCAGGAAAATCCGATATAGAGGCCGCCCTCCAGCTTGGGCCAGTGCAACCAGAAGTGCATGGCGTCAATCTGAGCCGCGATGAATAATACAAAGAAACCCCAGAAAAGGAAGAAGTGCATCCAACCGGCCAGGGGCTTCTTGATAACCTTGGCCTGGCCCAGGCTATATACCAACAACGAGACGATCCTGCTACCCAACTTGTCAATCCGGTTAATCCGGCCGTTGGCCAGCAACCATACCCGGATCCTCTTATACAAACCGAACGCAAAAATACCTAAGGGTATGAACATCAGGATGTAAATAAGCCATTCGTAGGGAACGTTGGCCCCGACAACCCGCATGGGAATGTCGTATACCTCTAATGGTTCAAAACCGAAAATCATGAAAACATTCCCTCCTCATTATTTTCAATATGAATACTGGATATGCGGGCCGAAGCCACACATATCCAGCGTTCATTAACGTGAGGCCGAACCTACTGCGAATAGGCTACTTCTTCAGCTCATCGATCAGGGCGGGAATAACTTTGAACAGGTCGCCAACGGCCCCAACGTCCGATACTCCGAAGATGGGGGCTTCTTCGTCGGTATTGATGGCTACGATGTATTTGGAAGAAGACATTCCGGCCAAGTGTTGGATGGCGCCTGAAATACCGGCTGCTACATACAGAGTCGGGTTAACCACCTTACCGGTTTGTCCTACCTGGTATTCGTGGCCCAGCCAACCGGAGTCGATGGCTGCCCGGGAACCACCAACCGCGCCTCCCATAAGGTCAGCCAGTTGCTCAACCAGAGCAATACCTTCCGGACCCTTGCAGCCCCGGCCACCGGAACATACGACATCGGCTTCGGTAAGCTCTGGCCGTGCGGACACGGTCGGGATGAATTCCTTGACGTTTTGATAAACATCGGCGGCGGTAGCCGCTACGGCCACGTTAACCACCTCACCGGCACCGGCCTTTTCGACCACTTCAAACACCCCGGCGCGGATGGTTGCCATAACCGGGTCGCCAGCCACTTCTACCTTGGCCAGGGCTTTTCCAGCGTAGATGGACCTGGTGAATACGCCCTTACCAGCACTGATCTCCGCGGCAATGCAGTCGGTTGCCAGTCCCAGTTCCAGTTTTTGGGAAATTCGGGCAGCGAGATCTCTGCCGTTGAAGGTGTGCGCAAACAGCACCGCATTCGGCTTGTATTCAGCAATCATGGCAGCCAGTTGGGCCACAAAGGCCCCGGTATTATACTGAGCGAATACATCCGCGTCAGCCACATACACCTTGGCTGCGCCATATTTTGCCAGCTCGGGGGCCAGCCCTGCTACACCTTTGCCAAATACGACCGCGCTCACTTCGTCACCCCATTTTTGGGCTTCCGAGAGCATTTCGAATGTTACCTTACGGATGTTTCCGTTTCTTTGCTCGACAAAAATCCATGTTCCAGCCATTCAGTTACCCTCCTTTAAGTTTGAAGCTAGTAAACTACTTCTTGATTTCGATCTTGGCTTCGTTCTTGATGAAGTTGGCGATCTCCTTGGCCAAGTCAGCCGGTTCACCGGTGACCTTCTTCCCAGCCGCTTTAGCAGCAGGTAACGAGAACTCAACTATCTTGGTCTTGGATTCGACAGCCTCAGCAGCCACGGTGTCAACCGGTTTCTTCTTGGCTTGCATGATGCCCTTCATAGAAGGATAACGAGGCTCATTCAAGCTGACCTGAGTACTGATAACGGCCGGCAATGCGACTTCAATAACCTGGCTTCCGCCGTCAGCTTCGCAGTTACAGGTAGCTTTCCCATCTGCAATTTCGAGTGTCGTTGCCACGTTGATATGGGGCCAGCCCAGGATTTCAGCGATACGTGTAGGAACCTGGGAGGAACCGTCGTCTGCAGCTACGTGTCCAGCCAATACCAGGCTGGGGGCTTGTTCGGAGATAACCTTCGCCAGGGCTTTGGCTCTTGCAAATTCATCAGCCGCGACATCCTGTTGAACCAGAACACCTCTGTCCGCACCCATGGCCAGGGCGGTACGGATCGCTTCAATGGCCTTGTCCGCGCCAGCTGATACTACTACCACTTCGGTAGCTATACCCTTTTCCTTCAGCCTGATACCTTCTTCAACCGCTACTTCGTCATAAGGGTTGATAATCATGTTAATCCCGGCATCGCTAATCTTGCCGTCTTTGAGTTCGATTTTGGCTTCAGTATCAAACGTTTGCTTTACAAGTACCAGAACCTTCAAAGTCATTCCTCCTCTTGTCTTAGTGCTTTGCGTTCCCCTTTATACCCCTAAAACCACATCTTATGGTGTAAGGCATCACCCCCATAGACATCTGTATATTCTCTTGCCTCAGCAGACTATCACAAGCCTATGGTTGTGCTTAGGCTTCGAGCAAAAAAGTCATCCAACATCTTATCTTCTATAAAGCTTTGTTATTTCCTCTTTGTATTCTTAATAAAAGTGAAAAAATTTTCTATTACCGGGTCATGTGTTAACTTCCATTTCCCATTCTTATTCTTTTTGATAAAAGAAGGTAGCCGCCGCTCGCAACCCCAGCTCCCGCGCCTTGAAGATCTGTTCGGTGCTGCCGATGAACAGCACCCCTTTTCTCCGCAGGGCCTGTACAAATTTGGCGTATAACCGCTCCTTGGTTTCCTCGGTAAAGTAGATGACTACATTCCTGCATAGAATGAGATCCATATCTGTGGGAAAAACGTCTTTTAACAGGTCACGCTTCTGGAAATTTACCAGCTGTCTAATCTCATCACTCATGCGAAAATATACTTCTCCTTCAT
>JAAYAC010000203.1 GCA_012719535.1 Syntrophomonadaceae bacterium | reverse complement strand
GGGCCAGGTACTATGACCCGGTAGTGGGCAGATTCTTAACTGAAGATACCCTGTTCGGAGAACTGGACGACCCCTTGTCCCAGAACCTCTACCTCTACTGCGCCAACAACCCGGTAGTGTATGTGGACCCCACGGGGCATATGAAGATATGTAAGGGGGATGCTCGGTTTTCTGGCTGGCTAAACGGTCTACCATCCAGACTAAAGAACCAGTTGCTCCATGGAGTTTGGAAAACGGATAAAGAACTAACCGAATATGAAAAACTGGTGGTATTCTCTCCACTCTTGACGTATTACAATATCTTTACCGCCGATTTGCCTCCAGAAGTGGAGGAGCTCTACTTTGACATGTATACTGAAGAGTTCATGACATCCGCAGCTTTGGCGGGCAGTACCGGAGGAATGGGTAGAGTTGGCAGTGGTAGGGTTGGTGCAAGAGGATTAACGAAGGGAACGAATAAAGCTAGATAACTAGGTAAGGAAGGAGAAGCCCTCGCAGGCATAACTAAACAAAAAGAAAGGATACCATCCTTAACCAACACAGCAAAGTATAGAGTGCCAGACGAACTGCTTCATGATGAAATAATCCTAAGGGAAATTAAAAATGTTAGTAGTTTGAGTTATACTAGACAATTGCAAGACTTTAATTTATGGGCACAACAGAATGGCTATAAGTTTGTTCTTGAAGTAAAGCCGGGGGCAAAGTTAACTGGACCTTTACTAGAACAGATACAGTCAGGTAATATCATCCTAGAAAACTTGGGGAAATGATAGGTAGGTGAAAATGTGATAAGAAAACTAGATAAAGATAAATTGTTAAATGACATTAGGTCTAAAGGCGTTGAAATATCCAATATCAATGATTTGATGAAAATGGATAGGAAGTTCAAGGACCTAGTACCAATTCTGATTAAACACCTTCAAGAAATTGACGATGAAAGTGATAAAGAATTTTTGGTGAGGTGTTTAGGGGTTAAAGGTTTTACTGAAGCTACGGAACAGTTATTAAAGGAATTTTATAATTCAGACAAAACAACTTATAAATGGGCAATTGGAAATACCTTGTCAATCATTGAAGACAAATCTCATATTTGCGAGTTGCTAAAAATTGTTCAAAATAAGGAACATGGAATTGCAAGACAGATGATTGTAATTGCCTTAGGAAAGATGAAGGTAAAAGAAGCATTTCCTGTGTTACTTAAGTTATTAGAGGATGAAGATGTTGTTGGTCATGTCATTAGTGCATTGGCTTACTACAAAGACCCCACTGTAATACAATACCTTGAGCCGTTAAAAAACCATAAGGTAGGGTGGGTAAAAAAGGAAGCCTCCAAAGTTATCGGTAAGCTACAAGAATTATAATCTTCAGTTGGCCTCGAAGCTTAAATAACTCCCTTTGTCCCTTCCCCTGGCAAGAAAACTAGTAAGGGCAGATTAAAAAATGTGATACACCCGGGCCGACCATGGCGGCGGATGGTCGTACTCTTGCTTGCCCGTTAGCCTCAAGTTTGCGGGTACGATTAGTAGAAATCCCGGAATACCAAGGGGTTCCGGGAACACAAGGTGGACGTACCACTACACCTCTGGTAGGGGTACGTCCACCTTATCATGTCACTACCTGCACGTGATTGGGCGGCCT
Organism: Syntrophomonadaceae bacterium; assembly: GCA_012719535.1. Lineage (GTDB taxonomy): Bacteria > Bacillota > Syntrophomonadia > Syntrophomonadales > Syntrophothermaceae > JAAYAC01. The sequence continues at coordinate 432 of JAAYAC010000203.1, read as the reverse complement.
TAATCCTAGGGCCTTGAATGCTTCATAGGCGGTGCCTTCAGGCCGCGTCTGGGTGATGTATGTCTTGCCATCGTGCCTTACTTCTATGGCTATCTCGCGTTTGACAGTTACGCATGAAGAGTAGTGGCTCAAGAGTAAAACAAGCCCGAAATATCAGCATCGAGATTTGTCAAAATTCAAAAACGTAATGCCACGTTTGCGTGGTTATTTATTTACAAGGGAAGGTTATCATGGTATCATAATAATGCTATGTTTGCTAGAACCAAGGTCCGCTACAACAAGGACGGAAGTAAAGTCGAATATCTCCAAATCGTAGAGAGCTATCGAGACAACGGCAAGGTCCGGCAGAAAGTCATCTGCACCTTGGGCAGACTTGATGAACTTCGGGACTCCAGGCAGATAGACCGACTAGTTGAGGGGTTAGTGAGGTTT
>JAAYAC010000106.1 GCA_012719535.1 Syntrophomonadaceae bacterium | reverse complement strand
TCATTAGGAATGACTATGTCTCAGTACACCCTATGCAATAGTAGCTCTTATTATCCACCAGACCCACTTGTAGGAATACCACCCATGACGTATCGACTTGACGAGATATCGTCTTGCTTCCCTTTTTTCTCCACGCTGGAGGCTGCTGGTCCCCAAGCTATAATAGACCCGTGCCTTTCCCCTGCGCATCAAACTTTCCGGTAAGCAATACCTCTCCCCAACAATATCAAGTGTCAATAGCGCTTCCTTTCCGTCAAAGGGCCGATTCGTTATGTTTCCTGCATGCCGTCGATATCTTCCCAGAATCTCAGGGAGATAAGCTATTAAACCACTCATTGCGGTTTCAATCCAAAACAGCCAGTCCGACGCGACAGGTATTCTTTCGTCAAATCCGGCTTTCGGACAGCAAGTACGTCTGGTCATCACGGAGCATGCGCCCATAAAAGTACCGTATAAAATTAGCTTTTCAACTGTGCCGTGATAGGGATAATGTCGGCCCTTTCCATGGTTGAAATAACCCAAAACTCGCCCAGAGGCGGAATCGAAGACTTCCAGGTCATGGTAACAAATAGCAATCTCGGGATGAGCCTCCATAAGCTCCACTTGCTTATGAATCTTCCCAGGCAACATCAAATCATCACCGCCCATCCAGGCGATGTATTCACCGGTGCAGGCAAAATATGCACGGTTTGAATTGACCGTAATTCCCTGATTCTTGTCAGACAAGACAAGTTTAAACAAGCCAGGGTACTGCTTCTCGTAAGTAAATAGCATCTCATGCGTCCCGTCAGTATAGCCATCATCGGCGACCACAATTTCCAGGTTGGGGTAATCCTGCATTAGAATACTTTCAATGCATTCACGGAGAAAGTCTTTTTGATTATAAGTAATGATGGCCACCGAAACCTTAGGCCAGTTCTTGTCTTCGCACATTTCTGTCACACCACACTCCCATAGCAAGGTTTATCATGGCCTGAATACACACAGCCGTGATAACGGCTGCGTATACAGCACCCCTCACACCAAAACGCGGAATTAGATAGTAATTCAATCCTAGATTGCCGAAGCCACACCCAAGTGTCAGAATCGCCGCCTCGAGAAAAAGCCCGCGCCCAATCCATTGGTTGGCCATTACTGTTGAAAAAGTCATACCTATCAAGGCAGGCAACAACAGTTGAAACAAAGCTATAGAAGGTGTGAATTCGCTACCAGCGATTAGCGGAATAGCCCATGGAGCAATAACATAAGCTAATCCAGATAGAACAATCATTAAGGTCGTTACCTGAAACAGTAGTCTTTTGTTAGTAGCCCAAGTTTCATCTGCTCCTTTTTGCGCCATCATGGTGTACAGTACCATAGATGCAGCCTGCGGTAGCACCAGCATGATGGTAACCAATTGGTAGGAAAACTGGTACCACCCTACTTCTGATTTTGTGACATAATAGTTCAGAATAAGAATGTTTGACTGTGAAAAGATGTATGCTCCTACTGCATTTAAGTGCAGCTTCACTCCGTTCTTCAACAAATAATAGATCGAATACCAGTCAATTTGAAGGCGCCTACCGGCAAATTGCCACAGAACATTTAATCCAATTAATGCTACCAGCAACTGGTTTAATATGTTGGCTACCAGCGCCCCTTTCACACCCCACCGCAGTATCCAGACAAAAACAATAATGCCACAGACTCCCGCAGTACTTCCAATAACCTGAGCTCTATTAAAAACACTCAGACGGTCAATGGCCATTAAGAGCGAACTGGAATACTGTTGCCATATCTGAAGTGGAATCATCGTAGAACCAATCAGTAGAAGGCCTAATGGCAGTTTTCCATAAACTGCTCCTCCTGTGTTCTTGTATAGAGCAAATTCAACTGCCAGGGATATTAAACTCAAACATATGGTTAAAACCGCAAGCGCTCCAAATACCTGGGAGAACCATTCTGTTCCCCGTTCCTGTCCCGCCTTGTAGATGGCAACCTGCCCAAGGCTCAGGTAAGCCATAGTGCTAAACAGGCTCACCCAAGATAATATTGCAGCTACTGTTCCCCTGCCATCCGGGCCTAACAGCCGGGCGGTAATTATCAGGCTAACCAAGCCGGCGAGAAGCCCAAAAATGCGCGCTCCACTGGTCTCAGCTATTCTTTGCCACAGTTCAATCATATACAGTACCTTAACGCATCTACAATTAATCGCATTTGACCGTCAGTCAGTTGCGGCCATAAAGGTAAACTTAACACCTGGTGGGCAAGTCTTTCAGTAATCGGGAAATCTCCTAATCGATATCCCAGGTCTGTATATGCGCTCTGCAAATGGGGTGGAATTGGATAATGAATGAGTGTTCCAATACCCCTTCTTGCCAGGATATTTTGCAAGTCCTGCCTCTCGTCGCTCTTAATAACAAACAAATGCCAAACGGGCTCTGCCCATTCGGGAACAAAAGGCAGAGTACATTTAACCGCTGACAGATGTTGCCGATAATAATATGCAATCTCTCGGCGCTTTGCATTCCATTCATCAAGATATTTCAATTTGACTCGTAAAAATGCTGCCTGCAGTTCATCAAGCCTTGAATTAAATCCCCTGTAATCATTCACGTATTTTACACGTGATCCATAGTTACGCAGGGCCCTAACCCTTTCAGCAAGTTCCTTATCATTAGTCGTAACACAGCCAGCGTCACCAAAGGCGCCTAGGTTTTTCCCAGGATAAAAGCTGAAGCCTGCCGCGTCTCCCAGTGATCCTACTCGTTTACCTTTGTACCGGGCACCGTGAGCCTGAGCCGCATCTTCAATCAGCAGCAGTCCTCGCTTTTGGGCTAGTTCGGCAATAGCATCCATATCGGCGGGCTGCCCGTACAGGTGAACGGCAATAATAGCTCGCGTTCTTTCTGTGATGGCATGTTCTATTCTCCGCGGGTCGATATTATATGTCCGCTCGTCCGGTTCCACCGGTACAGGTGTGGCTCCCGCATAGGTGACTGCCAGCCAGGTGGCGATGTAGGTGTTGGCGGGAACGATAACTTCATTCCCAGGTCCTATACCGGCTGCCCGTA
>JAAYAC010000105.1 GCA_012719535.1 Syntrophomonadaceae bacterium | reverse complement strand
CTGTTATTGGGGTGTCGCCAGGCGAATTTGCGAGGATGAGAGAGAAGATGAAACAGAGAAAGCGGGACTTTCAAACTTTAGCCAACGCCTATACCGGGCATACATAAATCAGTTTGCGAAGGGCTGCATCCCAATGCAGCCCTTCGCACCCCTGGAAAGGGCTATACGCATAAAAGAAGTCACGAAGGCTATCACCGGTCTGCACGAAATGGAATCATTGCGGGTACTACGTAAGTCTGACATGGGATACAAGCCAAGACCTGAATTATGATTTATCCCGTTGGTTATCGACAGAATCCTCATCCTCTTCTTGCGCTTTCTTGAAGCTCTTCAGTGCTTTTCCTAAGGACTGACCTACTTGAGGCAGTTTTCCCGGTCCAAATATCATCAAAACTACTACCAAAATAATAACCAATTCCCAGGGTCCAAGATTTCCAATAAGTCCAAACACCGTCTCACCTCCTGGCATTGCCTGTTACCGCAAGAAATTAGCTTGTCTGAGCAGACCAGGTCTGCATCGCTGGATTCAGAGCATAACTGTGTAGCCCGGATAGCAGGTAGTTTACGCCAAAAAAAGTAAACAGCACCAAGACAAAGCCCGCTATCACCATTATACTCGCCTTTTTACCTTTCCACCCATTTTGTCGGTGAAGATGAAGATATAGTGCATAGATGATCCAGGTTATAAGGGCCCAGGTCTCCTTGGGATCCCAGGACCAGTAGCTACCCCAGGCCTGTTCTGCCCAGACAGCGCCCAACACTATTGACAAGGATAGCATGGCAAAAGCGATGGCTACGATCCTGTATATCATGTCTTCTCCCGGGAGTAAGCCTGTACTCCTGAGTTGTACCAGGGCGAGCCCCGCTGCCAGGGTGAACCCACTGTAGGCAGCAGCCGCGGTTAACACATGCACCGTTAACCAGGGGCTTTTTAGGGCTGGCAGGAGCGGGCTCACATCATCAAGCTGGCCGGACATTAGAGTTTCTACTGACAAGAGCAGCAGGGTGGCTATGAGCATGACTGCTCCTCCCGCACTTTTTTTCTTACTTCTCGTTTCATAGATCAGGTACATCAATACGGTAATCCAGGTAAAACTCAGTAAGAACTCGCACCCGTTGGCCAGTGGCAGCCTGCCGGTTAGAATGGCCCGGTTTACCAACGCCAGCAGGTTGAAAACAAAACCGGCCGTAGAAAGCACAAAAGCTGTCCGAACAACTCCTCTATTCTTGGAACCTGCGAAGTAGCAAACCGAAGCGGATGCATATAGTATCAGCGCAATATATACGAATACCGGATTAAACGAGGTCATAAACAAAAGCCTCCCGTCCTGGTTGCAGCTCCCGGCAACTCAATCTATTGCAGGCCATCCATAATACCGCCGACTGGTTCTAACTTTCTTTCCGAAGATGCCGACTGTTTTCCCCTTTTGCCCACCGGGGCCAGACATTGTGCCAGGCACACCCCGGTCACCAACATCACCCCACCTGCCGCGGCCAGGGGCAGCCCCGGGTCCGACTTAACCTTAAGTACCGTAAATGGTTGTACCCCTTTAAATGTCACATATATACGGTTATCAATCTTTATCCTCTTACCCCACGGCGCCGCCCCTACTCCCAGAAGCTTTCCATTCTCATATACGGAGAATACTATCCTGGGGTTGTCGGGCCTAAGCGTCTTGGAGTCCATGCCATAGTTGGGAGCGAAATTAGGAATATACTTGTATACCTTAACCGTTCTCTCCGTACCGGGTATCTCTAAGAATTCTCCTTCATGCAATGATTTCTCAACCTTTTCCCCGGTTGCAGATTCACCCCGTACCTTAACCAAATAGCCGAAACTCTGCTGGTAAGCTTTTATTCCCCCATAATTGAGGGGATGGTTGACGCTTATGCGATAATTCCCCTTTGCCTTATTACCTTCAAGTATACTTACATGCGAATAATACTGAGAGGGAGAGCCGTCAGCGTTAAACTCTATCTTAAATGCATCCAGCCTGAGCAAAACAGGCTTTTCGGTTGGTATGACCCGGGCAACGTCTACTTTGTTCCCCTCGACAATTCGCAGCTCTCCGCTATGCCCGAAATATGAATTAACGGTTCCCCCGACCAGGATCAGCACTACCCCGCCGTGCAGCAGCAGCAGCCCCGCCTGTCTTAACCGGTTTTTCCCCCAGCTCTTTGAACTTCTTTTCATGCACCTGATAAGCTGGTTAAGGGTACATAATCCCATGTTTAAAAACAAAAGCAGCAGCATGAGCTTGAACAGGGATGTCTGGAAAAAGGTGTTCGGCCTAAACCCGGTGCCTATCGCGGACATTAACCCGATCAATCCCAGCAGTACCAAACCGGTTTTCATTGAGGAGATCAAGCGATATATTTTCTCTACGCTCGCCATTTTACCCCTTCCAAGAAAAAATACTCTGATGCCTTGGTAGTAAAGGGGCCCCCATATTTCCGTTCATACTTCAGCTACTTATAATGGACCCAAGAATCCAGACACAAAATCCTGGAGGAATAAGCATAGCAAACATGCGAAAAACATACAGTGCTGAATTCAAGACCCGGGTAGTGCTGGAAATTCTTAAGGAAGAAAAAGCCATTGCCCAGATATCATCGGAATATGGGAGCCATGCCAGCCAGTTAACGAAAGAACATGGTAACCAAATCAGCATGGACGGCCGGGGAAGGGCCATCGATAACATCTTTACAGAACGGCTATGGCGCTCAGTAAAACTTGGATTACCGGACACCGGCTGAAGTCTACTACAACATTGAAAACGAGGAGGTTCTGCCTATAGCCCAATAAGCCAACCGCCAAACCCCATTATGATGACCATGACCATTACTTAAAATTCTTCGTTTTGTGTCTTGACGATGGGGTCCACCGAAACTCGGAGTGTTATACTGGACTTCTTTTCTGTCCACCACGCAGCGTAAAGCCGTGGTTCATGATATTGGGGGAGGCTACCCCACAAATTTAACCTTTTGTATTGCAGTCGTTATTACTGTCTTTTAAAAAGCCATTATTTTGCCCAGCTTTCATCCAGTTCGTCTATCCAACTGAATACATGGCACTCAGCACACATTACCTTTGACTGCTGGTGCATACTGTGGCACAAATTGCATTCCTGTTCACCGTTATGGGAATCATGGGGGTTGGCCTCGGCAAAGTTAGTCTTGGCTTTAATACTGGCAAAATCATCATGACATTCGAGACAAAAATCCCGGGAGAATTCACGCTTTTCCAGTGGGGTTTGATAATCCCCGGTAATGTATTTTACGCCCTCATTGACCTGTGTTGAAAGGGAAGCTTCATGGCAATCGTGGCACTTTACATCTTCATCGGCGTGCTTCTTGGCCAGGAGATTGCTATCCTTCCAAGATTCGTAATATGGTTTCATGATATGGCAGGTGCTGCAAAAAGCCGGATTATCGCTAGCTTTCACCAAACCCACGCCAGCTCCGGCTCCAATGACTATTACCAGTGCCGCAATGATGAGGAGTACCCTTTTATTGAATACCTTTTTGAGAATACCTCTTCGCGACCTGTCGTTTTGTTCCATATAATAGTAGACCTCCAGTCTGTTGTGTTTTGAAAAGTTTTAGCCGTGATTCTTTCAGTATGTACCGGTGCGCTCATGTCAAATTTAGGCGAGTATCGTGGTCATATTATATAATTTATGGGCGCATTTTGACTTCAGACAAACATACAGTATTAAACATTTAGAATTGTGCGAATCGCCCAATTGGTGACTGTAGCGAATGGGTCGGGATGACCATGATAAAGTGCCATTTACGCAGGTAAGAGATGTTTGGGATACACACACAATATGAGGCATTGGGATTTGTGCATGTGCTCCAATGAAAACATTAGCAGTCTATGATACATTTACATCACACTCCTCTCATCATGTACAGATGCTGCTCTTGGGGGGTGATTCTCGGATGATACAATCGCTGGTCGACTTAGGACTGGTGTGAGGTAAGGATATACCGAGATGAGCTGTTGGTGAGGTTGGATGCTTAATATATAGCGAATCGTTATTTCGTGGCATTTGGGAAATGTTCATAGACTGGAGTGTACTTATACTCTGTGACTGCTGAATGAGGCGTTAATATGTCTTCTCCCTTCTGGCGACTGCAGGATGGGCTCCCTGCAATGGGACAAGCACCAAGAGTACTAATCCAAAGAGGGGGAGGCGAAAATGGTACTTACTCTAATTCAATCAATATGATGAAAGGAGAGAGGATCATGAGTGTTGAGAACCAAAAGCCGACGGGAATCACACGGAGGACATTCATCAAAGGGGCGGCGATTGGTGCGGCTGGAGTTGCCTCTGCGGGTTTTTTGGCCGGTTGCGGACAGGAAGAGCCCAAGACACAGACACCAGCTCCGGGAGAAGCTGGCAAGGCAAGCTTTGAGGTAGCACCTCCACCCATTCCGGACAGTGAGATCAAGAACACTGTAACGGCGGATGTAGTGGTGGTTGGTGCGGGAACCGCTGGAATGATTGCAGCGATATCGGCTGCGGAGGCAGGCGCCAGGACCATCCTGCTGGAAAAAGGGGCGCAGTTCACGAAGGGCGCTATGTGGATGGCTGCAATTAACAGCAGTTTACAAAAGAAGTTAGGAATTAAAATCAACAGGGACGAAGCTGTAGAGGAAATATGCAGGTATGGAGGACATCTGGTTGACCAGCGGTTGGTGAATCTGTGGGCTGATAAGAGCGGCGAGTTTATGGATTGGTTTATGCCCATCATGGAAGCTGCGGGTTATGAGACCATGCTGGAAACGGACCTCAAAGTGGGGTTCTACAAGTCCTACCCAGTTGGTCATGTGGTGATTAAACCCCCGAAGCAACCTATTGGACATTTGGGTGAGTACGGAAGTCCCCTCTACATGCCCGTATTGGAGAATAAGGCGAAAGAATTGGGAGTGGACATCCGTTACAATACTCCAGCAGCGCAACTTGACCGAAATGGTAAGGGAAGGGTCACCGGCGTCGTCGCCGGAAGCTCGGGTAACTATACTAGGTTTGTCGCCAAAAAGGGGATTATACTGTGCACGGGAGGTTATGCGAGAAACGAAGAAATGATTAACAAGCTTTGCCCCACGGCACGGTATAGTGGCAGCTCGATAGCCCCTCCGAGTAACACAGGGGACGGTATTAAAATGGCCTTGTGGATCGGCGCGGGTATGGATCCAATTCACGCAATGATGGTGTTTGATCGCGGACTAATCGGCAAAGATGGGAAACTGGGAGCCCCCTGGAAGGGAGGGTACCTCCGAACCGGCAGTCAACCATTCCTTCGTGTGAACGTGCGTGGAGAACGATTTGTAAATGAAGACTTGCCCTATGATTACGCTTGCAGTGCTGCCGTGATGCAGCCAGAGCACGTGTGGTGGCAAGTGTGGGATGAAAACTGGAGAGACGATATAACGAGATTCCATACTACCATCTGCTCCAGGATAGTGCCACACCCCGAGGCTCCACCTAGAGATGGATTGGATCATGTGGCGAAGGAATTTGAGAAGTTCATCGAACAGGGGATGATAATCAAGGCGAACACCATTGACGAGCTGGTACAGAAGATGGGGGTGCCCGCCGAAACCTTTAAGGCAACGGTGGCGAGGTATAACGAACTAGCGAAAAAGGGTAAGGACGAAGACTTCGGTAAGCTGGCTTTCCGGCTGTCGACCCTGGAGAAGCCACCGTTCTACGCCGCCAAGCTCTCAGCTGCGCTCCTCTGCAATCTTACCGGCTTAAGAATAAATACCAAAATGCAGGTGCTCGATAAGGATATGAATGCAATTCCAGGGCTCTACGCAGCCGGGAACGACAGCGGTTCCTTCTTTGCATACAATTATCCCCAGATGTTCGGTGGCCTCGCCCTTGGACGTACCGCGACTTTTGCCCGTCTTGCCGGACAGTACGTTGCCACGGAAAAAGCCGAAGGTTAAGCCTGTTAAGTGGACTATCCCTGTTCACAACATTGAACCCTCACTGTACAAGAGAACCTGAGAATTCAGGTTCTCTTTTGTTGATACCACTCATATAAGGAAGGCGCCCTTATCCGCCGGTGATACTGAATGACACCATGATGTCTCATGATATTTATTTATGTTTTAGTCCTTATTTCATCAAGGAGGTTATATTCCTTTACTTTTCTGTACAGTGTAGATCTACTCATCCCCAATATGTTTGCGGCTTCGGATATATTATTTCTCGTTTGCAGCAAAGTTTGGATAATCATTACTATTTCCATCTCTTTAATGGAAAGGTTGTTTTGAATACTTCTTGTTGGTTTCAACTTAAAATCGGCGTCAACTTTATCATGGCTTACGGATGTTCCACTAATTTCCTCTGGTAGATCTTCTGGTTTGATAACCCCGTCACTCGACGTGTTAACAGCATAAAGCATGGCGTTTTCCAACTGTCTTATATTCCCAGGCCAGTTATACTTCAATAAATGGAATATTGCCGCATTGCTCAACGCAGGGGCGGGTAGGTGCTGTTTTTTAGCTATGGTATCAATAAAGTGTTTGGCCAGTCTTATAATGTCTGGACCTCTCTCCCGCAGGGGTGGGATATTTATCTTAAATGCCTCCAATCGATAGTACAAATCCTGGCGGAATAGGTTTTCCTTCACCAAATCCAATAAGTTCTTATTAGTAGCTGTAATCAATCTAAAATCAACCGGAATGTACCGGCTGCCCCCAACACGCATTACTTTTTTCTCTTCCAGCACCCTGAGGAACACCGGCTGTAGTTCCAGAGGCATATCTCCAATCTCATCTAGGAACAGGGTTCCCCCATTGGCCAGTTCAATTTTCCCCGGTCGGCCTTGACGTTCAGCACCGGTAAATGCTCCCCCTTCATAGCCAAACAGTTCGCTTTCGATTAGGGTTTTAGGAATAGCCGCACAGTTTATGGCGATAAAAGGACCGTCAGGCCGACTTTCATTATGAATCGCCTGGGCAAACACCTCTTTACCCGTGCCGCTTTCCCCCTGGATAAGTATATTGGCATCCAATCGTGCGAATTTCTTAGCCATATTTATCGATCTTGCCAGCTGAGCAGAGGTGCCTATAATTTTATCGAAAGTAAACCTGGTTTTCAGGCCGCCAACTTGCCCCCCCATCCTACGGCCCCGGTCAATTCTTCTTAATGTCAATACACAACCGAAAGTCTTTCCGCAGTGGTCTTTTACAGGCTGCGCGGAACGTAGGTACAACTTTTGCTCGGAATTCAGAATTTCTATATCAGCATCGAGTACCGGCTTTCCCGTCTCCAGCACAGAATTAATAAGAGTTTGAACCCCCAAAACGGCTTCAACATTTATACCTATGATATCTTTATCTAAACAATTGAGTATCTTCCTGGCTTTCAAATTGGCCCTGGTAATAACGCCACTCTTGTTTACGGTGATCATAGCTTCATCGGCCGCTTCCAGAGTGACACTTAGCAGCTCTCTATTAAGTGCCAGCTGCATTTCATTTTGAATAGCCCAGGCCGTGGAAACCGCTAAAGCCAGTGAGTGTGGATTTTGATGGCATGAGAATGGACTGACTATGGTAAGACTTCCTGCCAGGTTACCGTGAGTATCCAGGATCGGAGCCGACGAGCAAGCGGCGTCATAAAAGATTTGCGAGTAGAACTCCGGACCACATAATTGAATAGGGTTCTTCAGCAAACGGCACATAACATGCGAACAGGTGCCTACCGTTTCTTCTGTCCAAACAACGCCCGGAGCGAGATGAAACTTTTTATTTACATGCTCTAACACTTTACGATTCCCTATAACTACGCGGAGAAAGACTCCATGTTCATCAGTTAAGAGGATCAGATAATTTGTGTCGGACAACATGGTTTTCAGTTTATGAATATACAGATCCGCCGCCTTAATAAAAGAGTCTTCCTTGCTAACAAGTTCCTCAAACTCAGGTTTGTCCAAGACCGGACCATCTCTAAAATTAAAAGGATCAAGGCCATAATAATACGACCTGATCCATGATTCAACTATTTCCGGGCGGACCAACTCGAACAGAAATGGGCTAACTCGTTCACTAAGCATTTCTTTCTTTTGTTGTTTAATTCTTTCGATTAGCAAGCTCTCATCCTTGCTAAGGCTTTCTGAAATTATCTCGTCTCGGTTCTTGATGATGGGGCTCAACATTTCTTCCAAGGGCTTCACGACCACCATTCACCTCTCTATGCCATGCAACACAGTTGCTTTCACTTAGAGCGCAAGGTCTTGAACTCCCACACATCAACTGATTTATTCTCATAATAGCACAAAATTTGCCGATCTTTTTCGTGATTTCATCTAAATGATCTATTTTGAGAAGGCACGTTGAACAACAAAAGCCGAAAACAAGCTATTCAGCCCAACTTGATCGTTGGCATGTTTTTTGCTTACGGAGAACAGTAATAAATCTGCAAGGGGTGAAGACTATGTCGCTGGTACTGAGAGATGCGTATCAACTGGTAGACGGGGTACTTGACGAGGGATTACCTTTTGTAGGTTCATACCTGGAAAAAATGGTTAAACGTCCTATCGTTATAACAGATAATAAAGGTCAAATTCACTATCCGGATATGACCGATAATCTCTCTCAGATCGATGATATGTTCATTCAACTTCCACCACATATTCCGGAAAACAAGCACTTTTACCAGGAGGTAGACAGGTGCCTTTATTACTGTGTCGGGTTTAGCGGTTCAAGCGCATACATCGTAGTAAAAGACCTACCCGCAGGAATGATTCCCCAGACTGTTTATATTCTTACGGAAGCAAAACTGGCAATGAAATGTTATTTTTCTAAGATTAATAAGGGCAAAAACAAGTTTGAGAAGGAACTGGCAGAGTACCTGTCCCTCAAAAGTAGTGCCAATATTAGAGATATCATTAAACTCAGTGAAAAATATTTGGACATTAATAGACCTTATTTTGTCTCGTTACTGGAACTAGAAGGAGCAAGCCCAGAAATCGATTGGCAGCTGGTTCGTTCGTATTCCTATGAGTATCTAAAAAGAGAAAAGGTAGATGTTATTCCTATTTGTTTGCCAGAGTGTCTGGTGCTTATTGTCCCGGCTCGTTTTAAGAACAATTCTCTGGAGATAGACCCGCTGTGGCCTGAAATAGACGACATTTCTAAGTATAAGGAGGTTGTTGAAAACAGGTTTAACATAAGGACCTCGCTAGGTATAGGACAGGTATATCCATTATTGGACCTGAACAAGAGTTATAATGAGGCTCGCATTGCCCTGACTTTGCCCAGGCTTATGGGAAAGAAGGGTTTTGTCCAGAAATTCACTGATCTCGGAGTGTTCGCTTTTGTTTTTTCAAAGAATGCCGAAGTTATGAGAGAATACTGTCTTAAGACTCTGGGCAAATTGATAGAATACGACGAGAAAAATGATTCTGAATTGATGCTTACTCTCAGAAAACTGGTTGATAACAACTTTAACCGAAAGGCTACCGCCGATAGCCTCTTTGTTCATATTAACACACTACATTACCGGTTAACCAAGATTGAGCAAATACTCGAGATTAATTTGTCAAGAATAGATACCAGGCTCAATCTCTTTTCGGCCCTTAAAGTATATGATACCCTTCGAATTAACGGATTTTGGGGCTGACGAGCGCCAACTTCCTTCATCGATTCTTGGCATGCGACTACCCCCAATTCCTTCCCTGCCGGGCAGCTTCCACCGGCTGGCCAGTCCACTCATCATGTGCCATCGGCCATCGGTGACTCCGTATGTCTAGAATCATATGAACGATTCCATCTTCGCTGTTCTAACTCGTAACCAACGCCCATGCCGGGCGCACAAAAGAAGGGTCCCGGCACCTGGGACCCTTCTTGTCTACAGCTTGTTTTACTCACCAGTTATCTCATCCGGAAAGTCCGGCTGCCTTGCGGACCATGGCCTGGTGGGCCGAGTCCACATGTGCCGCGCTCGGCGCCCACTGGTTGCTACCGTGCGTCATGCTCCCCAGGAAGTGGATACAGAACATGCCTACAAAATCATTGTTGGCCACTGCGTCGCTACCGTGCGGCATACCATTCTGAGAAGCGGCCAGGGTGCGCCCTGCCACAGTCACCAGTATGGCGTGGCGTTCCCAACTCCAGACTCCCCCGTATGCTTGTTTCATCTTGGCGGTATCGGCAGCGGTCAGGGGTTCACAGTCGGCGTGGTTGGAGCCACCCCGGCGCTTGACCTGGTAGCTCAATCCACTATCCAGGTCCGTGACCGTAGCTACCATGCCAACCTTGAATATCTTTTGGGCTTCGCTCCACGGAACCAGTTCCCCGTACCGGCTCTGCCGGGAAGGCGTGGTTCTCGGTGCCGGCGGTGGCGCAGGCACCTGCACATCGGCCCGGGGAATAACCAGCCTCTGGCCCACTTTGATTATCGTTGAGGTCAGTTTGTTGGCGTCCATAATGGCCTTTACCGTGGTTTTATACTTCAGGGCTATGTCGGATAGGGTATCTCCCTTCTGCACTATATATACCACTGGCTGAGTTTCCAATGCTTTTTTAGCCGCCACAGCTTTCTGCAAAGCCGCTGTAGTTTCGGGTCCTACGATTCCGTCGGCCTTTAGTTTGTTAGCTGTCTGAAATGCAATTACAGCTTTGACGGTGTTGGGCCCAAAGCAACCGTCCACCCCTTTGGTGTCGAACCCCACATAAGTCAAGTTCTTCTGTATCTCGGTCACCTGTTTAAACAAGGCCCACTGCGTATCAGGACCGGCAATCCCATCAACCAGTAGGTTGTGCTCCCTTTGAAAAACAGAAACGGCATTGGCGGTGTTGGGTCCATATATGCCGTCAATGCCTCCGGTATCATAGTTTAAATGAGTCAACGCCTCTTGGACGATAGTAACCTCTTGTCCATATGTACCTACCGTTAACAGATTCTCAGAGTATGCAGCCGAAGCTTCCCCGGTAGCCACAAAGAGGCTGCCGACCAGAAAAACCCCACCAAGTAGCAGAATCGCGAATAGCACGCTTCGCTTTAGCACGCTTTACCTCTCCCTTCTAGTAATAGTATTACCCACAGTTTAGACTTTTTTCGACAATTTGGACAAATAGCCTGAGCAGGTTTGACCGGGGAGGAGCGGCCCTGGGAGGGGACAAGCCACCAAAAAAACAAGTATTATAAAAATAAGTTAATTATCTTAAGAGATGGTAGTGACTGGTAGATAAGCCGGTAGGGTTGATAGCAGCCCCGGCTTGACAGCAGCAATTGCTGGGGTAGGAATAAGAGTCGGGAGCATAGGTAAGGAAGTAGGAGATGCGCCAGGCAGCTTTCCAGTTACCTTAAAACCTTTACTAGACAACCTTCTTCCCAAACCTATGGCAAGGTGGGTCTTACCTTTATGGAAAGCTTTACATAACGGTAAGACTCACCTGGCAATAGCTTTGGGTATCTCGGCCTGCCAGCTGCGATGAAAGGTTGGGTTTTACACAGCCGCCGGATTGGTGAATGAGTTGACCGAAATGGAGGGTGAGAAGAAGCTTTCAAAATACCAGAAACAGTGGCTGCGCTACGATTTGGTCATCGTTGACGAGCTGGGCTACATCCCTTTCAGCCGCCGCTCGCGGAACTATTGTTTCAGTTCTTTTCCAGCCGTTACGGAAGAGGCAGTATGATTATCAGCACTAACCTGGATTTTTCGGAGTGGAACCAGGTCTTCGGTGATGAAAAAATGACTGCGGCTCTTTTGGACCGGATTACCCATAACGCTCACATTCTGATTACAAATGGTGAAAGCTTCCGGCTCAAACAAACCATGAAGACACGACGCCAATCTCAACTCGACTGACAATTATTTTTTTACCCTGGGTGGTCAACTTTTTCATTGACAAAGACATCAACCCATACTGACTTAAAGTTGCCCTCTCTGACGACAAACAGGGCTTCGGATATATCCCCTTGTCTGAAAAGAGCTTCTCCCTGTCTAATGCGCATCGAAACAGCGGCCTTTCTGCAGAGCCAGTTTATCAGCTCCGGCTCAACGCTGCTAAGGAGGGGTAAGTATTCGAGATGAGAATACTTCATTTTTTTCCACAGGTATTCCCTTTCACCAACGGATGTAAAAAAGTTTACAGACCAAGTGCTCAATCTGTTCTATTATTGTCTCATAAGGATCCATATTTAAGAAGACAGGAATGGTTCCCTGAGCTCTGTAAAGTGTTGATTCAAGATGGGGAAGGGAGGGGATATAACAGAAACGATAAAGAAAAACATATATTTGAACTCGTTCGTATTAGCTTGATTTGTTTTGGGGAGGGAGACTGCATGAGTGAGCTAATTGAGAAGGCGAAAGAGAATGCCAGACAAAACTTCCGGGATGGGCTTAATTGCGCGGAATCGGTACTGAAGGCTATTATTGATACCGGTGTAATTGACTTCCCACCCGAAATCGTTGCCATGGCCACGGGTTTTGGCGGCGGTATGGGGTTGGCCGGAAACAACTGCGGAGCCCTCGTCGGGGCGATAATGGCAGTGGGAGCCGTGCATGGGCGCCGTAACCCGTTGGAAGGGGAGTTCCAGGAGAGAGTTGACAGGCTTTACGGCAACCCCGGGCTATACCGGTTCTTCAACGGAATGTCCCACGAGTTTAAGAGTAAATTTAAAGCCCTGGACTGCAAAATATTGAACGAAGGATATTCAGATTGGATGGATAAGAACCGATTCAAGCAATGCATGAAAATGGTAATTGACGCAGCCGGAATGGCCATGGAATACATCGAAAAGGGTAAAACGGAAGGTTACACCCAGCCGTTTGGCGAAAATGTCGCCGGTAAGGCATAGGGTTTTATCGCTCAAGTCAAAGCACTACTGTTACGTTATGCAAAAACTACACTGTGTTAATCGATTCCCCAAGATGAGACGAAGCACGGACTGTTTTTCCCCGTTGAACTGAGAATGGCTGTGAATCTGAAGATATGATAACATGTTAGAAAAGTATGATCAAAACTAAAAGTGAGCAAGACGGACTGGATTCGATTATCCATATCCCTCTTGCTCAAGTCTATTAAGGACCTCTGAAACAAGCTCAAGTGTCTGAAGTAATGGAACGTCAAAAATCCTGAAGTTACCTGTTAGCTTTAGACCGAGTACAGTCAAGTGTTTAATTGGGGGCGTTAACAATCGTGCGGAAGAAGGTCTTGATCGTGGGCGGCGTCGCGGGAGGAGCAAGCGCGGCAGCCCGGCTGAGAAGGATTGATGAAGATGCGGAAATCATAATGTTTTAACGAGGCGAATATATATCATTTGCCAACTGCGGCTTGCCTTACTATGTGGAGGGAGTTATCGCCAATCGAAAGGGCCTGCTGGTCTATGTTCTTGGGTAAGTATCGCTCCCCGTTTACTATTACTACCTTGATAAGCTCCAGCACCTCGAAGATAGTCTGCACCGAAGGTCGGTCATTCTTGTAGCCCCGGGGCCATATCAGCACCTTGTTCTGCTCTTTCAGGCTCTTTCTTACCCGGTACTCCAGGGTAGGAAATCACCAAAAGGGCCGGGATGAAAACATAACCCAGGGCATGTACCCGCTTCTTCGTTTTTAAATAGACTGGTCCCAGGTAAACCGGGCTTTTTAGGAACCGGAACTTCTGTTCGATGTTGGTCTGGCGCTTGTATTCAGCCAAAATCTCTTTGTCATTCCAGCACTCACGGTCGTTTACCTTAGCAATCAGCACAAAGGTCGCTTCCATACGTAACAGGTGTTCGAAGAACTCCGGATTTACTTCTCCTACCGTGCAGTTGGCATGATAAGTGATTGTGACCTGGGGTTCTTCCCCGTTTTGGGGTTGCGTAGTTATTTATTTACAAGGAAAGGTTATCATAGTAGCATAATAATGCTATGTTTGCTAGAACCAAGGTCCGCTACAACAAGGACGGAAGCAAAACCGAATACCTCCAGATCGTAGAGAGCTACCGGGACAACGGCAAGATTCGGCAGAGAGTCATCTGCACCTTGGGCAGGCTTGATGAACTCCAGGATTCCAAACAGATAGACCGGCTGGTTGAAGGACTGGTCAAGTTCTCTGCCCAGCAGGAACTGCTGTCTTTGGCCCAGGACTCTCTGTTCTCCGAATGGAGCAGGGAGGTTGGTCCAGTTCTGGTCTTCAGGAGACTGTGGGAGAACACCGGCTTGGCCAGGATAATCAGCAACCGAGTTGAAAACACCAGGATAGAGTTCGATGCGGCGGAAGCAGTGTTCGCCATGGTATTGAACCGGTTAAGAGCTCCTTCCAGCAAGCTGCAGGTTGCGGAATGGGCTAAGAAGGATATTTACGACCCGAACCTGGATAGTCTCGAACTGCACCATTACTATAGGGCCTTGGATTTTTTGGCCGAGTATAAGAACACAATAGAAGAACAGTTGTTCTACCAGGAGCAAGACCTCTTTAACCAGACAGTCGACCTGGTATTCTTTGCTACCACCAGCAGCTACTTCGAAGGGCCCACAAATGCTAACGACTTGTGTAAGTACGGCTACTCCAAGGACCGCCGTCCCGACCGGGTCCAGGTGATGATTGGGTTACTGATAGACCAGAAGGGCGTGCCTATCGTCCATGAGGTGTTACCCGGCAACACACCCGACTACCTGGCGTTCCTGGGGATTATTGAAGCAGTGAAAACCAGGTTCAACCTGCGCAGAGTAGTCCTGGTCGGAGACCGGGGCATGGCTAACGAGAAGACCATCAAGGCGATTGAAGAGGCAGGCTACGAGTGTAGTCATAATAACCGGCGCAGGGAAAGCTTTCTGTGTCGGGGCTGATCTTAAAGAACGGACTGGTATAAGTGACAGCGAAAAAATTGAGGTGGTAAGACATTACGGTCAGGCCCTGAGTAAATTAGAAATGTTACCCCAGGTGGTCATTGCCGCCGTCAATGGTTTTGCACTGGGCGGAGGTTGTGAACTTGCCCTGGCTTGTGATTTGCGGATTGCTTCTGCTGATGCATTCTTTGCCTTACCGGAACTTAATGTGGGGATGATACCCGGAGCCGGTGGCTTGCAGCGATTACCTTGCCTTATTGGCCGGGGCAGAGCTAAGGAATTGACTCTAACTGGTCGACGGATAGGTGCATCAGAAGCCCTGTCATTAGGTCTTGTGGAGAAGGTTACAGAAAGTAACAACTTGATGGAAGAGACCTGGCAGATGGCCAACACTATAGCACGAAAAGCTCCCCTCGCTCTTTCCTATGCCAAGAAATATATTAATCTGGGACTAGAGATACCGCTTCCGAGTGCCCTTTGCTACGAACTAGATGGTATTAAAACTATTTTGATGTCCGAAGATTACCGGTGATGGCTTTCAAAGAAAAACGTGAGCCTTAGTTTAAAGGCAGGTAGTTCCGTCTGAAGAAGTCCTGAAATCACTGGGATTATCGACAAGAAGTTTCATCCTTAAAATTCGATGTATTACATCGTATCCTGCCTGGAGGTGATATCGCGCTAGTGTTAATGCAAAGATATACACAAAGATATACGAATAAGACTGCAAAAAGCAATTTAATCACCCGAGTTGGTTGAACTCGGAGATGAGTTAGCAAAAGTGGATCTCATTGTTGACAATATAATTTTCAATTAGAGGCTCCGTTTGTAGAAAGATCCAACACTCGCTTTAGGCAAATGACGGTTCCTGCGGAAACCGAATGTCGACGCATGTGGCTAAGACCCGGGTTTCAAACGGGTTTCGAAGCCCTGGTCGAAAAGGTAGAGGCAAGTCATAGCATTGAGTTACCATGCTTCCGCCACATACCTTTCGCGAAGGAAGTGGTTTACTCCGCAAGTTTGGCTAAGCTGACTAAGCGACACGAACCGGAGACTGTTAACTGTTAATGTAAAGGTGAGGCTCTAAGCCCGAACGGAAATAATTAAACGATATTTGCTTCTTGGAACCGTTATTATTTCGGTCGCAAAAAACGCCTTTTCTCACAGGGAAGTAGGTAACCACCTAGGGCGCGCTCACCTTCGGTGGTGCCCCTCTTCCCTCACCCCCCTTTGATGGCACCAATCAAATAATGTCACTTTGATATCTTTTGCACAAGAGGAGGTTGAAGAGGGATGAATATCGATACCGATCATCTTCTATACACTAAGGAAGGCTTCATAGCGAGGATTATATTGAATCGTCCGCAGGCCTTGAACGCCTTTTCTTTGCCAATGATAAAGAAATGGGCTCGAGTTTTGCAGGATGCTCAAGACGACCCTAATATCAGGGTCGTGGTACTAAGTGCTAATGGTAAGGCGTTTTGCGCTGGGGGTGACGTCAAGGCAATGATGGCTGGGAAAGGCTTTATGACTGACGACGAGAAAGGCGAGTGTTGGGGAGATAAAGCCATAGATAGGAAACGGTCGTTGACGGAGTATATTCATAAGGTTGCTTATACCCTGGACAGTATGGATAAACCAGTTATTTGTGCAATCAACGGGGTAGCAGTAGGAGCAGGATTAGATATGGCTCTTATGTGTGATATCCGTATCGCCGCAGATACAGCCAAGCTTTCAGGTGGGTATGTTAAGGTAGGGCTGGTTCCCGGTGACGGTGGGACCTTTTGGATGACGCGCTTGGTAGGTGTTGCTAAAGCTCTGGAATTATTATGGACCGGGGATTTTATAAGCGCTCAGGAAGGACTACAAATCGGATTGGTTAACAAAGTAGTACCGGAAGCGGAATTAGAGAAAGCCACTCTGGAGATGGCAACGAAGATTGCCGATTCGCCGCCGGTCTGTGTACAGATGATAAAGCGAGCTGTGTATTCTGCTTATAGAACTCAGGATCTCCGAACTGCCTTAGATTTAATTTCATCCAATATGGCGATAGTGACGGAGATGGATGACCATGCAGAAGGGATAAGACCAATAATAGAAAAAAGAAAGCCCATGTTTAAAGGTATTTAAAGATGAAATCAGTGTTTGAGACGTGCTTGCTACAGGCGCAGTTTCTATGCGAAACTGGCCTGTAGTCGGTTCACGTCCAGTAAGGAGGAACATTTATGGTACTTGTTCTTTGCATGTCAAAATATGGATAGCAAAATTATTTTATTTAGTAAGTACTTCCAGAGTATCCCGGGCCAGACGTAGCGAAACTTACCTTCAGAATGATAACGGGAGGTAGGTTTTTATGCCCAGGTCTTGCCCTATTGACATCAGAACTGTGACTCCTTCCAGTATACCGCTGGTTACCATGCTCTGCCGCATAGCAGGAATCAGTAATATTGTGAATCAGATGGTGGCCTGGAACGATACCAACTCCAGGATATCTCTTGGTCTGCTGATTGAAACTTTAGTTATCTCTATCCTCTGTGGCCGCCGGCCCTTGTGGAAGGTGCACCAGTTTTGGGCTGCTCAAGACATGACCACCCTCTTACCCGGGGTGGACATTTCCTGGGACCAGCTCAATGACGATGCTTACGGTCGCGTCCTGGACAAACTCGCAGAAATTGACATGGAAGCACTGGTCAGCCAGGTAGCCCTGACCATGCTCGCTGCCCATGACCTTACCATAAACTGTGTCCACCTGGATTCCACCTCCAAATCTGTGCAGGGACTTTATGAAGGAGAAACCTCTCAAGACTTTGATATCAACTACGGTCACAGCAAAGATAAACGTCCCGACCTCAAGCAGTTCAAGCTGGGGGTGGATATTCAACAACAGAACCAGGTAGTCATGGGACAGATGCTCTCCGGTAACAAGGCGGACAGCAAGTGGAACCCGGAAGCGGTCTTGAAGATGAAAGACTTCTTTGACCAAAAGGGATTTAAGGAGGTCGTATTCGTTTCTGACTGTGCCCTGGTATCCACCGACGCCTTGCGAAAACTGGCCGAAAAACATATCTAGTTCATCTCCCGGCTGCCGGAGACCTTTGCCCTGGCGGCAAAACTCAAAGCCATGGCATGGGAGGAGAACAAATGGAATTATATCAATGTTATCTTCCAAGGGCAGCGAAGCTGTTCATTACAAGACCTTTAAAATTCGCCACGATTTGAACGGGCGGCTTTATGACTTTGTGGTGGTACACTCTTCTTCCCTCAAAGCACAGAAAGAAAAGACCGTCGTGAAGAGACTGGCCAAAGAGAAGGACAAGCTGCAAAAAGAAGCCGCTAGACTTTTCCGTCAGTCCTTCGCTTGCAAACCCGATGCCCGGGCAGCCGTAGAGTCTTTTCTGACCGAAGCCCGTAAACAGGGATTCGATGTTCAGGGTGAAGTTGAAGTCAAAACCACCTCCACTCATGGCAAAAGAGGACGTGGCATTACGTTTTTGAATTTTGACAAATCTAGATGCCGATATTTCGGGCTTGTTTTACTCTTGAGCCACTACTTTTCATGCGTAACTGTCAAACGCGAGGCTATCGTGCCAATGTGAGGGACAAGGATTGTGCAAGGCTACACATAAAGGGAGACCCTTGTTTTCTGGGGTCTCCCTCGGGGCTGGTTAAGTTTGACCTTATACCAACCTATTTATTCCTGACAGCGGCCTGGGCGGCAGCCAGACGTGCCACGGGTACCCGGTAAGGCGAACAACTGACATATTGCAGTCCCACCTGGTGGCAGAATTCCACAGAAAGAGGTTCGCCACCATGTTCGCCGCATATGCCTATTAGCAGGTTAGGCTTGACCGAGCGGCCTTTTTCTACGGCTATTTTCATCAACCCTCCTACTCCTTTGCGGTCGAGAACGGCAAAGGGGTTATCCTTGAGGATCTTCTTCTCGACATATACCGGTATGAATTTGCCTTCAGCATCGTCCCGGCTAAAGCCCAGCGTGGTTTGAGTAAGATCATTGGTGCCAAAGGAGAAGAACTCCGCCTCCGTGGCTATTTCGTCCGCCATCATGCAGGCCCGCGGCAGCTCAATCATAGTCCCTATGGAGAATTCAAATTCTACCCCGGTTTCCTGTTTAACTTCTTCGTAAACCTCCAGCACTTCCCGTTTCAAAAGGGCAAGTTCGCTAACATCCATTACTAGCGGGATCTCCACTTCGGGGAACACTTCAACGCCTTCTTTTTTCAACCTAACCACTGCTTCAAAAATGGCCCGTGCTTGCATCCGGTATATCTCGGGATAGGTTATTCCCAGCCGGCACCCGCGATGGCCCAGCATAGGGTTAAATTCATGCAGGGCATGGACCTTTTTCAACAGAAATTCAATTCGGGCAATCTCTTCGGGAGCACCGCCTGTATGTTTCATCTCCAGGACTTGCGTTAACAGTTCCTCCGCCCCGGGCAAAAATTCGTGCAGGGGTGGGTCTAATAGCCTGATGGTAACCGGGAAGCCGCTCATCGCCTTCAAAATACCGTAGAAATCATCCCTTTGCATGGGAAGTAACTTGGCCAGGGCAGCTCGGCGCGCTTCTTCAGTATCGGAGAGGATCATTTCCTGCACGATGGGGAGACGTTCCTGCGCCATAAACATATGCTCGGTACGGCAGAGGCCAATACCCTGTGCCCCAAACTCGCGGGCTTTCGCCGCGTCTTCAGGTGTATCGGCGTTCGCCCTTACCCCTAGTTTCTTGATTTCGTCTGCCCAGCTCAGCAAGGTCGCAAACTCCCGGGACAGGACCGGGTCAATCATCGGGACTTCTCCCCGCATGACGTTGCCGGTGGCCCCATCGATAGAGATAACTTCACCCTTCCTGACCACGAGGTTATCGACGGTAAACTGTTCCGCCGCATAATCGATCTTGATGGCCTCGCACCCGCATACACAGGGCTTGCCCATGCCCCGGGCTACCACTGCTGCGTGGCTGGTCATTCCGCCCCGGGAGGTCAGAACTCCTTGGGCTTTGACGATACCGTGAATGTCATCCGGAGTCGTCTCACTTCTTACCAGGATAACCTTCTCACCCTCCGAGCCAAGCTTTTCCGCCTCATCGGCGTCAAAAACCACCTTGCCCGAAGCAGCCCCGGGCGATGCCGGCAGACCACGGGCGATTACCTCCAAAGTAGCGCCGGGATCTATCTGGCGATGCAGCAACTGGTTGAGCTGGTCCGGGTCGACACGCAGTAAAGCTTCTTCCCGGGTGAGCAGGCCTTCTTCAACCATGTCTACGGCAACCTTAACCGCCGCTGCGGCAGTTCTCTTCCCGCTTCTGGTCTGTAGCATATAGAGAGTTCCTTTTTCTACTGTGAACTCAATATCTTGCAAGTCACGATAGTGGTTTTCCAGGGTCTGGCAGGTCCTAACAAACTGCTCGTATACGTCGGGAAGTTCTTCTTTTAACCTGGATATGGGAGTCGGAGTTCTGATGCCGGCCACCACGTCCTCACCCTGGGCATTTACCAGGAATTCACCGTACAATTCTTTTTCGCCCGTCGATGGATTGCGGGTAAAGGCGACCCCTGTCCCGCAGTCGGCGCCCATGTTCCCGAAAGCCATAACTTGAACATTGACGGCTGTACCCAGCTCATCAGGTATCTTGTTTAACTTGCGGTACACTATAGCGCGCTGGTTATTCCACGAGTCAAACACTGCCTTGATCGCCATTACCAGTTGCTCGCGGGCTTCCTGGGGAAACTCGCGGTTGGTTTCTTTAAGCACAATCGACTTGTACTCGATGATGATCGATGCCAATGCCTCGGCGGGAAGCTCGTAGTCAAATACTAATCCCATCTTCTTTTTATATCTTTCCATCACATCATCAAAAAGGTGATGTTCAACTTCCAGAACCACGTTGGCAAACATCTGGATAAAACGCCGGTAGCAGTCCAGAGCGAAACGCCTGTCCCCCGTAAGAGCAGCTAATCCTTCCACAGTTATGTCATTGAGCCCCAAGTTGAGAATGGTGTCCATCATACCCGGCATGGAGATGGCCGCCCCGGAGCGTACCGACACCAGTAAGGGATTATCCCGGTCACCGAACCGTTTGCCGGTTTTCTCTTCCACCGCACTCAAGGCTTGGAAACTCTGTTCCAGCATGTTCTCCGGGAAGCTTTTACCCCGGCGGTAATACTCGTTGCAAGCCTCGGTGGTTATCGTAAACCCGGGAGGCACCGGTAACCCGATCCTGGTCATCTCGGCGAGATTAGCACCCTTCCCTCCCAGCAACTGCTTCATGTCAGCTCGCCCTTCTTCAAAAAGGTACACGTACTTATTACTAGACATGGCTCAACCTCCTATAATAGATTTCGAGTATTTTGCTGGCCGTTTCCTCCACAGCCTTGTTGCTGACATCAATAACCGGGCATCCTAGTCTTTTCATAAAGTTGTTGGCAAACTCGAGTTCGTAGGTTATTCTTTCCGGGTTAGCATAATTGGCATCTGACATTAGGCCCAGTGTTTTCAGGCGCTCGCGCCGTATGGCACTAAGCAGGTCCGGCTGAATGGTAAGGCCTATCACCCTGCCCTTGTCTACTTTGAACAACTCATCGGGGGGAGCCACCTCCGGAACCAGAGGAATATTTGCCACTTTTAGCCGTTTGTGGGCCAGGTACATCGAAAGGGGGGTCTTGGAGGTGCGGGAAACCCCGATCAAAACGACATCCGCCATGGTTACTCCCCGCGGATCTTTACCGTCATCGTACCTCACCGCAAACTCGATAGCCTCGACCCTGCGGAAGTATATTTCATCCACCTTGCGCAGGAGCCCGGGTTCACGTTTGGGGCTCAGCTGGCTGGTTGTCTTCAACGCCTCCATCATCGGTCCAAGAATATCGACGGTCACTACCCGGGCCTGCTCGGCCTTCTCCTTCAGAAAATCAATTAATTCCTCAACCACCAGGGTGTAAGCTATGATAGAGCCTTCCTGGGCAGCATGGTTGACCACCTCCACGAGGATGTCTTTATCACTTACGTTGGGTATCCGCTTTATCTCGATCTTACCGGAATTAAACTGGCTGGCAGCCGCCTTAACCACTATCTCCGCCGTCTCACCAATAGAGTCGGAAACTATGTACACCGCCGGTACGTGTTCCGCCAAGTTTACCCCTCCCTATCTTTCTGGGTGACCAGATCAAGAAACAGGCGCGCTATGCTGGTTTTGGTGATCCTCCCCACCACTTCGAGTTTTTCATCGCGCTGTTCGTCAATGTATTTTTTGACCACGGGCAGGCTGTCGATCTCGTGCCCTACTATTTTCTTGACCGCATCGACCACCGTCTCGTCGGGGGTCGTCGTGACTATGTTCGGCATTCGCGTCATGATAACGCTAACCGGCACTTTATATATGTCTATTTGTCCCAGGGTGGTCTTAAGAAAGTCCTTGCGTGAAGCCACCCCAACCAGGTAGCCATCCTTATCCGTAACGTAGACGGTTCCCGCGTCCTCGGTGAAAAGTGTTACTATGGCATCATAAATGCTGGAATTATCCTTGACAACCACCGGCATGGCCTTGACATCCTTCACCCTGTACTGGCTCAGCAGACGCCTGATCTCATTGTGAACCCCTTCCGCCTTGTAAGTATAACCCACCCGCGGTTTGGCCTCGAGATATCCTGACATGGTCAGAACGGCCAGATCCGGGCGCAGGCCAGCCCGGGTAACATCCAAGATCTCCGCGATCTTTTCCCCGGTGATCGGTCCATTTTTTTTAACGATGTCCAGAATCTTCTCCTGTCTTTCGTTAAGCTGGATCATACCCACCACCATTATGCTATACTTTTTCACCCTAGCCCCGGGAATTATATATACAATAT
>JAAYAC010000104.1 GCA_012719535.1 Syntrophomonadaceae bacterium | reverse complement strand
TTGCTGTCCCGTTCTGCACCAAGGGTTGGGCTTCCGGATACGGTTCGGTTCCCGTTCCCGGTACGGACCCCGGTGTGCTTCCCGGGCCGGGGGTCGGGGGCACCTGCGGGTTTTCCGGAGTATACGGGACGTACGGGCCGGTGGTGCCTCCGTCTATGCCGTCATCGCCAGGCACCTGGTCTTCCGGCAACTGCTCGGGTTGGGTCACGGGAGCATCACTGGCAGCCGGGGGCTGCCACGTGCGCCCGGTGCTCGCCTTTTGTTTGGGCTTGCTTACCTCCGGGTAAGGAGAGGTCTCGACCACGGCCACTTTCTTTCCGGCCAGCAGTTCGTCCAGGATGTTGCCGGCGATCTTCTTGTCCGCTATCCAGTAGCTGATGCCGTTTTCGGGATCATTGTAGAAGTAGCCGGGCAAAGTCTGGGCGTACAGGTTTTCCGGCTTGAAGTCCTTGGCCATGCCGGCCAGGGATATCATTTCTCCCAGGCTGAGGTTGGTCTTAACGTTCTTGGCCAGCTGCGGCACCAGCTTAGGGAGTTTGGTGACGGTCCGGGTCTGGAACATTTCCTCGGCCAGGGCCAGCATGAACTTCTGCTGGTGCTCCGCCCTGGTAATGTCACCCATCTGGTACCCGCGGTAGCGCACATAGGCCAGGGCCTGGCTCCCGTTCAGGCGCTGCAGGCCCGGGTGCAGGTTTATGCCTTCCGAACGCTTGAGCATCCTCTGCTCCACATTAATGGTGACTCCGCCCAAAGTGTCGATAATGTCTTTAAAGCCGTTGAAATTGGTAAGAACGTAGTAGTCCACCTTCGTTCCCATGAGCTTGCCGACCACCTTGCACGCCAGCTCGGGGCCGCCTATCATGCAGGCATGGTTGATCTTAGGAACCGAGCTGCCCGGGACCTCGATGCGGGTGTCACGGGGGATGGAGACCAGCGCGACCTTACGCGCTTTTTTGTCAATACGAGCCAGCATTATGGTGTCCGACCGGGCCATGGTCTCGCCCGGGCGGGCGTCGATACCCAGCAGGAGGATGTTTAACTGGTCGTCAAACTCGCCTCCATTTCCGGCACTGCCGGCGGAGTGGAAGAGGCTCGACCAGAAGTTGCCGTCTACCAGCCGGGGCAGGCTGCAGCCCACGGTGAAAGTGAGCATGAAGCAGGCTAAGAGGATGAATATGGTTTTTGCCAGGGACACAATCTTGGCCATAAGAGTTCACCTTCTTTTGAAACCGCAGATACGCGCTGATTTACGCAGATAAACTGTTATTTACTGCAATTATATATCTGCACCTTAACATTATACATTAGCGAAATCTGCGGTTACAGTTAGCAAAGATTACATCTTCATGGGGCGGGTGGAATTGCCGGGGAGAGTGCCCGGTTCCCGCCGG
Source organism: Syntrophomonadaceae bacterium (assembly GCA_012719535.1). Lineage (GTDB taxonomy): Bacteria > Bacillota > Syntrophomonadia > Syntrophomonadales > Syntrophothermaceae > JAAYAC01. The sequence goes on along the minus strand of JAAYAC010000104.1, from coordinate 23,698 downwards.
CGGGGACTGACTATCCCTACCCGGCCCGCTCCCAGCATCACCAGTACCAGCAGCACCGACAGGATGAGGGTGGCCTGGGGGCTGGTGACATAGGTCAGGATAACGGCTATCGCTCCAAAGAATATGCTCACTCCATATATAATAAGTACACTCTGGCGGTGGTTATACCCCAGGGCCATGAGCCGGTGGTGCAAGTGCTCCCGGTCCGGTTTGAAAATCGGCGCTTTCTTGTTCAGGCGCCGGACAATGGCAAAAAGCGTGTCAAAAATCGGGATACCCAGGACGACAATAGGTACAAACAGGGAGATGATGGCCGCGCTCTTAGCCAGGCCCACCACGGCCAGGCAGGAGAGAACAAAGCCCAGGAACAGCGCCCCGGCATCACCCATGAAAATCCGCGCCGGGTGGAAGTTGTGGGGCAGGAAACCGACCACCGCTCCTACCAGGATGAAGGCCACCCCGGCGGCCAGCCACTGGTCTTCCCGCAAGGCAACGATGGCCAGGGTCAGGGCGGCAATCCCGGAAACCCCCGCCGCCAGCCCGTCCAACCCGTCGATAAGGTTGACGGCATTGGTGATGCCGATAATCCACAGCATGGTCAACGGAATGCTCATCTTCCCCAGGTAGATCATACCATCAAAGGGGTTGGTCATGAAGTGCACGTTTACCCCGGCGTGGATGGCTGCCGCGGCGGCCACCACCTGTCCCAGGAGCTTGGACCAGGGCGACAGCCCGAAGATGTCGTCCAGGACTCCGACCAGAAAGATGATGATTCCTCCGATGATAATACCTTCATAGGGTCCCTGGACTTTCACCAGGACCAGCACCGCCGCCATGAACCCGGCAAATATTGCCAGGCCGCCCAGCCGGGGCATCGGCTTCCGGTGTACCTTCCTGGAGTCGGGCTCATCGATGGCCCCCAGCCGAAAGGCCAGCTTCGCCGCCAGGGGTACGGCCAGATAAGCTATCAAAAACGCCAGGCCCGTCCCGCCGGCGTACAGTAACCAGTGATTTTCCACCCCAACACCTTCTTTCGACAGCTTGCCCAATGGTTGTGGCCAGCTATGGTCCCAGGAACCCGCAATTCTACAACCAATTCTAACACCGGCCCCGGATGGTTGTCTATGCAGAGGTGCCTGGAAACAATATCTGCTTCTACGCGCGGGCCTGCAAATCCTTTTTTGGTTTAACTTCAGAGTTTTTGATATACTGTTGACTATGGAAAGAGGTTATGGGGGGAAATGGCGATGATTGACGAAAAGGGGAGGCTGTTTGGTAAAATCAACATCATCGACCTGGCAGTGGTACTGGTTATTGTGCTGCTGGCCGGGGGGATCCTGTACCGGGAAAAGGGTTCTTCCGCAGTGGTAGCCCAACCCCGGACCGTGGTCATGAAGGTAGTTTGCCTGGGGGTCTATCCGGATGCGGCGACCCAGATAAAGCCTGGAGACCAGTTGGTGGCCAGCGGTAACCTGGTCCCGGTATATGTTAAGGACGTTAAAATCCGCCGCGCCCTGAACGGTACGCCCAACGCGGAGGGGCAAATAATCCTGGCTGAACACCCCTTCCGCAAAGATGTGCTGCTTACCCTGGAAGGGAAGACGACGGCGGTAAGCCCGGCGGAAATAGTTCTGGGAGGACAGCGGGTCCGGGCCGGCATCGAGGACTATGTGGTGAAAACGCAGAAGTTCGAGGCGAAGGCAACGATTATCTCGGTGGAGGTGAAATAGTTGCAACCGCAGATGTCGCAGGTAAGCGCTGATTAACGCGGAAAGCGGTTGTTCAAGGTATCATTCGATTGGTGAAACAAGGTGAGGCAGTTGGATCTGTACTGGCGAAATAGTTTTTTGTACCGCGTGTTAAGATATAGTTTCTTTGCCGGGTGGCTGGTGGCCGGAGAGAAAACGGCGGGCTCGTCCTGGTACACTACTTCCCTGGCCTATCGCTGGGGCGCCCGGTTCCGCCGTCGGGTTGAGAACCTCCTGTACGGCCTGGGAGATGTTCTGCGGCGGCTGGGACAGGACAGCCTGGTTATCCGGCAACCGTTTGCACTCCTGGGGATGGCCTTGTTCCTTTATTTTGCCCTGGATATAGCCGTTCACGGGCCGCAGGGAATGGCGTTGGCCTGGCGGGTGGCAGCCGGTCTAGCCGGCCTGGGGCTGGCATCGCTGCCTCCCTGGCGGGATGTCTGTCAGGGTAGCCGGCTGGTGGCCTTCCTGCGCTGGTGGAACCGGAACTGATAATTCACCACAGACTAACATTGGGGTGTTGGTGTGGTTAATACGTCGCTTTACCTGGTAGTTGGATATGTACTCATAGATTTCCTGGTACGGAATTTTGCCCCGGTGGCCGCTCTGGCCGGTGTCTGGGACGAGCTGCTGTTTATCGGCATAGTGGGGTTGTGGATGCTGTACACCGGGCTGGAGCGCAGGAGTATTCGGGGGACGCGGCTGCTGGTGCCGGTGCTGGTCTACCTGGCAGTCATGGTTTTTCTGCTATTGATAAAGTCCCCGGAGATGAACGTGGCCGTCGAAGGCCTGCGGGTTATGGTGCAGTACGTCTTCTGGTTCTTTGTGGCGGCCAACCTGGTTTCCAGCAAGTCGCAGGTTAAGTGGTTGGCTGACCTGTTTTTGCTCGCCGGGTTGGTCGTGGCCTTGTACGGTGTCTACCAGTACTTCACCGGGGTAGAGATGCCCTCCACCTGGATTGATGCAAAGATGGAGACCTCCATCAAGACGCGGGTTTTCTCCATCGTCGGCAGTCCCAACGTGCTGGGGAGCCTGATGATCCTGGGGCTGCCGGTGGCTTTTGTCTCCTATGTGGGAACCGAAAAGGCCGTGAAGAAGCTGTTCTACCTCCTGGCGGCCGGGGCGATGGGAATGTGCCTGGTGTTCACGTTTTCCCGGGGTGCCTGGCTGGCTGTGCTGGCCGCCACCATCCTGCTCGGGCTGTGGCGGGACAAGCGTATTCTGGCCGGGATGGTGGTCCTGGCCCTGTTGACCCCGGTCCTGATGCCGTCTGTCTACCAACGGGTGGCGTATATGACCACCCCCGAGTTCACCAAGTCCAGCCAGAAGGGGGGACGACTGGGGCGCTGGGATCAGGCCCTGAGTTACTGGAGAGGCGCCCCGCTTACCGGAGTCGGCCTGGGACGGTTCGGCGGAGCGGTGGCCGCCCGCCACTTTCCGGAGGATTCCTTCTATGTGGATAATTTCTACCTGAAGGTCAGTACCGAAACGGGGCTGCTGGGTATCCTGGCCCTGGTGTTTTTGTTACTGTGCGGGCTGAACCTGGCCCGCCGCTCCCTGGATGAAGTGGATGACGAGGAACTGCATACCCTGGGGCTGGGCATTCTGGCCGGCCTGGTAGGGGTGCTGGTTCATAACGGGGTGGAGAATATCTTTGAGGTGCCGATGATGAGTACCTATTTCTGGTTTTTCTTGGGGGTGCTGGCCGCACTTCCCTGGGTAGCTCGCGGGACGGGAGATTTGCCGTATGGAGAGGATTAGGGTTCTGCAGGTGATCGGCGGGGGAGAAATCGGGGGGGCCGAGCAACACCTGCTTACCTTGATGCGGCTGCTCGACCGGAAGCGGTTTGACCCCTGTCTCCTGTGCCTGTGCCAGGGGCCGTTTGCCCCGCTGGCCCGGCAGCACGGCATACCCACCCGGGAAATATTGATGCGCCATAAGCTGGACCTGGGGACGGTGGGACCTATCCGGCGGCTTATCCGGGAGGAGCGCATCGACATCGTACATACCCATGGCACCCGGGCGAACCTGGTGGCCCGGCCGGCCGCGTGGCGGGAAGGCAAACCCGTGGTCACCACTTTCCACAGCGTGTTGCGCTATGATTATCGTACCGGAGCCGAAGCCCTGCTGGCCCGGCTGCTCACGCGGCTTACCAACGGCTGTACCAACCGGTTTATCGCCGTGTCGGGTGCCATCCGGGAGGAGGCCCTGCAAGACGGAGTACCTCCCGGTAAGATACAGGTTATCCCTAACGGCCTGGACCTGGCCCGGTTCGCCTGGACTCGGCCGGCCGGGGAAGTCAGGGTGGCGCTGGGGCTGGACCCCGCGCGGCAAGTGGTGGCGGTTATAGGCCGCCTGCATCCGGTCAAGGGACACCGGTATTTTTTGGAGGCAGCGGCGCGGGTAGCCGGGATAAGGCCCGGTGTCCAGTTTCTGGTTGTAGGCGACGGGCCGCTGCGGGATGAGCTGCGTGAGCTGGTGCACTTGCTGGGGCTGGACGATAAGGTGGTTATGACCGGGTATTATCCTCGTATCGAGGATATCTACCCGGTTATTGATGTGATGTGCCTGCCCTCGCTTATGGAGGGTATGGGACTGGTGGTACTGGAAGCGCTCTACTTCGGGGTCCCGGTGGTGGCCACTCGGGTAGGAGGCATCCCGGAGATCATTGCCGACGGGCGCGAAGGCATCCTGATACCACCCCGGGACGCGGAGGCCCTGGCAACAGCCGTTTTACGGATATTGAACAACCCGGAGTTGGCGCGGGAGATGGGTAACCGCGCGCGGGAGAAAGTGAAGCAGTTCACCGTGGAGAAAATGGCCCGCCAGGTGGAAGAACTTTATCTCGAAATACTTGATGGACGCTGATTAGCGCTGATGAACACAGACTAAGGGGTTTTAAAATGGAAAACTGAGAGGCACCAACATCAGGGTAGGGCTATTGATTAATTTGGGGCAGGAAGTATTGCTGAAAAGAAAGATCATGGAAACCGCGAAAAAGTCTTAAGATATCTGCGCAAATCTGCGGATATCTGCGGTTTCACAAGGAAGGAAGTTTATGAGGGAGCTGCATAATCAGGACATAGTGTGCATATCTTCGGTGGACTGGGAGCCGCTGTGGACTCGAAAGCAGCAGGTGATGTGGCGCCTGCCGAAGACCAACCGTATTCTGTACGTAGAACCGCCCGTCTCCCTTCTGTCCCCTTTCAAGGACCCGGCCCGCTGGGGGAAATGGAAGCTGTGGTTCCAGGGTATTCGCCGCCTGAACGAGAACATCTACCTCCTGTCGCCTCCGGTGACGTTGCCCTTCGGGAATATTTACCCGGCGGTCAACCGGTTCAACCAGTGGCTGGTGGCCGGGGCGGTTCGCCGGGCGATGCGGCGCCTCGGTTTTACGCGGCCGGTCCTGTGGACCTATCTGCACAACAGCGCTCACCTGGCCGGTAAGCTGGGGGAGAAACTGTTGGTCTACGACTGCGTAGATGAACACTCCGCCTACCAGGGGTTCAACCCCGAGGCGGTTAAAGCCATGGAAAGGAAGCTGCTGGGCCAGTGCGACCTGGTGTTTGTCACCGCCCGGGGGCTTTACGAGGACAAGAAGGACTACTGCCGGGAGATGTATTTATCTCCCAATGCCGCCGATGTCCGGCATTTCATGAAGGCGGACGATGAGGCCACCCCGGTGGCGGAAGACATCCAGCAATTACCGCATCCCGTGCTGGGCTTTGTCGGCGCCATCAAAGAATGGATCGATCTTGACCTAATCAAGTTCCTGGCAGAGAATAAACCTGAGTGCTCGGTGGCCATGGTGGGGCCGGTCGGACTGGATGTGGACGTGAAACCCCTGGCCGCCCTGCCCAACGTGCACTTCCTGGGGGGCAAACCTAAGGAGGTCCTGCCCCGGTATCTGAAGGCTTTCGATGTCTGCCTGAACCCGTTCCGGCAGACCGAACTGACCCGAACGGTCAGTCCCCTAAAATTCTACGAGTACCTGGCTTCGGGCCGGCCCATCGCTTCAGTGCCTATGCCGGAGATCGAGGGGTTCGCGGATGTGGTGGAGTTCGGCGCCGGCCGGGAGGGCTTCCTGCAGGCAGTGGAACGGGCGCTGCAGGACACCCCGGAGAAAAAGCAGCGCCGCCTGGCCCGGGCGATGGAAAACTCCTGGGAAAGTCGAGTGGCGTTCATGATGGATAAGATCGCTCGAAAACTGGAACATGTGGAACCACAGATGCACGCTGATGAGCGCTGATTAACACAGATTAATATCATCTTCCATAACCCAGTTGATGTTGGTGCGACAATAATGGTCTGTTTTCCATGGGTCACGAGGTATTTTACCAATAGATGTCAAGGAAACCACTGAAGAATTGTGCTTTTTGGTTCTGCGCGTATCTGCGGTTTTATAATGCTGGTAGTAGAGGAGGATTTTTGTGAAGAAGGTTTGTGTTTTTGGGTTGGGGTTTGTGGGATTGCCTCTGGCATTGAGCTTTGCCATGCGCGGCTGCGAGGTGACCGGCGTGGACGTCGACCGGCAGCTGGTTGAGGAATTAAATCAGGGGGTTACTCACCACCTGGAATCATACAACGGCACACCCATTCAGGACATCCTGCGCACCCAACTGGACGCGGGGCGTTTCCGGGCTACGGTGGACTGCCGGTCGGCCCTGGCGACGTGCGACAACATCATCGTGACCGTCGGGGTCCCTGTGGATAACGGCTTTCATGACCTGAACCCAGTGCTGGAAGTAAGCCATTCCATTGCCCGGGGTTTGAAAAAGGGCGACCTGGTGCTGATACGGAGCACCTTGATCCCCGGCACCACGCGGGAGAAGCTTCTGCCCATCCTGGAGGAATCCGGCCTGAAAGCCGGTAAGGACTTCTACCTGGCCTATTCCTCGGAACGCATCGCCGAGGGGAGGGCCTTCTACGAGTTCGAGAACATGCCGGCCGCCTTGAGCGGCATTGACCCGGAAAGCACCGAACGGGCCGCCCAGCTGCTTGCTATCGTTACCAAGGCGGAAATCACCCGGGCCAGCAGCATGGAAGTGGTGGAAACTGCCAAGGTAATGGAAAACATCTCCCGCGACGTGGATATTGCCATGATTAACGAGTTCGCCCGCTTCACCAAGGCCATGGGCCTCGACATCTTCGAGGTGGTCCAGGTGGCTAACACCCACCAGCGGGTCAACCTGCTGACCCCGGGACCGGGAGTGGGCGGCTACTGCCTGCCCAACGCTCTCTTCTACCTGCTGCCCAAGGCACGGGAGCTGGGAGTGGACCTTAATCTTCTCACCACCGCCCGGTCTATAAACGACAGTGTTCCCCGGTACGTGGCCGGCCTGGCCCTGCGCAACCTGCCGGTGCCCCCGGCCCGCGCCCGGCTGGCAGTACTGGGCATTGCCATGAAGGACTTTTCCAACGATGACCGGATGAGCCCGGCGTTGTTTGTTATTCAGGCCCTGCAGGAAGCGGGCTGCGAGGTGAAGGCTTTCGACCCGGCGGTGCCGGCCCGCTACCCGTTCAAGGTCGACAGCCTGGCAGACGCCGTGCGGGATACCCACGGCATCCTGGTCCTGGCCCGGCAGGACAACATCGCTTTCCACGATTTCGTGCTGTTCCACGAACTGATGGCCAGGGACGGCCAGCTCTTTATCGTCGATACCAAGAATGTTTACCGCCGCTCCGAGTGCGAGGCCGCCGGCTTCCATCTCGAAACTTTATAGGGGGGTCAGGCTTGAAATTTTTGAAATTCTTGTGCAAGGATTGTGCACACAATACCTTCTACCCGGGCGCCAGGGTAGGGAGTTTCACGGTCAGCCGTCCGAATGACAGCCCCGGGGCATGGTGTGCACGCGCAACCTTTGCCGGGGGAGGGGACGATTAGCGCGAGCTGGAGAGTGGGTGATGGCTCCCGGGAGATGGCAAGAGCGGGGAAATGGCTTTATTCACTAGGCGAACGCGGGTGCAGCTGTAATTCACGCGCTACCGTGCTTGGTATCGCTGGTACTCGAAGGGTGAGACTTGAACGATGAGGAGCGAAGTAACCGCATGTTTCGTGCCAAGGTTACAAGCTTTTTGAGGAATTTCAGTTCCACGCCCGTTAATAAACTGAGGGTGGCGGGCATGGTGCTGGCATTCTTTGTTATCGTTAACCTGCTCCTGCTGGCCGGGGTTAAATGGTACTACGCCTACCACAATAGCCGGGTGAAGTTTGGCTACCGCCTGCCCGACAAGTTCGTTCTCATCCGGAAGGAACTGCCCTCGGTCTTTCATCTCATTGAAAAGGACAGGAGCAAGTATGATATAAACGTTATCATGCTGGGTGATTCCGTTTCATACGGAGCGGGGAGCCAGGTCAAACCGAATGAAAACATCGGCAGGTACCTGGAGGATGACCTCACCAGGGCTTTGCCCGGCAAAAAAGTGAAGGTCTGGAATCTGGCCATACCGGGAAGCAAACCGGGAGACCTCTATTTCGTCTACCGGAAGGCCCTGGAGTTAAAGCCGGACCTGATAGTGGCGAATTTCAACTATATATTCTATACGCCCTCCAACATCAAAAGCCCGGGGGTTTTCAAGTGGCTGGTAGGCGATTTTGACCAGGACGGCCGCTACCGGGCACCAGTGGAAAGCCTGCTGTGTCCGAACCTGGAACACCGCCTGGAGTACTTGGCGGGGCAGTATATCCCTGTATATAGATACCGGGACCTGGTAAATGCCCTGGTTTTTAAAGACTACCCGGGCAAGAAATTCCAGGCTTATGCCAACGGCACCATTGTAAGATTGGAGAGATTGTTTGCCGTTGCCCCTGCTTACCCAACCGTTTCTTCCGCCACTACGGCCGGGAACGGCCCGAAGAAAAATGAATGGTTTTACCAGGATTGGTCGGTCAAATTGCCTACGATTGCCTATATGTACAACAATACCCCTATCGATACAGCGACTAACCCGGCTTATCTTTTTACCCGGCAGATCATTAAGGAGGCGCAAGCGAGTGGTACCCCGGCGGTTTTCTTTCTGGCCGGGCAAAACCACCGGCTCCTGCACGGACTGATTGATAACAAAGAATATGTAGAAAACAACCGTAAAATTGACCAATTGTTTGCCGAGCAACAGGCAAGCTATATTAATTTCGATAACCGCATACCGGATTGGTTTTTCACGGATAATGTGCACCTGACCGCGCCCGGGAACCAGTTGGTGGCCCGTAACCTGACCGGGCTGGTGCTGGCGGAACTAAACCGGGCGAAGGCGGTGAAACCGTGATTTTTACCACCTGGGTTTTCGCCGTGTTCTTGCTGGCCTCACTGGCGGTTTACTGGGCTGTACCGGTGGGTTGGAGAAAACCTGTCCTCATTCTGGCCGGCTGCGTTTTTTATATCTACAGCGTTCCCAAGTATTTGTTCTTGATTATAGGCCTGTCAGTTATTGTCTATTTGGCGGGACTCTGGATACTTAACGCCAACCGGTGCAAGTCTTTTTTTACCCCGCGGCGGGTGATGATACTTGGGGTGCTGGTACCGGCCCTTGTGCTTTTCGTTTTCAAATACCTGAGACTGGCAATAAACACGTTGAACCAGGTAATCGGCTATTTCTCCTGGGGACCGCCCCTGCCGGTAATAAGCTTCATGGTTCCCCTGGGCATTTCTTTCTTTGTTTTTGAATTTATCCATTACATGGTCGACCTGTACAAGGGCAAAATCGACCCTGGCAGCTTGAACCTGGGTAACTTCCTGACCTTTACCCTGTATTTTCCCACCCTGGTTTGCGGGCCGATTAAGAGATACCAGCAATTCTCTCAACAACTCGGGGAGGGGGCGGCGTTTGCACTTGACGGGGCGCTAGAGGGGATGCGGCGGATAATCACCGGTTTTGGGAAGAAGTTGATTCTTGCCGACACCTTTTCGCTCTTGACCGGGGTTCTGGCAACCCCGGAATCTGCCGGTGGGGCGGCCCTGGCGGTGGGCGCTTATGCTTACACCATGAAGATATATTTTGATTTCTCCGGTTATTCCGACATAGCTATCGGTACCAGCCTGTTGTTCGGCCTGAAGGTACCTGAAAACTTTGACCGTCCGTACCTGAGCAGAAATGTGGCCGAGTGCTGGAGAAGGGGGCACATGTCCCTGAGCAGCTGGATCAGGGACTACCTGTTTATCCCGCTGGGGGGAAGCCGGGTCAACCGGGGCAGAAACCTTTTCAACCTGATGGTAGCCATGGGTATTTGCGGAATGTGGCACGGGGCCGCGTGGAACTTCCTGGCGTGGGGGCTGTATCACGGGGCGGGCCTGGGAGTACACCGCCTCTTCCGGGTGTATATCGGGGACCGGTTCAAGCTGCCCACCCCGGTGGCGGTATTCCTCACCTTCCATTTCGTGGTCGTGGGCTGGATATTCTTTTCCGCTCCCAATCTCACCAAAGCCCTGGTAACCATCCATAAGATCTTCTTCGCCTGGATAGGGGGGTGATTCGCATCTTCAAGAGAGCACTATTGAAGGAAATCTGCATCGCGTTACTGCTGACCGCCATAATCGTACTCTGTTTTCTGTTCACTTCGGGAACCGAATCCCGCTTCATCTACACCGACTTTTAGGGGGTCAGGCTTGAAATTTTTGAAATTCTTGTGCAAGGATTGTGCACGGAATGTCTTCTACCCGGGCGCCAGGGTGGGGAGTTTCACGGTTGATGTGATTAAGGTCCGAGGATGCTGCGAGCTCTGATTATTCGTACATAGGCATTTAACAGGTCCAAAGGGGAGAAGAAAATCTGTGCCTACTGCAAGATGTCTTCACCCTCCAGTCTTACCCCGCCTACCTGGGACCAACGGCGGATGGCAGTGATATGGAAAAGGGGGGGTTTTTGGCCGCCAGGCTTGTTGCAGTTAAAGAAGGGAGCCTGGTTAGCCCCTGGGGTTGGACTATCAGCCCTCAGGGCGCTAAAATCACCGTAGCGCTAATCAAGGACATGGCCAGAGAAAGGGGGTTCCGGGAGGTCAAGGAACTCCTACGTGTGTAATTAGAAAGGTAGCCGGTGTCTTTTGACAAAAGGCCATTTTGCCTGCCGCGTATCAGCTACAGACTAGGCCTCAAATGAGGGAAAAATCGTTATTAGTGACTGCCCATAAGAGATTTAAGAAAACAAGGCTTGTCCGTGTGAGAGTGGTAGCTTTCAGCATATTAAGAAAAAGGCGACAGAGCCTTGACACCCTCATAGACCTGTCCCTCATTCAGGTCTTCCGTCCAAATGACACCGCAATCAAGTTTTCTAGCACTGCAAACAATCATGGCATCCCAAAACGATAACTTGTTTCTTTGATGTATTTCAATAGCTTCAAGAATATCCCCAACCCGAGGCATGTGTATACGCCACTGGGAAAGATCACAGATTATCTGGGAGGCCATGTCCGGTTGAAGCGGCCTGGCGACCTTTTGCACCACAGTCACGTAGAATTCCTGCAGTACTTGAATGCTCAGGCAACCCAGACCGGTTTCCCATAGACTCTTAAGAAGGTCCCTGGCCTTTTCATGCTTTACGCCCGCTGTAACATCATGTGCGTAAATCAAGATGTTCGTGTCGACAAATTGGCGTTCGACATTACCTTTCATGAAGCGCCTCCCTGTTCCAGGTTATTCTTCCGTTTGTTCCCAAGTCCAGGTTGCCTTCCAACATAGTTAGGTGGTGTAAACGAGCCTTTTGGTAAGCCTCCTCTTTTTGAAGAATCTCCTCGAGAAAATTGGCCAGAAGGGCAGAAACCGAAGTATCTCTTTCCACCGCTAAGTGTTTTACTCTCTTCAGTACATCCTTGGGAAGAGACAAAGTTATGTTTTGATATTCCATTGGCCCACCTCCACAATATCAGTGTACCACGCATTTACGTGTAACTCAATTGTCAATAGGGTCAGGCTCGATTGAAATTTCGGTGCAACGTCGTGCATGCGCGCACAGTCATTGCTGGGGCGCGGCAGGTTTCCGTGGAAGGGACGCACATTGAAAAACAGGGCGGCCTTGGCCTTTGCTGGGGTGAGGCCCACAAGCCCCCCGGCTCGAAATAGTCACAGCTCGTCAGCTTCTGTGTGGGGCAGGTTAAAGCGTCAACTTCCGTGAGGTTGAGAGGATAAGGCATGTCTTTCCTGCCATCTTTATCACTCTTGCCAGCCACCTCCAAGTGAATACTGTCGTTTATTGTTAACTTATGGTATAATAGCATACGGAGCTTAAATAGCCCATAAATACCAGGAATTTAGGAATAATCTGCCCTGAAAACATCCTACAAACTAGGTTGCTTAAAGAAGAAACGTTCTGCAAAGACCCATTTTCACCCTCTAGTGAAAACCCCACTAGGGGTCATACGGGTCTGCTGTCAGCTCCTTGTATTCTGTCCTTATGTCGAATCGGGGAGAGGATGGACAATGCCGAGAAAACCACGAATTCACTTCAACGGAGCCCTATACCATGTTATTGTCAGAGGGAATAATCAGGAAGATATCCTGGCTAGCAGTAAGGATAAGCGGACCTATCTTTCGCTGGTCGAGAAGTACAAGGCAAAATATGGCTTCCGTTTGTACGCCTTCGCCGTTATGAGCAATCATGCCCACCTGCTAATCCAGGTGGGCCCCGTGCCACTGGGCAAGATTATGCAGGGGATCCAGCAAACGTATACCCAGTATTACAATAGGAAGAACCACCGAATCGGTCATGTATTTCACCAGAGGTACAAGGCCATTCTTTGCGATCAGGACCTTTACCTGTTGGAACTTATCAGGTATATACACAATAACCCGCTTAAGGCCGGGCTACCGGCCGCCACCGGGTACCAGTGGACCAGCCATGGCTATTACGTCAATCCCGGGCTGGGGTCCCTAGTGGATGTGGATTTCCCCCTGAGCCTCTTTGGCAACAACCAGGAGCAAGCGGTGAAGCAGTACCTGCATTTCATGCAGGCCGGGGACGGCCTCCCTGAAAGTGCGGATTTTCGCCTGATTCTGGGCGAGGAAGAATTCATCAACCGGGCCCATGAACAGCAAGAACAGGTAAGCCAGCAACGCGATTACCAAGCCAAGGATGCGGTACTACAGTCGGTAGTCGTATTGACGGGGCTCAGTGCAGAAGAACTGTTGACGTCCTCTAAACAGAGAAGAATCGCCAGGGCACGCCATTTGTTGGTTCACCTGCTGGCACAAAAAGCCGGCATGACCAACCAGGAGATCGCCGAATACCTGCAGTTGGACCCCTCGACTATATGCAAGCTCTTGAAGCAACCGTATGACATTAACAGGGTTTGTCAGGCAATTGAAGCTGGCACCACTTCTCAAGACATGTTTGTTAATATACGCCCTTTGCGCGAAAACCAAAGGGGGTAGCTTCATGCGCGCGCGGACGATGAGAATTTCAATCACGAGCCTGACCCTCTTGATATTTTTGGTGGTTGTTCCGGTCCGGGCGGTGGAGGGCCAGTTTATCGACACGGGAATAAGGGCTAACGAGTTTGCTTCTGTTGTTTGGGGGGACAAGACGTACTATTGCTATACGAGCGAGGATAAGAAAAAGTTGGTATTGGGTACTGTCTATGAGGACGGGTCGGTTACAAGCACGGTAGTGTATAGCACCGACACCAATACCCTGGCTGCACCGGCGATAGATGTGGCTGGTGACGGCACAGTACATGTCTCGTTTGCCGAAAACCTGGGCGCCAGCAAGCTGGTTCGCTATGCCCGGGTCACTCCGGCAGGGACGGCAGAAGTTGTCCATGCTTGGGCGGCCAACCAGGTACCTTCTTCACTGCGAGTCGACGCCAATGGGGTTGTTCACCTGGCCTTCGTCAGCAACTCTAAAGTGAGGTATACCAACAGCAATGATTTTTCCTCATACACAACCTTGCCCACCCCGAATGCCGGAGCTTTCTACAATAAACCTGCCTTGAAGATCACACCTCAGGGGTTGCTGGCAGGCTACTTGTCTGATGACGGTACGAAACGCCACACCCTGGTCTGCCGGCAAGTTGAGGGTGTTTTCCAGGAAATAGCCAATATTAATGAGGGTGTCAAGGCTGTGGAGCAGGTCGAGGTGGACGGCGATGCGAGCCGGGTGTTCTTCGCTACCGACTACGCCCCGACGACCAATAACGTGGTCAACCTGCGGTGCTGGGAAAATGGCAGTATCTCCGACTGGGAAAACGTTCTGGTCGGCATTGGCGCAGCCCATGACTCCAGTTTCTTCATGGACGACCAGGGGGGCGCGCACCTGCTGTATTGGGACGGGTACACCCAAGATTTCAACCTGTATTCTCGCTACCAGGCTCGTGAAATAAATAACACTATCAGCGATGGCGTCTACCAAAGTGTCTCCCGCCTGGAGGCAACGACTGAGGATGGGAAAATCTATTTCGCCTTCCTGGACGACAGCCTGAGGTTGATACGGGGTATTATGCCGCTCCCTGTGCACCTGGTAGCTTCCCCGGCTCCCGGCAACCCTCAGAATAAACCGGTACGGGGAGATTTAGAGGCGGAAACGGTGGCGTCCTTCAATCTCCAGGCCCGGGATGCGGAGGTAACAGTTGGCGGCCTGGACTTCTCTCTCAACCAGGTAGACAACCTGGTCTATGCGCAACTCTACCAGGGAAACAGCCTGTTGCAGCAGATAAATGTCAGTAACAGCTCCCTCGCTTTCCGCAATCTCAACCTGGCCCTCGCTCCCGGTACCACAACCGGCCTGACCCTCAGGTTAACTTCTTCCATCCCGCTGATTGACGGAAGCTCCGTGCAGGCCACCCTGGCAGGGGTCACGGCCAACGGGTATGTACGGCTAGAGGACACAAGGGGTAGCCTGTTGGTTGATAACACCGCCCCGGTTTTTACGCAGGATACTCGGGCCGGGGAAAACAGCGGTGAGGTGGTCTTGACTATATACGCCTCGGAAACGCTTTCCTCCCCTCCGGTCATTACGGTCGCCGGGGTCCCGGCGGTCCATCGGAGCCTCGCCGATACCTCCTGGCAAGTGATGCTAGACCTTAACGCATACCCCGGAGATACCGTGGCCGTCCACGTTTACGGGCAGGACCTGGCCACCAATCAGGGCGAGTTGTCCTTTCATATCAACAAGAGAGAATATATCCGCGCGGAGCAGCCCGGGGACGAGCCTCCCCCCGGTGACGGTGGCAGCAGCGACGGTGACGGAGGAAAGCATGGTTCATCAGCCTCAGACGGCCCTACCATCGCATACTCTGATGGCCAGGAAATTCCCCTGGACGCGAACCGGGAGCTGGTGCTGCTGGTCCCCGAGAACATCAGGAGGGTCACAGTGACAGACACAGCCGCCGACTTCCTGCTCTTCAACCCCCCGGCCGGGTCAGCTCCGGCGAAAGGCGACGGGGGCAAGTTGTTGAGGATTAGGGCCGTCCGGCCAGAGGCTAATCAACGTGTGACGCTGGCCTGCGGCTACTGCGTCGAGAAGTCTCCCGGTTTACAGGTAGAGGCTATCTTCCGGGAACCGCCGGAAGGCCAGGTCTTCTACTACCCAGTGAGTCGAAACAACCAGCCGCATGGCGCGAGAGCTGCCAGCACTTCCTTTCTCCAGGCCGGCAACTGGAAAGTCACTCCTCTGCTGCGTTGCCTGGGAGCAACCGGCACTTACCTCGAGGTTGCTGGGGACGGTATTTACGCTGCCGGCGTGCTGCCTTACCCGTTTTCCGATGGGCAGGACCACTGGGCCCGGCATCACGCATCCCTGTTATGGATAAACGGGGTAATTGAAGGTGAACCCGGTGGACAGGTCCGTCTGGACGAGCCTATTACCCGTGCCGAATTGTGCACTTTGCTCCAGCATGCGCTTCAGGCCAGCGGGGCCGGCCTGTCAGCGGTAAAGCCAGTTGGATTTAAAGATATACCCCAAGATACCTGGTACTACGGACCGGTTACCCGGCTCGCTGGGCAAGGGTGGGTCAGCGGCTTTCCCGATGGCAGCTTCCGTCCCCGGGAAAACGTTACCCGGGAGCAAGCGGCGGTGCTTTTCGCCTCGGCCCTGGTTCCGGCCGGAATCGATATCAGGGCGAAAAAAAGCCCTTTCGTAGATCAGCGGGAAATATCGGAATGGGCTAAAGCAGGAGTGGAAAGATGTGTACAAATGGGGATTATCCGCGGCAGGCCAAATGGCATTTTTGCCCCCACTGCTCCGCTGAGCCGTGCGGAAGCATTCACCCTGGTCAATTCGGCCTTGGGAATATCAGTAAAACAATAGTGTGTAACATAAAGCAGGACAGGAATGAGGCTTCCCGCCGGCAAGCTCGGTAGGAAACGTAAAGGGACGGCCCTCCGGGGACGCCCCTTGTTTTCCGCCTTACTTTGTGCACGCATTTTGCACAAAAATTTCAAGAATTACGAATTTCAAGCCTGACCCCTCAAAGTGGGGAAGAGAATGACATCACGGATGGAAGGGGAATCGGTGAGAAGCATGACCAGGCGGTCGATACCGATACCCAGTCCTCCGGCCGATGGCATGCCGTATTCCAGGGCATTTATGTAGTCTTCGTCCATCATGTGGGCTTCAGCGTCGCCCCGGGCACGTTTCTGCACCTGTTTTTCAAAACGGCCCCGCTGGTCGATGGGGTCGTTCAGCTCCGAGAAAGCGTTGGCAATCTCCCGGTTCATTATGAACACTTCGAAGCGGTCGGTGAAGTCAGGGTTCTGCTGGTTGCGTTTGGCCAGAGGGGAGATGTCGACCGGGTGGCCGTAAATGAAGACCGGCTGTATCAGGTGCGGCTCCACAAACTCCTCGAAAACCGCATTGATGACCTCGCCGCGGGTAGCCTGCGACTGGACCTCCATCCCCAGCCTTTCCGCCACTTTCCGCGCATCCACGTCGCCACTGACCGTATTGAAGTCGACCCCGGTGTGTTTCAGGATGGCGTCCAGCATGGTCACCCGCTCCCAGGGCGGGGTGAAGTCAAGCCGGGTCCCCTGGAATTCCACCACGGTGCTGCCGAGCACCTCTTGCACCACCGAGGAAACCAGGTCTTCGGTGAGCTTCATCATATCCTGATAGTCGGCGTAGGCCTGGTAGAGCTCCAGCATGGTGAACTCGGGGTTGTGTTTGGTGGAAATCCCTTCGTTACGGAAATTGCGGTTTATTTCATATACCTTTTCAAATCCTCCCACCAGCAGCCGCTTGAGGTACAGCTCGGGGGCAATGCGCAGGTATAGGTTCATTCCCAGAGCGTTGTGATGGGTAATAAAAGGACGGGCTGCCGCGCCACCGGCAATGGGCTGCATCATCGGGGTCTCCACTTCCAGAAAGCCCCGCTCATCCAGGTAGCGGCGGATCTCCCGGATTATCCGGCTTCTTTTTACGAACACCTCGCGGACCCGAGGATTGACAATCAGGTCCACGTAGCGCTGGCGGTAGCGGAGTTCCACATCCTTTAGCCCGTGCCACTTCTCGGGCAGGGGGTTGAGCGACTTGGCCAGATAGACAAAATCATAGACGTGGACGGTAATCTCCCCCATTTTGGTGAGAAAGACCGGCCCTTCCACTCCTATGATATCGCCTATGTCCATTGACTTGAAAACGGAGTATTTCTCTTCCCCCAGGTCGTTGGCACGGAAGTAAAGCTGTATCTGCCCGGACTGGTCCTGCAGGTTGGCAAACCCGGCCTTGCCGTGGGTGCGACGGGCCATTATCCTCCCGGCAATTCGGACGGTTTGTCCCTCGGTGGCCGGAAAGGCCGCCTTGATCTGCTCTGCGGTGCTTGTCCTTTCGAATCTGCCCCCGTACGGTTCAATGCCCCGGTCCCGCAACTCTTGCAGCTTGTTCAGCCTGATCTGCTTCAGTTCATGTATGTCTTCTGTCACCATATCACCCCGAGCTGTGTTTACTTCTCTATGCTGATGATGCGGTATACCCTGCGGCCGGATGGTACCACTACCTCTACTTCGGCATTGATAGGTTGGCCGATAATGGCTTTACCCACCGGGGACTCATTCGATATCTTACTCTGCTTGGGATCCGATTCCGCCGAAGAAACGATGATAACAGATATCTCCTTGCCGGTATCGATATCTCTTAATAAGACCTTGGAACCTAATGAGACCTTGTCGGTTTGGATATCACCGTCTTCTATCAGCCGAGAGTTACGCAAGGTTTTCTCCAGGCACATGATACGCCCTTCGATAAACGCCTGCTCGTTTTTGGCGTCCTCATACTCGGAATTCTCCGAAATGTCCCCGAACTCTATGGCCTGTTTTATCCTTTCCGCTACCTCCTTGCGCCGGACCGATTTGAGCTGCTCCAGCTCATCCTCCAGCTTTTTGAGCCCTTCTTTGGTAAGGATTATTTCCTTCTCCGACAAGTCAATCTCTCCCTACGAATTGATAGAATCTCAACCCCGGTTAGGACAATAAAAAAATGAAGCCATTCCGCTTCCCGGCTATGACGTTATGTCATTTTGCCACCTCGATTCCTTGTATGGTATTATATAGAGCCCGAAAATCCTTGTCAAGGAAGAAGCCCCACAAATTTAGGCGCTCGCCTTCCTGCCTGACTGCCAGTATTTTGTCCGCTACGAGGCGATAAGATACGATCCGGGAAGTGGAATACGGGGTATCACTCACCGCAAGATCAGCTGGGTCGAGCCCGCCCTCCTGGTCACCGGGGGAAGAACCAGCCGCTTTCAAGCCGGAAAAAGCAGGGTGAGTAAACCTACCGGCCCCTGGTGAAGGGGTAGAAGCAAAGGCCGGGGTCCAATCCAAGGCCACCTTCTTTTGCGGGTAGTGTCCGGGCGGGCGCCGGGCCGTCACTAGATGGGCTTCCAGGATGGGAGCCAGGTTTTTCAGCGAACCATCCACCTTCTGGTGGGCCAGGCTCTGCTCCAGCTCCGGCGCATGGTTGCGGCTGTCATCGGTGAGGCCGATGAGCAGGGAACCTTTTTTGCCCAGGATGAACCGGTGGTAGCTGGCATCAAACAGCAGTACGGCATCACCCGGGCTCCAACTGCCGGGATGGAAATACCCCACGCTCATAGCCACCCCCTGGTCATACAGCATGTGGTGGGCTATATGCTCGTACCGGCCGGGATGAAAGCTTTGCACCACTATGGGGACCCCCTTGTCCCCCAGTAGGCTGATAAGGCCGGGCAAACCCGGGAAATCCCCGACCAGGAAAAGCTTGTCGGCCCCGTAGTGATTGATGACTTCCTCGGCCAGGACCAGGGCCAGAGCCAGGATGAAGTAGTTCCCCCAGGTAACCGGTACCGAAATGGCCTGCTGCACCGGGTCAAAACGTAGGGCCCGGTTGACCGCCAGCACCGGGAGCCCGAATTCTTCAGCTAACTGTCCCGATTCTCGCCAGAGCCTGCCGCGGGTGTCGCCGTTCAAGGCCGACCAGTTGCCCTTCCCCAGCGGCATCAGTACCTGGTACCCGTTGATGGCCAACGGGTTCAGGTTGACGATTTTCTTGACCCGTGGCCGGTAAAAAAGGGGGGCCACGGTATCCAGGAAGAACTTCCTCGATAACAGCCCCCGCTTGTCGCCGGTGAGAATATCCAGAAATGCAAAATCCAGCACAGGATTCACTTTCCTTTGCCAAATGGACGTGTCTGCGCGGACGGCATCTCCTGAAACCCTAGTTTAGTTCTACCACCCCCGGTTGGAAGTTGAGCTGGTCGAGCAGCTCCAGGTAATCCTCCGGGCGGATCTGAGCAACCGGTTTGCCGATGATGGTTACGAGCAGGGCCTCCATGACGTTGGTGCCAAAGGAGCGCCCCTCCATCTCCGGAGTAGTGGTGACGAGCAGTTTTACTCCCCGGTCTTTCAGGAGTTTAATGTCATCCTGGGTGGTGGTATTAGTTACGATTATCTTGCCATCCATCCGGGCCGGGAGATAGCGGCGGATGTAATGGAAGTCGCCGGCTATGATGTCTGCTTCATAATAATATTTCGCATGCTTTGGAATTATGACATCCTGGTTTTCCCCGGTCGGGTAGAGCATGCTGAAAGGCAGGTTGACCACAATGGGGGCCAGCAGGCGTCCTACCCGGCGCAGTGCATCGAGTGAACGCAGGGGTACCGGTATCCCGACTGTATAGATCAGGTCGCCGAAGGTCATCCGGCAGCCGGCCTCGGTGAAGGCTTCCGCCATGCCGAAGCGGTCCACCCCGCAAACCATCAGGACTTTCTTGCCTGCCAGGTCCAGCAACTTGCCCTCGGCCAGTTGTTGGATGCAGCGGCGCTCCAGGGTATTCTTGAGCCCGCTGCCATCCACCATCGGCGTCAAACGCGCCGCTGCCACGAGTCGCTTGGCGTCGCGGATAACGTAGCGTTTTCCAGCCACGTAAACATACAGGTCGATACCCCCCATGCCGAAAGCATCCACCTTACCGTCCATCTCCCGGATAAGGCTGATGGCCCGGTCCCAATCCCCGTCGGTCCCAATGCGCTCAATCCTGAACTGCTGCCCCAGGAATTCGGTTTCCACCGCATGGTTGCGCTTAGATGAACCAAGACTGACACTAACGACGTGTTTCAAACAAATTCCTCCTATTCTCAGTCGGGAGCCGGCCCAACCAGAATAACCTTCTGCCCCCTATTTTCGGGCAGCTTTGATAGTGTGCAGGATCTTTTTTAGCTGGGCGGGATCCACCCACTTGTCTTCAGTGAGAGGCGATTCCCCCAGTTCAATCCCGATTATTTCGTTGTCCAGGAGGCCCCTGACCAGCTTGAGCCGGGCATCGGAGCCCATGCAGATTACCACATCATAACTTCTGAACTTGCCGATCAGGTCCATCAGCTCGTTCAACAATTGAACTCCGGACTTGTCCCGGACAAAGGCGGTGCGCTCCTGTTCAGTCATCAGCAGGATAAAGTCTACCCCTTCTTTTTCCAGAACCTCCCGGATTTCCTCTTTGTTCAATACGGGGAATCCGACGGCGGCGATGCTCTGGCCTTTACGCAGTTCACCGAGGCCTTCCAGGCGCGAGATGAAAGTGCGGTCCACACTTAACCGGTCGGCTACCTCTTGCTGGGAAAACCCGCGGGAACGCATTTCGAGAATCCTGGTTATAGTCACGTCGATCTTTTGCCGGCTGATGATCTTGTCCTGCACACGATAGAAATTCACATAAATCCCCCAATTCCGTGTATACCAAGTATTCCCGCTCGTGTCCGTCGTTATGTGTACAATGTTGTACACATGGATCAGAAATATTTTAGCACCATAAAGGTGCTAAATCAATAATTGTCCGCCATTTTGTCCAGAATTGCTTCCATTTCCGCCCGCGTTCGCGCCTGGTTGATGACTACCCGGGCGGCAGCCGCGCCGGGCAAGCCTTTTATGTACCAGCTCAAGTGTTTCCGCATCTCGGGCACTGCCCGGGCCTCACCCTTGAACCGACACGCCAGTTCCAGGTGACTCCGGGCCACCGCCAGCCTCTCCTGGAGTGTGGGCGGGGGAAGCATTTCTCCGGTTTTCAGGTAGTGCAGGGTTTCTTTGAAGATGAAAGGGTTTCCCAGGCACCCCCGCCCAATCATCACCGCATCGCATCCGGTGCGGGCCAACATCTCCCGGGCATCCCCGGCACAGGTGACATCGCCATTGCCGATGACCGGGATGTTTACCGCTTCCTTTACTTTTCTTATGAGCTCCCAGTCGGCCCGGCCGGAGTAAAACTGCTCCCGGGTGCGGGGATGAATGCAGACCGCCTGGGCTCCGGCCGCCGCAGCGAGGCTGGCCAGCCGGCAACAGTTGATGTGCCCGGCGTCCCCGCCCGCCCGCATCTTGACGGTAACCGGCACCTCGACTGCCTTGACCACCGCCTCGATAACCCGTGCAGCCCGCTCCGGGTCCTTCATCAGGGCAGCTCCTTCTCCGTTCCGGACTATCTTGGGGGTGGGGCACCCCATGTTGATGTCCACCAGCGCCGCTCCCCCGGCCGCAACCAACCGGGCCGCGGCCGCCATACTGTCTGGCCGGGAGCCGAATATCTGTACTGCCACCGGGGGTTCCTCCCCGGTAACATCACACATGGCCCGGGTCTTTTCCTGCCCGTACAACAGGGCCATGTCGCTGATCATCTCGGTGAACACCAGCCCACACCCGAAAGACTTGAGGATGATGCGGAAGGCTTTATCTGTCACCCCGGCCATGGGGGCCGCTACCACCCGGTTGCTGAGCTCTACGCTACCAATCTTGAACAAGGTTACTTCTCTCCGGTTTGCACGCTGGGGAATTACCCCAGAGTGTTTTTCTCGTAGATCATCCTGAGGCCTTCCAGGGTGAGCACAGGGTCCACAATGTCAATGCAGTCGGATTCCCGGGCTATAAGCTGGGCAAAACCTCCGGTTGCCACCACGCGGGCATCTTCCCCAATTTCCTCCCTGATACGCCTGACAATGCCTTCCACCTGGCCTACAAAGCCAAAGATGATGCCGGCCTGCATGCTGGCCACGGTATTTTTTCCGATCACACTCCGGGGCCGTACCAGCTCCACGCGCGGGAGTTTGGCGGTACGGGCAAACAGGGCTTCAGTAGAAATGCCGATACCCGGCGCGATAGCTCCGCCCAAATACTCGCCCTGAGGGGTTACCACGCAGAAGGTGGTGGCGGTGCCGAAATCGACAATCACCAGGGGTACCTGCCCCCCGTACTTCTCGTAGGCGGCTACTGCGTTCACCACCCGGTCGGCTCCCACCTCCCGGGGGTTGTCATACCTGATAGCCAGCCCGGTCTTGACCCCCGGTCCCACCACCAGGGGGGTCAGGCGAAAGTACTTGTTGATCATCCACTCCAGCTCTTTCATCAAGGGGGGTACGACTGATGAGACGGCTACCGCCTTGACCTCGGGCATAGCAAGTCCCGAGCAGTCGAACAGCTCCTTAAGCAACATACCATACTCGTCGGCCGTCTTCTGGAGATCCGTCCTGATGCGCCACTGCGTAAGCAGCTCCTTCTGCCGGAACACTCCGATAACGATATTGGAGTTTCCCACGTCAAAGGCCAAAATCATGCTCTCCCCCACTTTCGTGTGACAGGGGACGTTCTCTGTCACGCTTTTCTTTCTGTTTTACTGTTTCAGGAAAACATGACAGGAGAACCGTCCCTGTGTCACGTTTCAATCAGTCCCGCCAGCAACGAAGGCCCTGGATGGTTTCAGCGGCGTAGACGGCCCGCAGGATGGCCTGGGCCAGGACTTCCTGGGCAAGGATGCCCACCAGGTTAACGTCCGCCGCCACCTCGCCGGTAGCCAGGGCGAAAATCGTGTCGCCATCACACATGGTGTGGCACGGGCTAATAACCCGGGCCATGCCGTTGTGGGCCATCTGGGCCACCTTGGTGGCCCGGCTCTTATCAAGCTCGGCATTGGAGACCACTACGGCTATGGTGGTATTCGTCCCGAAGACCGTGTTGGGTATCCCCATTTTTTCCTTCCATATGTTGACGGTGCCGGCAAATCCTTTGCCGTCCTCGTTCCTCACCCCGGCTATGATTTCCTGGGTAAAGGGATCCTGTATGTCGCCGAAAGCGTTGACCGCCACCAGAGCCCCGACGATAAGGCCGTTGTCCAGCCGGACCGCATAAGTACCCTGGCCGCTCTTGGTGCAAAACCTGAATCCGCGTGCTTTGCCCACCGTGGCCCCGGTCCCCGCACCCACATTACCTTCGGGCACGTTACGACCGGAACTTTGGCAGGCCCGGTATCCCATTTCCCGGTCCGGCCGGACCCGGTGGTCGCCGACATTCAGGTCAAAGAGCACGGCGGCCGGGACAATGGGGACAACTGTCTTGCCCGTGGGATGCCCGGTACTGCGCTCTTCCAGGTACTGCATCACTCCCCCGGCTGCCTCCAGACCGTAAGCGCTTCCGCCGGTCAGCAGGATGGCATGCACCTTTTCCACCATGTTTATGGGGGACAGCAGGTCTGTTTCCCGGGTCCCGGGGGCGGAGCCCCGTACGTCCACCCCACATA
>JAAYAC010000013.1 GCA_012719535.1 Syntrophomonadaceae bacterium | reverse complement strand
TGATGTCCGATACCAGCCGGATGACGATAAAATTACTGAAAATATTGCCTTTGTGAAGGTTCACGATGAAAAACATTTAACGGTCGGGTTCCCACAGAGAGTAGTAACCTGGGAGGAACTGCTTGACAGGTTACAGGTTAAACTGTGGGTATATCCAGACCGTTTGGAGGTTCGGGGAATTGTCCCGATAGAAGATATAGCGAATCCTAAATGCTGTTGTTCATTTAATTTCACCTCCACTGTTAGTATGCAAGGCATTGTATTGATTGATACTTTCATCTTTTATCATACCTGCCAAATCGGTGGTCTTTTACCACAAGGCCATATTCTTGGCTTTATGTCAACTCTATGCTTTTCCTGAAGTTTATGTAAATTTGTTGCGACTCTTATGTTAGAATTTAACTGGTTGGTTTTACTCAAATTCTTCTTTTGGAGCCGCTCAAAGGGCGGCCTTTTTTTCCACCCTTGAGGAACAAAGCAATTGGTCGAGTCTTGCATTTTTGCCGGTACATGCAGTAGAGTGTAGAGTAATCACAGGTGTTAATGCATAAAATACCTAGCAGCCAGCACAAGTCCCCGTTTTTTCAGAAAGGAGTTGAACAGCGTGCCTGAGCAGCATATTTATGATGTGGCAGTTATCGGTTGTGGACCGGCAGGCTTGTCGGCAGCCATCAACGTCAAGGTCCGTAACCGGGATGTAATCGTTCTGGGTGCCGAAGTGTGTAGCCCGCCGCTTGATAAGGCGCCCCGGATCGATAACTACCTGGGTTTTGCCGGTATCCCCGGGGCAATGTTACGGGACAAGTTTTTGGAACACGCCACCTCTATGGGCATCGAAATTAGGCGAAACAAGGTGGCCGCAGTTATCCCTGACGGGGACGTTTTTTTCATTACCACCCGCGAGGAAACCATCCTTGCGCAAACGGTGGTCATGGCTACCGGAACCCCCTATCGCCCGCGGCTTAAAGGTGAGGAGGAGTTCCTGGGCCGGGGGCTGAGCTACTGTGCTACCTGTGACGGTCCCTTGTACCGGGGTAAAGATATAGTAATAATCGCTCATTCGCCGGAAGCAGAAATTGAGGCCAACTACATGGCGGAGATCTGTCGGCAGGTGTATTTCGTCCCCCTGTTCGGGGAACCGCAAAACCTGGAAGAAAAAGTGCAGGTCGTTCCAGGACAACCTACCCGAGTAGCCGGTGACAACAAGGTTACGAGCCTGCACTTGGAAGACAAGATTCTCACGGTCGACGGGGTCTTCATCGTTGGGGCGGAGACTCCGCCGGAAAGGCTGTTCCCGGGTATAGAAATGAAAGACAATCACATAAAGGTGGATCGAAATATGCAGACCTCCATCCCGGGCCTTTTTGCCGCCGGCGATTGTGTGGGACCTCCTTACCAGGTCGCCAAATCGGTGGGCGAAGGCCAGGTGGCGGGGCTCAGTGCCGCCAAGTTCGTGGTGGCCAGGCGCTCCCAAAAAGGCCAGGCCAAGATTTAGCGCCTTACCCCGGGCCGTTACGCCAGGGTGTGCATAAATATAATATTGGTCCCTCCGGCTGGACAACCTAAGAAAAAAACTAAAGGAGGAACCTTGATGCGGATAAGCGCACCCAACAAACTGGTGGGGAAGGTTACCAAGATCAAGAATGGTGACGGGGTAACGGAAGTCGTTATAGACGTAGGGGACCAGCCGGTTACCGCCGTCATCACCAGCGGGGCGGCTGATGCTTTGAACCTGCATGATGGCGATGAAGTTTTCGCCATGTTTAACGCTACGTCGGTGATGCTCATCAAGGATACTAAAGAAGAGAGAGACTACGGGGTCTGAACCTGCTGCCTGCAGTTGAACCAGGCAGGCGGGGAAACAAGAATACCAGGATGTCGTGGTTGGTCATGGGAAGACGTTATCGGGGAGACAACCGTTTGGGGCGCGTAAAGCCGGAAACGGCACCGGGATATACCCTCACCGTACAGATGCGCCCCCGTGATGTTCATTTTTTCATAACCATAATGGAAGGGTATTCACACCTGGCTTTCCCGGCGGCAGTTGACCCGAAAGCCGGGTTAATTGTGCTGCACACCACTCCTGGTTTCTTCGCCGACTTAAAGAAAATCGTCGGTGAATTGGCCCTGGAAACCCGAATATTGGACGATGATGTTTACCTGTCAAAGGATTTGTTGTAAAATGAAAGACAATATACTGGGAGGATGTTTTATGCGAAAAGGGGGCACGGTCTTTCTCATACTGGTCGTATCTGCCGCGGTAATGGCCGGAACCACGTTGGGCCTGGTCCGCAACTGGCAGTACCTGACCACCCCTAGGGTCCAGAAAGAGCCGATTCCTGAGGTAACGGAATCGCATCCTGTGCCGTCCGAAACCGGCACCGAGGCCCCCGTCACCAGGCAACAGTTCCCCGCAGTCGCGTCGAGCGAGACCGGCCCGCTGACCGGCGCTGACCAGAACCTTTCCCTGATTCTTACCAGGGAGGAGGTTCAGGAGATCAATAGTATGCTGCTGGAGTTGGGGTACAGTTCTACCAGTCTTACCGAAGGGCTGAAAGAATTCCAGCGGCAGAACCGGTTAATCGTTTCGGGTTATGTTGACGGCCCTACCCTGCAGGCCCTAGTCCGGCAACTGACCCTCAAAAGAGTAAGGACCTCGACCTGATGCACGCCTGAAGACGGGTTTCGGCCCGCCTTTTTTCTTGTTATAAAATGGTTTCAATAAAAGCCGGGCACGCGGCAAAACTAAAACAAGCAAGCAAAAATAGTTTGAAAGGAGACAGAAAATGGTGTTTAAGAAAATGATCCGGCTTCCCCGGCTGGTTGCCCCGGAAGCAGGCGTTCCGGCTGAAGACGCAGACCCCATAGTCATGGCATCGAGCCACAACAACTCACTACCCACCGCCCGGGACATCTTCCGCAAGATGAGACAGAACCGGTGGTAAAACGAGGGCTGGAACGCCCTCGTTTTTCTTACAGCACCCTGGCTTCTCCACGGTAAATCTGTCCCCGGGCGGGGTCGACCGTGATGATTTCGCCATCCTTGATTATCCGGGTAGCATTATCGACCCCCACTATGACCGGAATATCAAGGCTTATACCTACCACGGCGGCGTGGGAGGTCAGCCCTCCTTCTTCAGTGATGACCGCCCCCGCCGACTTGAACAGCGGGACAAAGTCTCCATAGGTCCCAATCGTAACCAGGATATCCCCGGGTTCAAAATCATGATCATCTTGCGGGTAGAGTATTACCCGAGCTCGGCCAGTCGCCCCGCGATTGCCGATACCGGTTCCTTTGGCCAACACCTCGCCGACCACCTGAACCCGCAATAGGTTGGTAGTACCGGGTACCCCCGGTGTTCCAGCCGTGACTACTACCAGGTCCCCGTAACTGATGGCCTTCATGGCTATAGCCCCTCTAAGCGCTTCCTCGATCATTTCATCTGTACCGTGGGTCTCGGAAACCACCATTGACTGGACCCCCCAGACCAGGGTCAGTTTACGCGCTACCTGGAGCGAAGGAGTAGTGGCTATTATGGGTGCCCGGGGGCGGTATTTGGCTACCATACGCGCGGTATGACCCGACTTGGTAGCTGTCAGTATCGCTGAAGCCCCCAGGTCCATAGCCGTGGCGCAGGTAGCATAGCTTATGGCGTCCGTGACGCTCAGGTTGCCCAGAAACTGCTTCCCTCTCAACATCTCCTCATAAGGCAAAGCCTGCTCTGTACGGTGAGCGATACGGGCCATGGTCTCCACCGCTTCTACCGGGTAAGCGCCCTGAGCCGTTTCGGCGGAGAGCATAACCGCATCCGCCCCGTCGAAAATGGCGTTGGCGATATCGGAAGCCTCGGCCCGCGTCGGCCGGGGGTTGTGTACCATGGACTCGAGCATCTGCGTAGCGATGATAACCACTTTCCCCTGCGCCCGGCACTTTTCTATAATGGCTTTCTGTACCAGGGGAACTTCTTCAGTCGGTATCTCCACTCCCAGATCTCCTCGGGCGACCATGATGCCATCGGCAACCTTGATGATATCATCCAGGTTGTTTACTCCTTCCTGGCTTTCGATCTTGGCGATGATATCAACCTGGCTGTCCCTCTGTTCGGCGATCCTCCGAATGTCAATAACATCATCGGCGGTACGGACAAACGAAGCGGCCACGAAATCTATGCCATTATCAAACCCGAAGTTCAGGTCATCGATATCCTTTTGACTGAGAAAGGGGAGATTGGTCCTGACTCCCGGCAGGTTTATACCTTTGCGTTGGCCCAAAACCCCACCACTGACAACCCGGCAGGTAATATCTGTCCCATCGGTAGTCACTACGGTCATGCTTATTAGGCCGTCAGCCACCATAATGCAGTCACCGGGCTTCACCTGAGCCGGAAGCTCGGCATAACTGACCTGCACTTCCCTTTCGTCACCTCCGACTGGGCGGTTGGTAAGTATGAACTGCTGGCCAGCCTTGAGTTCCACCTGCCCCGCCTGCAAGGGCCCGGTCCGTATCTCCGGACCTTTAGTATCCAGCATTATGCCCACTTTGCGGCCTAACTCCGCGGCCGCCTGCCGCACCAGTTGCATACGCCGCCGGTGCTCGTCATGGGTTCCATGCGAAAAGTTGAGCCGTGCCACGTTCATTCCCTTTTCAATC
>JAAYAC010000197.1 GCA_012719535.1 Syntrophomonadaceae bacterium | reverse complement strand
TCCGAAGAGATGCTCAATAGGTTTGATATTTTATATAATGGTATGATAATTGCTGGCACCATATAGGATACGCATAATAACCACCTGACGTTCCTGTTTATCAACCAGGTAAAAGACAATATAGTTATCGACGATCAGCTTTCGGTAGCCACGTTTTCTTAAAGTTCCATCCAAGACAAAACTACAGGAATAGGGGAAAGCTTTAAGTCGCATAATACCAGTTTCGATTTTGTCCATCAGATTCTCAGCAGCTTCAGGGGCCAAAAGATTATTGGCAATATATCCATATACTTCATCTAAATCCTCCTCAGCCTTGGAAGTGAATTTCAGGCTATATTCCTCACTTCCCATGCTTTGCCCTCAGCTTTCTGAAAACCTCTTCTCCTTCCAAAAGCGTGACACCATTTGCAAGTTCTGCTTCCGCTTCATACAATTTCTTATACACCTCTACAAGAGCCATTTGGCGTTCGTAGGTTTCGATACTCATAACCACGAGATCTCCGTAGCCGTTTTTCGTGATGAAAATAGGTTCTTTGCTTTTATGACATATTTCAGAAATCTCGTTGGTGTTACGTAAATCAGTTATCGGTCTTATTTGGGGCACTCAAACCACCTCACATTTGTCATGGCACAATTATGTCATAATTATGTTCAAAATACAAGGCAAGCTGACAGTTTCGGTTCACAGGTCAAAATGCTGTATATAATCGCCATATCATTGAGAAAGGAAAGACGCCCCTGTTGGTTGTGCTACCAACAGTAGCACCAGAGGCGTCCCCACTAACCGTATGGTCATTGTATCATCATATGAGCTGGAGGAAAACCCCGAACAGGGTGTTTTTTGTAAAGAGCACGGAGAAGATTCCCTGTCCCTGCTGTAATGGAGTTTTGAAGGTTATTGGCAGCCGCCGGCGGAACTGTATCGATGGCCTGGGGAAAAAACTGTCCTCATCATCCCAGCCTAGGCTGTGTTGAATGCAAACGCATCCACCACGAACTGCCCGACATGCTGGTGCCGTACAAACGCCATGTGCGGGAAAGCATCGAGGCGGCGGTGAGCGGGGACGAAGCTCTCACCGTCACCGCTGACGAATCCACCTTATGGCGGTGGCGCAGGTGGTTTACGGAACTCGCCTTTTACTAGCTTTCCATAATGGCAAGACTCACCTGGCCATTGCCCTGGGAGCGGAGGCGGTAAAAAAAGGATACAAGGTAGTCTTCATAACCATGGACGAGCTTATACGGCATTTGAAGGTACAAAGTGTAGCCACCGCAAGCAGGCAAAAGGTAAAGAGAATCCTGGGGTCCGACCTGGTGATAATTGACGAGATAGGGTTTTTGCCTGTATCTCGCCAGGAGGCCAACCTGTTCTTCCAATTGGTAACGGCTCTTTATGAACAGAACATACGGCCATCATCGTCACTTCTAACAAGGGGTTTGAGGATTGGGTAGAAGTACTTGGGACCCGGTCATAACCACGGCCATTCTGGACCGCATAGCTCACCACAGCGAGATATTCAACCTGACCGGAGAAACTTACCGCCTGAAACACCGGGATTCCATTTTTCAGTAATATGCCTATGGAAAATTATTGGCCAAAATCTCTGCAAAATACTTGACCGGTTACAAAGTCGCTGCTACTAGTAATAATGAGATTCAGATTCCTCTATGGTCAAT
>JAAYAC010000103.1 GCA_012719535.1 Syntrophomonadaceae bacterium | reverse complement strand
TGGTGGAGGCGGGGGGAGTCGAACCCCCGTCCGAAAGAAAGACCAGCCGAGTCTCTCCGAGCGCAGTTCGTGTTTTAAGCTTCGCCATCCGGACGCCCACGAACAGGCTTCCTTCAAGCTATCCCTGACATTTCCCCTTAACGCCCCCAGAGAGAAGGGCCATCAGGGTACCCCTACTAAATGACGCCCTGCACTAACCCGTAGGGCTGGCTAGCCGGACGTAGCTGCATTAAGCAGCTAAAGCGTAATTATCGTTGGCAGTTATTAGTTTTCCACCTTTTTAACGAGCTGGCGGCAACTCGGCTCGCTACTCAACCCATCTTTTCCCCCGTCGAAACCAGTACGCCCCCTGATTGTAGATGGTTTTTCTCGCAGCAGGGTTATACGGTCCGCTCCTTTACTGCCCGGGCGATTTCCCGCCGGGCATCGCGGGCGGCGATGTCCTCTCGTTTATCGTGTAGTTTCTTGCCCCTGGCCACCGCCAGTTCCAGTTTGGCCAGCCCCCCCTTAAAGTATACCCGCAGGGGTATCAGGGTGTAACCTTTTTGCTGGGTCAGACCATACAGGCGGTTGATCTCTCGCCGGTTAAGCAACAACTTCTTTGCCCTCTTGGGCTCGTGGTTGAAGCGGTTCCCCTTCTCATAGGGACTGATATGAAAGCTGTTCACCCAAACCTCGCCGTCCCGGACCTCGGCATAGGCGTCCTGCAGGTTACCCTTGCCGCTGCGCAGTGACTTTACCTCGGTACCCGCCAGCACCAGGCCGGCTTCGTAGGTTTCTTCGATGTGGTAATCATGCCGTGCTTTGCGGTTCTCAACCACCACTTTAATGCCCCTGTTATTACTCTTTCCCATATTTACCTCGAAAAATAAACCCCAGCTTCGGGTAACCTGCTACCACCGGCCAGGGTTGTTTGCTGCGGTTCAACCATCTCCATTATATAACCGTCCCCTACCGTCCGTCAACCCGGTCCCCAGCCGTCCTCCGGTTAAATGGGCTGTGCCGGCGGGAAACACACTTGGGGGCAACCGCGATGTGCTCAGTCTGTACGCAAGAATTTCACAAATTTCAAGCCTGACCCCCTACCAGTTCGAAGTCAATTTTGGCTTCGTCGACGTTTACCCGGACCAGCTGAACATTGACCTTGTCGCCGATGCGGTAAGTCTTGCCGGTGTGCCTGCCGACCAGAGCCAAGCGGCGGTCGTCATACTCGTAATAGTCGTCGGTCAGCGACGATACGTGTACCAGGCCTTCCACCGTGTTCTCCAGTTCAACGAAGAAACCGAAGGACAAGGCGGAGGAGATGACCGCGGGGAAAACCTCTCCTACGAATTGCTTCATATACTGAGCTTTCTTGAGATCTACCGATTCACGTTCAGCTTCTTCAGCAGCTATTTCCCTGAACGTCGACTGTTCTCCGTAGCTAACCATTTTCCTTTCCCAGGCCGCTCTCTTGCTTCCGGCTACCGTGCCTTTGTTTAACAGATGGGTCAGTACCCGGTGGACGATGAGGTCGGGATAGCGACGAATCGGGGACGTAAAATGAGTGTAGTAAGCGGAAGCCAGCCCGAAGTGCCCCAATGCCTGCGGGGCATAGCGAGCGTGTTTCATGGAGCGTAGCATAATGGTACTGATAGTTCTCTCTTCTGGTCTGCCTTTGATTTTCTCCAGAATCTCCTGGAAAGCACGGGGTTCAACATCTTTTTCCCTTATGCGGTGGCCGAATGCCCCCAGTACCCGGTTTAGTTCACCAATGCCTTCCAGGTCCGGCCGCTCATGCACCCGATAAAGCGTCGGCACTCCCCTGTGGTACAGGTGCTCGGCTACCACCTCATTGGCCTTTATCATGAATTCCTCAATGAGCATCTCGGCTACTTTGCGCTCATACCTGCGGATTTCCCGCGGGATGCCCTGCTCGTCCAGGATGACCTTGGCCTCCGGGAAATCAAAATCCAGGGAACCGCGCCTCATTCGGCGGCTTCGCAAGATTTCGCACAATTCGGCCATTAACTCGAAACTCGCCACCTGGTCCCGGTAACGTTCCCGAAGTTTCCTGTTTCCTTCCAGCAGCATCTGGTTAACGTCGGTGTACGTCATGCGCTCCTTCACGTTAATGACCGACTTAAATATCTGGTAATCAAGAACCTCGCCTTCCGGGCTCAGTTTCATCATAACACTCATCGCCAGCCGGTCCTCGCCGGCGTTGAGGCTGCAAATACCATTGGAAAGTTCTCGGGGCAGCATGGGCAGGACCCGGTCCACCAGGTAGACGCTGGTGGCCCGCCGGAAAGCTTCCTTGTCCAATGCCCCGTCCTCGGCCACGTAATGGGAAACGTCGGCAATATGCACTCCCAGGAGATAGCCGCCCGGGACTTTCTCAATCGATACCGCGTCATCCAGGTCTCTGGCATCCTCGCCGTCGATGGTGACCATGTTCAGAGCACGCAGGTCCTGTCGCCCTTTCAGTTGCGCAGCGGAAACCGGGACTGCCACCCGGTGGGCCTCCCGCAAAACCTCCGGGGGAAAGTCGTCCCGAAGCTGGTACTTCTTTATGATGCAGGCAATGTCCACCCCCGGATCGCCCTTGGCACCAAGCACTTCGACTATCTTGCCCTCCGGGTATCGGTCCTTGTCGGGCCACACCGTGATCTGAACCAGGACCTTGTCCCCGTGGTTTATCCCGGTCTTGCTCCGCGGCCTCACATAGATGGGGTAGAGCAGGCGGGGGTCATCGGGTATGACCTGGGGCAGGGGCTTAAGCTTCTTATAGGTACCCACCACCTGCTGGTGAGCCCTTTTCAGCGCCCGGATGACCTCGCCCTCAGGGCGCTGGTCACCATTGGCCCGGCGGTTTATCCGGACCAGTACCTTGTCGTGATGCATGGCCCCGTTCAAATCACGACCAAAGATGAACACTTCGGACTCTCCCGCATCCTCGGGGGTCAAAATCCCAAAACCACGCGGACTGATAGATATAACCCCTTTGACCAGATTCATCATCCGCGGCAAGCCATATTTTTTCTTTCGGGTTAGGACCACATCACCTTCTTTCTCCATCCGCCCCAGCAACTTGGCGAACTGAACCTCATCCTCAACCCCCAGTACTTCCTTCAGCTCCTGGAATCCCAGCGGTTTGTATGTTTTCTGTTCCATGTACGAAATCAGGTCTTCTCGTCTAATCACCAAGTCTCTCCTCACTCGACAGGCTACAGGCCCAGGTCCCCCGCCGCCTTCTTCATGCTCTCCAGGGACAGGCCGAGGAACTCCTCCAGGCTCATGCCGAACTCCTCACAGGCAGCCATCTGTTCCCGGCGAGCTCCCCGGGCAAAGGACTTTTCCTTGAAGCGGTTCAGCAAAAACTCAACATCCACCGGCTCGAGCTTCTTCTCCGGCCTGATAAGGGCGGCAGCCACAATAAACCCGCTGACCGGATCCGCGGCATAGAGGGCCTTGTCCAACAGCGTCTTCCTTTCCAGCCCGTGCGCGTCGTTATGTACCTTGACTGCGTATACTATTTCCTCGGGTAAGCCGTGCCGTGCCAGCATTTCGCTTCCCTCCAGGGAATGGCGCGACAGGTCGTTGGCCGTGGAGTCATAATCGATATCGTGCAGCAACCCGGCCAGGGCAAAGGTTTCTTCATCCTCCCCGAAACGCCGGGCCACTCCCCGCATGATGGCTTCCACAGCCAGGCAATGCTTGAATAGGTTCTTGTTCTTCAGATTGCTCTTGAGCAACGCCAGTGCCTCATCCCTGTTCACAGCAGTTTCCCCCTTATCGTACATTATTGTCCATATTCTGCCGTATAAAACCTGTAATCTCCTTGTTTATTAGATGGATTTCCGGTCCCATAGTGGCTACATGGGCCGAGTTCTTCAGCCAGATCAGTTTCTTGTCCTGGCTGCCCGCCCGGTTCTTTATTACCAGGGCGCTTTTTTCCTCAATGGATTCGTCCGTTTCCGATTGGAAGATGAGGAGAGGAACCCGAACGTTCTTCAGGCTCTTGACCACCAGCCTGATAAGCTCTCGCATGCTGAGAAAAGCCCGTACCGGAACATCGTCGTAGGCGAATCGCGCCCGCATTTTCATCTCCCGGTAGTTGTCGTCTATTTTCTTGGGGATATACGGCCTTATAAACTTGAGTACCGGGGCAAAGGGGACCAGCGAACCCTTTAGATAGATGGGCGAATTTATGGTTACCACCCCGGAACGCCCCTCCATATCGGCAGCGGCTTTCAGAGCCAGTAGCCCTCCCATCGAGAGCCCGATGAGGTACACCTGCCGGTAGTTCTCGCGTAAAATCCCCGCCTCGTCCCGTATCCAGGCGTACCACTCCCGCCAGGTAGTCCTATTCAGGTCCTCAGATGAGGAGCCGTGACCGGGTAGAAGCGGCACGCTCACTGAAAACCCTTCGTAATTAAGCCTCTCCCCCAAGTCCCGCATCTCCGACGGTGAGGTAGTAAACCCATGGATCAGCAGGCAGGCAATATCGTTCCCCTTCAAAAAGAACGGCCTCGCCTGAGGATGAATCTCCGCCACTTGCACCCTCCCCTTAGATAGAAAAGGGGGTGGCATCCCCACCCCTTGAAACCTAAAGACAGTTGCCAGCCTAACATGAACTCCCCAACACCTCGCCAGCTCGGATAGGAGCTTCTGGCTTTACACCCCGTCACCGGGGCGGCTCCACCTGGGCCCGCTGCGAGCCTTTACTGCTGCCTCCCCCTCCGGCACCCTTGCTACCGTCTGAAGGTTCTCGGCGGCTAAGATAGAGAACTGCCCGCCAGTACCAGGGTAATGGTACTAATTAATTCAATTCTACCAGAAGGTGCAGTGACGGTCCAGGTGAATCTTTGTCCGGTTCACCGGCTGCGCAGCCTGCGTAAGGCGCTACCGAAGTTGCAAAGGTAAGGGCTGCCAGAGCTAAATGGCCTCATCCACAATGGCAGACTCCCGTTGGTCATGATTTAGTTTCTTCATCTCAAAATAGATGAAGGCAGCTGTCAGGACGACCGATAGACAATCAGCGATGGGCGCTGTTCTCCAAACTCCTTCCAAGCCCCAGAAACGCGGTAAAATCAGGAGCAGGGGTATGAATAGCAGAAACTGCCTGGACAGGCTGAGTATAATCGCCTGGGTCGCTTTCCCTACCGCTTGAAAATAGTTGGAACTGATTATTTGAAAGCCTATCACCGGCAGCAGCGCCAGGAAAGTTAACATAGCATGGGCAGTCATTTCCGTAAGTTCGGTTTCACCATCACTGAATAAACCCACAAGCTGAGTTGGCCAGATGTGAATCATCAGATACCCCACTAACGCAATACATGTACCTGCTATGACCGCTTTTCCCCAGGTTTCTTGGACTCTATCATACTGCCGGGCTCCATAGTTGAAGCCGATAATCGGTTGAGCTCCCTGGCTCACCCCCAAAACTGGCATAAACAGCAGGGTAGCTATGCTCCATATAATGCCTACAGCTGAAAGGGCCATGTCTCCACCGTAGATTATCAAGGTTTTATTTAATATAAGCTGCTGCACGCTGGCCGCAACCTGCATCGCGAAAGGTGCAAAACCAATGGCCACGATACTTGCCAACACAGAGTATTGCAGCTTAAGATTATGAAGTCGTATTTTGACCAGACTCCGGTTGGAAAAGAAATAACTCAATACCCAGGTTGCTGAAACCAACTGAGCTATTATGGTTGCCAGAGCAGATCCCTTTATTCCCCAATGGAATACAAAGATAAAGGCGTAGTTCAAAGCTATATTAATAACCGTACCAAGTATCTGGGTATACATGGCCGTCCTGGGATTGCCTTCCGCCCGGATGAAGTTGTTCATCCCCATACTAATGGATCCAAACACAGACCCCAGCATGATAATTTGTACGAAATCCCTGGCATAAGGAAGAACCGCTTTACTGGCTCCAAACAAAATTAAAATGGGTTCAGTAAAGAGCAGAAATAGACCTGCGAAGATAGCTGGCAGCAGGATTAACATAGCCATCGCGTTACCGGCTACCTTCTCGGCTTCATCCTTTTTCTGCTCCCCCAGACGGATTGATATTAAAGCTGTAGCGCCAACCCCGATAAGCATAGAAACAGCCATCAGCACAATCATAATGGGAAAGGCTACCGTAGTAGCGGCTATGGCCATCGCTCCTATCCCCCGGCCCACAAATATTCGATCTATAACGTTGTAAAGTGAATTAACCAGCATCCCGACAATGGCCGGCAAAGAGAAAGTCCACAGTAGCTTGCCTATACTCTGATCGCGCATTTGTTCTGAACGGTCCATAATAATAACTCCCTCTATAATTTTTTTATAAAGTCAACTACATGTCGCAGGCTGCGGATGAAGGTAGCCTTTTCTTCGTCCTCGACGTCCTTAAACAGCTTGACAAGGCTCTCAGTGTATTGACTCATGGTTTTATCCATCTGGTCTCTCCCGGCCCTACTGAGGGATACCAAGAGTTTCCGCCGATCATTCGGATCAACCCTGCGGACAATAAAACCCATTTCCTCCAACTGGTCCAATATAGTGGTAAGACTGCCCTTTTCTAGGTCTAGCATCTGACCGATTTCAGTGGGTGTTAAGCCCTCACGGTAATACAAAATATTAATGATTTTAACCTGGTTTTTATTGGCTCTGGGAGCAAAGCAGCTATGCTTACGCAGATTAAGCCAAAACTTCTTGTGCACGAAACCAGCCAACGTAAAAAGCAACAGGTGTAATTCTTGGGCTTCTTCTTTATCCATATGATAAGCTCCTCAGATGAATTGTTAGAATTCTTACTATTAGAATTCTAATATAGTTTATTTGAAAAAACCCTTAATGTGCAACTACCTTTTCTGGTATGGGTTACTAAAAACAGAAAACCAGGTTCGAAAACCTGATTTTAGGAACAATTTGTTATATTAGTATCACCATTTCTTAAGTAGCGGGCCGGGGATGACAAGCATGACGCCCGTGTGCTACTGGCTTAATAACAACCGGTCGCTGTCAAGCTCCACCCCACTCCTGTTTTCAAACTGCTCTATCAATCGTTCCACCGTCATAGCTTCTCTCTCTTTGCCTTCCAGATCCAGAATAATCCTGCCTTCATGCATCATAATGGTGCGCATTCCGTACTCTAATGCTGCCTTCATGTTATGGGTTACCATTATAGTACACAGTTGATGCTCTGCCACAATTTCACGAGTGAGCTGCAGAACCTTTTTGGCTATGGATGGATCCAGGGCGGCGGTGTGTTCATCGAGCAAGAGCAGCTTGGGCTCGGTGATGGTGGCCATGAGAAGGGTGAGGGCCTGGCGTTGTCCTCCCGAAAGCAACCCCACCTTTTGCTTCATCCGGTCCTCCAGCCCTAAGCCCAGCAAAGCCAGGCGCTCTCTGAACAACCTGATTTCTCGCTTGTTAATACCGGGCCGGAGCCCTCGCGGTTTGCCCCTGGCATAGGCCATGGCCAGGTTTTCCTCAATAGTCATATCAAAGGCGGTGCCCAGCATAGGGTCCTGGAACACCCTGCCGATGTACCTGGACCGTTTATACTCAGGGTAAAAAGAAATGTCCACGTTATCGAGCCAGATTCTGCCCTGGTCTATCTCATGTACGCCGGCAATACAGTTGAGTAAGGTTGATTTTCCGGCCCCGTTTCCGCCAATAATAGTCACAAATTCGCCTTTATCCAACGATAGGTTGATGTTATCAAGCGCCCGCCTCTCATTGATGCTCCCTTTAGCGAAGGTCTTGCTTACAGCTTCAATTTTTAGCATCAGGCCGACCCTCCCCGGGCTCTATTCATGGCATTAAACCTCTTCTGGATTGAATACAGGCCTTCCTTTATTGCTGACATCGACAAAGCCAATGTAACAATCAGGGCCGAAACCAATTTCAGATCCGTCGGGGGCATACCGAGTTCAAGGGCAATAGCTATCACCAGCCGGTAAAGTATTGCCCCCAGTACCACAGCGACCAGCCTGCGCAGGAGCGTTCTGGTGCCAAATATCACTTCCCCGATGATGACTGAGGCTAACCCTATGATTACCATCCCTATGCCCATGCTTACATCAGCGAAGGATTGATACTGGGCTATTAACGCCCCGGATAAACTGACGAAGGCATTAGCCAGAGCGAGTCCTATCAATATGGTGGAATCGGTGTTGACACCAACAGCCCTCACCATCTGGTCGTTGTCTCCGGTAGCCCTCAAGACAAAACCAAGCTTTGTTTTTAGGAACAGGAAGAGCAAGACGAGTACAAGCAATAAAATGGCCGAGGGTATAATTAATTTAGCATACGTCTCCACCGGGGTTCCCTGAAGAAGGTGGAAGACCGTAGTCTTGTTAATGAGGGGGATATTGGCCCGGTTGTCCATTACCCTTAAATTGACGGAATAGAGGCCCAGCATTACCAGAATCCCCGCCAGTAGCGGTTGAATCTTTAGCTTGGTATGGAGCAGTGCGGTTACGCATCCCGCCAGGCTCCCGGCTATGATGGCGAGCAGCGGGCCGGCTAAAGGCCGGCCCTGGCTACACAGCATGGCCGAGACAGCCGCCCCCAGGACAAAGCTCCCATCCACCGTCAGGTCGGGCATGTTAAGCGTCCGGAAGGAAATGAAAACCCCCAGGGCCATTATCGCGTATATTATGCCCAACTCCAGCGAGCCCTGTAATGCCATTACAGTCATGGTAACAAACCCCTGCAGTGCTATTCCCCAAACACCTGGGCAGCTTCTCTCAAAACATCCTCAGGTATGGTTATGCCGATAGCCTTTGCCGTGTCCTGGTTAATGTAGATATCCACGTCACTTATGGTTTTTACCGGTATATCTCCGGCTTTCTTGCCATTTAAGATTTCGGCCGCCATCTTCGCGGTCTCCTGACCTAAGACCTTATAATTGATTCCATAAGTAGCAAGCCCTCCGTCCTTGACCATCGAATCCGCCCCTACATATACAGGTATTTTAGCCTTGTTGGCCACCTGCGCGACTACCGGCATGGCCGAAGCAACAGTATTGTCAATGGGAGAGAATATGGCATCGACCTTGCCCACTAGAGAGCTAGTCGCCTGCTGCACTTCAGATGAATTGGTGACGGTCGCTTCTACTACCGTCATTCCGTTTTTCCGGGCGTATTCCTTGAGGTTGTTGATAACTGATATCGAATTGGTCTCACTGGAGTTATACAGAGCTCCAATCGTCTTTATGTTAGGAGTAATCCGTTTGGCCAGCTCCATGATTTTCTCCGCCGATACAGCGTCAGAAGTACCGGTTACATTCTGACCCGGTCTTTCCATATTACTCACCAGCCCTGAACCCAGAGGATCGGTGCACGCGGAAAAAACAATGGGGATTTCCTTGGTTTCGCCGACTGCCGCCTGCGCCGATGGTGTTGCTATCGCCACGATGAGGTCATATTTGTTATTGGCAAATTTCTGGCATATGGTTTTCAGATTGGTCTGGTCACCCTGCGCGTTTTGATAGTCAATGATTACATTTTGGCCGTCCTTGAACCCTTCCTTTTCCAGCTGCTGCACGAAAGACTCCCTGATGGTGTTGAGTGAGGGGTGCTCCACAATCTGTACTATACCAATTTTCTTCTTCTCCGGAGTTGCGTTTGAGGATGGAGCTTTCTTAGTCGCTCCACACCCGGACAACGAAATCAATAACAAGACCGACATGAACACCGAGACAATTACTGCTAATGACCTCTTCACTGTAAATTCCTCCCCATCACAAAAATATCTTGCGCTGACTCTCTGCAGTCTCTCCATCCTCTTGCCTTGATGAATAAGAGAGAATAGAGGATGAGGCGTACCAAAACACCAAAACACCTGTCCTCGCTTTAAGGACAGGTGTAAACCTGCGGTGCCACCTTAATTGATGCACCATATTCGTGCATCCCCTCTTGCAGAGTGCCAACACACCCTTGGCCCGGTAACGCAGGCTACGCGTCGGC
>JAAYAC010000012.1 GCA_012719535.1 Syntrophomonadaceae bacterium | reverse complement strand
TTCAAGCAGGAAATGGTTCCCCTGGAATTGGTTAAGACGGATAAGAAAGGGAATGTAGTATCTAAGAGGGTCTTGGAGATCGACGAGCAATATCGTCCTGACGTTAAACTTGAAGAACTGGCCAGGTTAAAGCCTATATTTGGCAATCCTACGGTAACGGCCGGTAATGCTCCGGGCATGAACGATGGGGCTTGTGCGCAAATACTGATGAAACGGGAAAAAGCCGAGCAGCTGGGGTTGGACATCTTATACACGGTGGTAGCTATGTCCTCGATAGCGCTTCAACCCCGCATTATGCCCGTGTCTCCGGCATTTGCCATCAAGAAGTGCCTGGACGTGACCGGGTTAACCATCGATGATATGAAGTTCATCGAGATTAACGAGGCCTTTGCTTGCGTTCCGCTGGTTGCAACCAAACTCCTGTCCAACCAGAGGTTCCTGGCTGGTGACTACAACGAGATGGTTAAGGAAGCGTCGACCAAGCCCATCCTGGATAACGACGATACCAAGTACCAGGAATTGAAGAGCAAGCTGAATGTCAACGGCAGTGCCATCGCGGTGGGTCATGCTAATACGGCCAGCGGTTCCCGCATTATGATGACTGCTGCCTATAACCTGAAGGAAAACGGGGGCGGCTATGCTGCCTGTGCCATCTGTGGTGGGCTGACCCAGGGAGCAGGTTGCATAATCTGGGTTGAATAATGTCCCCATCCCGGGCCTGACGGAAAGTTGGAGGCCCCTTCCGGGGCCTCCAGCCTCCGTGGCCAGCAGGAAACCTGAAGAGAGGAGGAACAAGCATGGCAAAGACCAAGATTCTGGAAGGAATAAAAATAGTTGATTTTACCAGGGTATATACCGGTCCATTTTGCGGGCAGATTCTCGCCGACATGGGCGCGGAAATTATAAAAATCGAGGATACCGGCCCTAACAGCAATGAGCGCAGCTGGCCGCCTTTTGCGCCCGGTACTGAGGAAAGCACGTATTTCATCGGTCTTAACCGGGGCAAAAGGAGTATAGAGCTAAACTTGAAGTACGAAAAAGCCCGCGAGATAGCATTTAAATTCATTGCCGAGGCTGATGTGGTTATGGAGAATTTTGCTCCTGGTGTGGCCGACAAGCTGGGGGTTGGATATGAAGCCTGCAAAGCCGTCAAGCCAGATATTATATACACGTCTACTTCAGCATTTGGTCAGTACGGTCCTTTGAGCAAACTCCCAGGGTACGACATGTTAGCCCAGGCAATGGGTGGGTTGATGAGTATTACGGGATACCCTGACATGCCGCTGCGGGTGGGTTCATCCATTGGCGACGTAATTGCAGGTCTGTACTGCTGCATCGGAATTCTAGGAGCGCTTCACTACCGTAGTCTGACCGGGGAGGGGCAGCACATCGATATCGCGTTGGTGGACTGTATCTTTACTTGTCTGGAAAATGCAGTACCGGCCTATACCATATGTGGCCGAGTTCCGCAACGCATGGGGAGCCGGCACCCGGATGGGGGACCCTATGACGTTTATGTTTGCAAAGACGGGTTCGTAGGAGTAGTAGCTTCCAATGAAAAGCTATGGGGTAACATGTGCCAGGCCATGGGACGCCCGGAACTAGCCACTGATCCTAAGTTTAACAGTAATGCCGCCCGGTTGGAGAACGTCGAGGAAATGACTGCTATTATCAATAACTGGATGGCCAACTATACCGTGGATGAAGTGGTGAAGATACTAAGGGACGCCAGGGTAGCGGTGGCACCGATTCTGGAAGTACCGCAGATTGTGGATAGTGAAAACACCAAAGCTCGGAACATGCTAATTGAATATGAACACGCCACTGCCGGAAAAGTGAAGGTACCTGGAAATCCCATTAAATTTGGAGTATATGAGGCGATAGCCGAATTGCCTCCCCCATTTAAGGGGCAACACACCAAGGAATTGCTTCTGCAATTGGGCTACAGTGAGGCGGACATAGAGCAGATGTTGAAAGACGGTGTCATTGGTGACGGGTTCATTACCAGAAAGAAATAAGGATTCGTGGAAAGGTATTATTAACGGAGGTGTGCTATTTTGATTAGCTTTGAACTTACTGACGAACAAAAAGAAATGCAGGCACTGGCACGCAAGTTTACCAGGAATGAAATAATTCCAGTAGCGGCCGAACTGGACCGTAAGAGTGAAATGCCATGGGACATCATAAAGAAAGCCTTCGAAATCGGTCTGTGGAACTTCAATCTTCCTGCCAAGTATGGCGGCTTAGAGCTGGACCATGTCACCGAGGCAATCCTCGTAGAAGAAATTGCCTATGGATGCCTTGGTATCAGTGGAGCCTGGGACGGGAACACCCTCGCGCTTACACCTATACTCATAGCCGGCACCGAGGAACAACAAGATCGGTGGTTGCCCCAGTTCGGAGAGGCTCCGGTTCTGGCAGCATTTTGCCTAACCGAGCCCAACGCGGGTTCCGACGCTTCAAGTATGACGACCTTCGCCAGAAAAGTGGGGGATGAGTATATCCTCACCGGTACCAAGTGCTTCATAACCCATGGGGGAATCGCTAACATGTACACCGTTTTTGCCAAGACCGACCGGTCGGTAAAAGGGACCAAAGGGATAAGCGCGTTCCTGGTATCGGGGGATGCTCCGGGCCTGTCCATGGGCAAGGTGGAGGACAAGATGGGTGATCGGGCTTCGCATATTGCCGAAGTTATCTTCGATGAGGTGCGGGTACCTGCTAGAGACCTTCTGGGTAAAGAAGGAGAAGGATTCAAAATCGCCATGCAAACGCTGGACAGAACCAGGATGAGTATCGGTGCAGCAGCAGTGGGAGTTGCGCGACGGGCATACGAGGAAGCGCTAAACTATGCCAAGCAAAGGATTCAATTTGGTAAGCCTATCGCCAGTCAGCAGGCTATCGCCTTTATGCTCGCGGATATGGCAACCGAAATTGAGGCAGCCCGTGCCTTGGTCTGGAAGGCGGCTTGGGAAATTGAGCACGGCAACCCGGATCCGAAGCTGGGAGCCATGGCCAAGCTGTATGCGGGAGACGTGGCGATGAAGGTCGCAGTTGACGCGGTACAGGTCCTCGGTGGGTATGGATATATGAAAGAATACCCGGTGGAGAAGCTGATGCGTGACGCCAAGATCCTGCAGATCTACGAGGGCACGCAGCAGATACAAAGGGTAGTCATCTCAGGAAGAATACTTGCTTAAATCGCTGTGCTATCATGATTTATTCCACAACCCCCATAAAGTACGGTCACCGGTACGGCCTGACGGCGGAGTGCTAACCGCCGGTGGAGTGGCCTGTACTGAAATAGAAAACCCGAGAAGGGAGGGGGGACCCGGCCTGAGAGTGGCAGAAAATTTCCCGTAACAATTAGTTTAGTAAGGAGGAGATGTAGTGGAAAACGCGTATGGTCAAAGGTATATTCCTATCCCCGATGAGCATGCCCCTTTAACGGGTATCCAGGTTGCGGTCTGGATTTTCGCCTGGATAGCCCTCATTCTGGACGTCATGGACTGGCAGCTCGTATCAGTATCCGCAACTGCCATGATGGCCGATCTAAAGTTTCCCGCGGCTTCTCTAGGGTTGGTTCTTGGATTCCCCTTGCTGGGCGCTGGAATTGGCGGCTTGCTGTCCGGCTGGTTGTCAGACAAGTTTGGCAGGGTGAACGTCATGTTCTACTGCCTCTTATGGTATTCAATCTTTACAGTTTGTTTCGCCTGGGCAAACACCCTTGAGATGATGTTGTTTCTGAGACTGATGGTTGGTATCGGCCTGGGCGCCCAATGGGGTGTGGGTAATACCTTGGTTGCCGAGATTATGCCCGCCCGCCTGCGCATTATGTGTTCGGCGGTAATTCAAACCGGTTTTGCCTTCGGTCCGATGCTGGCGGCCCAGCTTGCCAAGGTAGTAATCCCTAGTTACGGGTGGAGGCCTTTGTTCTACTTTGGAGCGGTTGGTATTATCGTTGCCATTATTGCCAAGATTGGAATTCCCGAGCCTGAAGCCTGGCTGAAGAAAAGAAATGAAGCACATCAAGGACTGGGCAAACTCGGGGATATTGGTGAGCTTTTCTCACCCGCGCTGCGCCGGCGCACGATATGTGCCTTCGGTTTAGTGTGGTTTACATTGCTGGCCTACTGGGGTTCAATGAGTTGGATACCCAACTGGCTCGCCACTGATAGAGGCCTGGATGTTGTTAAGGCTATGAACTACCTGTTAGTCTTGAACTGCGGGGGTGTTGTGGGTTACATCGTCTTTGCCTTTATTGCTGACAGGTGGGGCCGGAAGCCTCCCGCCTATTTCGCCCTGATAGCATCCTTCGTGGCGGTGTTAATTTTTGTGTCCATTAAGACTGGCTCAACACTGCTGGCATTCGCACCGGTATACGCCTTCATCACTTATCCGATATTTGGTATGTACGGTGGCTATATGTCGGAGCTCTTTCCGACCGAGGTAAGGGCTACGGCGGTCAATGGGATCTATAACCTTGCTCGGATGACGTCATTCTTCATGCCCTATATTATGGGTGCTATTGCCGCTGCCACTTCAATGACTACGGCCATAGGATTCACGGCAGTCCTGTACCTGTGTTCGTTGATACCCCTTGCATTCCTTCCGGAGACCATCAAAAAGGCGGGACGCCGGGCGGTAGCATCTGGTGCAGGCGCGTAATAAAAAAAGAGAGAGGAGAGTGTGGCCCGTGGCAGTGTGCTGGGGCCACACCGCACTCCCGTAATCCATGCTTCCACCCAAAGGCCGAAAGCGAGGATAGGGCAAAAGTTGGTGTGAGTCCTAAGTTAGAAAAGCCTGTCCAGCC
Source organism: Syntrophomonadaceae bacterium (assembly GCA_012719535.1). Taxonomy (GTDB): domain Bacteria; phylum Bacillota; class Syntrophomonadia; order Syntrophomonadales; family Syntrophothermaceae; genus JAAYAC01. The sequence continues at coordinate 157 of JAAYAC010000012.1, read as the reverse complement.
AATCCATACGGATTATAGCGTCGATTGGTGGTGATACTATGGCGAAATCGAAACCTCAATGGAAGGATGTTGTTAATTCATGGACGTTCAGGGTTTCGGCTGGGATCGTCAGTGTGGGAGTTACAGTAACCTTTTACTCAAATTTCCCAGCAGGTAA
>JAAYAC010000102.1 GCA_012719535.1 Syntrophomonadaceae bacterium | reverse complement strand
CTGGTCGCTGGAAAAAGGAATTACAGATGCCGGGAAGTTTTGTCGGAGGCTCTGGGCTTTCAAGCAATGGTTAGACAACCGCCCCTGGCTCAAAAGGGCTTACCTTCGTTCCCTCCGGGTTGAAGAATTGAGGTGGGAAACCCGTATCGGGGGCGAAGACGCCATGCAGACCGGTTTACTTGCCGGGGGACTGTGGGCGGTGAAAGGCGTGTTGTTAGGTTATGCAGGCAATAAGGTAACCTTCCGCCGTGCTGTGATAAACGTGTTGCCCTGTTTTGACCAGGAAACCTTCCGGACTTCGTTTTACAGCCTGCTTACCTTGAAAGTGGCGCATGTTATCATCGCCAATATGGCGTTACGCAGAATACTGGGTGAACGGAAACCGGTTTCCGGTGCTCCGCAATCACCAGCCCCGGCCGCATAGGCAATTGCCAAAAGGACTGCCTGGCCCTAGAATAAAGAGAAGAGTTAGTACAGGGGGTAGGGTGCATGTGGGACAACATGGTTGAATTGTTTGCTACATATGGTGTTTGGGGCCTTATGGTCATGTCTTTTGCCGAGTCCTCCTTTTTCCCCGTCCCGCCTGATTTGGTGCTGGTTCCCCTGTGCCTGGCCCGGCCTGACCGGGCATTGCTTTACGGTTTGGCCTGTACCGGGGCTTCCGTTGTAGGTGGGTATTTTGGCTATGTCCTGGGGCAGGTGTTAGGACAGCCCTTGCTGCAACGCCTGGCATCACGGGAGACCCTGGGCAGGGTGGAAGCTATCTTTGCCCGTTACGGGGGATGGGGAATCTTAATTGCTGCTTTGACTCCAATTCCCTACAAGGTTTTTACTATTGCCGCCGGGTGTTTTTCACTTAGCTTGTTCCCGTTTATAATGGCCTCCATAGCCGGTCGGGGGATCCGTTTCTTTCTGGAAGCCGTCTTGGTGATGACCATCGGCCAGCAAGCGGTAAGCTTCATGGCCAGGAACTTTGAATGGCTGACTATAGCTATTGCGCTGGCGATACTGGCAGGCTATTTAGGGTACCGGTTTGTAGGTCAATACTGCCGGTGGTGTATAGGGGGAAAGTGGCACCGGCGATGGGCGGAGCTAGCAGCCCGGTTGGTGGGCCTGGACCGGGAAAGCCGGCGGGTGGCGGGGCAGTGGATTACCGCCCTGGGAATCGGAAGTTTTCTGGCTTTCTTCCTGGCTGATGTGGTAGAAGATATCTGGGAAAGATAGCTGCCCCACACAGATATGATTATTGGCAGGTGGATCGAAGGCTGGGCCGGTCCCGGCTGGAGTTGCTGGAACTACCTCTTTAACGAATGGGTCCTGGGCCTGATTATCCTGGTAACTTGCCTGGTCTGGTGGCGTAACGGGAAAGGCGAGCGGGTCAACAACCTGCTGGCTGCCCTGACGGGTTCAACCGCCATCCTGCTAGGGTTCGCCGGTATCGTAAGCAAAACGAGCGGAGTACACGGAGCGTACCTGCAGGGGTCGCTTTTTCCGGCCATCAGCGAAACCTGGTGGG
>JAAYAC010000101.1 GCA_012719535.1 Syntrophomonadaceae bacterium | reverse complement strand
TCAAATTCAGAAAAGCGCTGTTTCCAAAGGCTAACGCGTTCACGGTTATCTATACCCGAACACCTCCTACGGTTGTGCTCAGGTATATTGTCTCACGCTTCTTCCATCAGCTGTAGGTGTGTTCTTTTTGACGCTTACGTTCATGACTAGAAACGAATCCAACCGATTGTGTTGAGATACCACCTTATCACCAAAGCTTCTACCGGCGGCAAATTGGCTGTTATATTTGTGGGCCCTTTGAAGTAACTGCTGGTGGTATCAAACTATATTTTGCACTAGGCAGACGGAACGTCAAGGGCCGGATTAGAGGTATCAGCCCTCGACTGCCAGGCTGCTAGCGTCCTGGGTGATTGAAGGTACTGCTTGCTTGCGGGTGTTTCTCAGCCCCAACGAGAGGATAAGAGCTACCAGACAGAAGACCGAGGCCACTATAAAACAGTCGCCGATGGCATTAATCATGGATGCTTTCGCTACCTGTTTCCCCATGATTCCTACGCTTAACATCTGGAGCTTCTCAGGCCCCAGGCCCGAAGCGACTACTAAGTCGCTCAGGTTAGCCTGCATAGCCAGAGCCGCGTCACTGTCAAGGTTCAGTGACTGGGCCAGGCTGGCATAGTGGAAAACCTGCCGGTGCTGCATGATGGTGGTGAACATGGCTATCCCCAGTGACGCTGATACCTGGCGGATAACGTTGCCGAGAGCTGAGCCTTTACCAACCAGGTGCATGGGAACCGTGGTCATTCCGGCCGTAGTTACCGGCATCATTGATAATCCCATTCCAGTTCCTCGCAGAACGAGCCAGCCAGTCATTACGGAGAAGGGAGTAAGGTCGTTAAAACGGCTCATCATGTAGGTGGTAACCGTGACCAATGCCAGACCGGTCACGACTACCCCCCGGGCACCGTACTTGTCGAAAACCCGCCCGCTCACCGGCATCATGAGCGCAGTACCGATGGCGGCCGGTAACAGGATTAGCCCGGTCTTCATGGCCGTCTGCCCCAGGACATTCTGGAGCAAAAGGGGTAGCAGGAACATGCCGCCAAACATCCCTATGTTGAGCACGGAGCCTATAACCGTGCTTATGGTGAATAGGTAGTTCTTGAACAGCCGCAGCTCCAGAAGCGGTTCCGGATGGGAAAGTTCGTTGCAGATAAACAAAGTCAGACTCACGAAGGAAATAATGCCCAGTAAGATGATGTAAGGAGATGTCCACCCGTACTTCGTTCCCTGGCTCAGGCCCAGCAGAAGGCTGAACAGGCCCACTGTGGAGGAGACGAGGCCGAGAAAGTCGAAATGTTCCACCTTTATCAGCTCGCTCTCTTTGAGAAGCATACCGGCCAGGAATAGGTTCACGAGACCAATTGGAACATTGAGATAGAAGATCAGCCGCCAGTTGATGTACTCCACCAGGTAGCCTCCCAGGGTAGGCCCGATGGCCGGTGCAGCCATGGCGGCTATTCCCCATATTCCCAGGACCAGACCGATACGCGAGTAGGGTGTGACCCGGTATATAAAGGCCATGCCCAGCGGCTGCATTATTCCGCCGCCGATAGCCTGGACGATCCGGGCGGCGATCAGGCTGTTTACACTCCAGGATATGCCGCACAAAGCCGAACCGATTACGAACAGCGCCAGAGCCGTGAAGTACATACGCTTGTAGCCGAAGGTGTCGCCCAGGTACCCGGTTACCGGCATCACCACGCCCAGGGTCATGATGTAGCAGGTGAGTACCCACTGGATGGAGTCCGGCGAAGCGTTAAATATCGACATTATTTTAGGAAGAGCTACATTGACGATGCTGCCGTTGAGCACGGCCATGAAAGTTCCGATAATGATGACCAGCAGGACCGACCAATCGATTCTATTCCGTTCCGACGAAGTCATATACATTGCCCCTTAAGGTCATTTCCCGGTATAAATCTTGATAACCGCCGACATGCCCGGCCTGAGGAGAATTCCTCGGTGGTCCACGTTGATCTTTACCGGTACTCTTTGGGCTACCTTGGTAAAGTTTCCCGAAGTGTTTTCAGTAGGGATAAGAGAAAACACTGATTGGGTGGCTCCACCGATCGAGGTGACTTTTCCAGGCAGGAGCCGTCCAGGATAGGCGTCTATCTTGACATCAACCTTCTGCCCGATCCGAATCCGTCCCAGCTTTTTTTCTTCGATGTTGGCCGCAATCCAGGTCGATTTCAAGTCGGCAATGGTGAGGATGGTTTGACCGGTAGATACGGTTTCGCCCGCCTGAGCGGCGACGCGCAGGACGGTACCGTTCACCGGAGCCTTAATGACGGTATGGTCATAGTTCAGTTTGGCTTTATTATACGCGGCTTGAGCCTGTTTGAGCTGAGCCTGGCATATGATGGCACTTGTTTTGCGCATACCTTCCCATTTCGCCTCGGCATCCTGTAGCACGGCCTGGGCCGACACAGCGTTCGCCCGGGCGGCATCCAGGGAAGCCTCGGCGGTTCGGTAACGGGAACGCGAAGATTCGAGAGTTTCCTTGGCTATCGCGCCCGCTTCGTATAGCAACTCGTTTTCCTCCAGGATTCTTCTGGCATCTTCCCGGGCTATCTCTGCCGCCTTTACCTGCGCCTGAGCGGCAACCAGGCCCTCCCTTGCCTTTTCCACCAAAGCCTGCATGGATTTCAGATCCTCGGGCAATTTAGCGTAATTTGCCTGGGCCAGTTCCAGGTTAGCCCGGGCCTGGTCCAATTCGGCCCGGTACTGATCATTATCCAGTTCTGCCAGCACCTGACCCTGTTGTACGTAGTCTTCCTCCTTGACAAGTACTTTCTCCAGGCGGCCACCGGTTCTGGCACCGATATCGACCAGGTCGCCGCTGACTTTGGCGTTGTCGGTGGTGAGGGTGGTTCTGAGTTCATGGAACCAGGCCAGCCCGGCAGCAGCTGCTCCCAGGACCACGACCGCCAGAATAACCAGGCTGAGCAGCCGACGTTTGCCGTTTGGTACAGCCTCCGGTGCGGCGCTATTGTTCCTTTGCTTCTCCATTCGTTTTTCTCCCCCCGTGCAACATGATTCCCTCCGAAAGTACCAGTCTGATAAATTCCAGGTCCTGCTCCGCATCCGCCTCAGGAAATCTTTTCTCCATATCCTCAAGGATAAAGCCTTTGATAACATTCTCCAGAATTCGGGCCAGCTTGTAGCTGTCAACGGGGACGAAGATCCCGGCCCGTATGCCCTGCTCAAGAAGTGTCGCCGTCAGTTCGGTTTTTTTCTTGAGCTTTTGGCGAATGACGTTAAACAATTCCGGGTCCAGGCTACCGTCCAGCTTGCGCCGTAGCAAGGACAGGAAAAGGTGACCATGCTCCCGGTGAAACCGGTACTGCAAAGCCATTAAGGTGTTAAGTGCCGACCTGATGTCCGGTTGGCCCAGGCATTGTTCCTCGATGTCTCTACACAACCGGTTTATACCCCGGCACACGACATAGGCCAGGATCTCTTCTTTGCTTGCAAAGTACTGGTAGATAGTCCCTTTACCGAATTCGGCGCCCCGGGCTATGTCTTCCACGGTTATTGCCTCGTAAGAGCTGCTGGAAAAGAGCCGATGAGCAGCTCGGGCTATTAGTTCTTTTCGGAATTCCCGTTCCAGCTCACGTCTCGTAGTCAATGAACCTCCTCCCGACCCATCGGTTCCAATATCGACCAGTGAGTTCTGCATAAGTCTAGTTTAATTACGCGACTAACGCATTGTCAACCAAGAATATTTACAATAGAAAAGCCGGAAAAGCTTTGGCGCCTCTCCGGCCGTGGGTGGCGGATACGGTTATGTGTTACTGGTTGAGGGACTGGGCATCCCGGAATATCCTGGCCAGCCTGGATTTTCTGCGGGCGGCGGTGTTTTTGTGAATGATGCCCTTGGCACAGTTTTTATCAATCATGGAGGTGGCTTTAACAAATTTCTCCCTGGCCAGTTCTATGTTATTATCAGCTACAGCGGCTTCAAACCTTTTAATAGCCGTCTTCATCGCCGAAATGTTCGAAGCATTGCGTAACCGGTTCTGTTCAGCTTTTCTGGCCCTCTTAGCCGGTGTCCTGCTTTTGGCCATTCTGTCACCTCCTTTTACCCCGAAACGTCAACAGAAACACTATACCATTCCTGTTTTTAAAATGCAACCGGCCTTTGCATACTTTTTTGTCGGTTAAGGAATTATAAGTATGTACTAACTAACTCGACTTAAAAACACAATGGTGCCCCAACCACAGGCAGCAGATCCCCGGTCGAGTTGAAGGGAGGTGAATGCAGTGAATTGGCTTGGCGCGGTAGTTCGCTTCGTAGTATCGGCTCTGGTTTTGTTGTTAGTTGGATGGCTGTTACCGGGAATCAAGGTAGCCGGGTTTGTAGGAGCGCTAATTGCTGCAGTGGTAATTGCGGTACTGGGCTACCTGGTAGAACTGATTCTGGGCGACAGGATTTCTCCGCGAAGCCGCGGACTGGTTGGGTTTGTTACTGCCGCAGTAGTAATCTATGTAGCCCAGTTCATCATCCCCACCTATCTTTCTGTGTCGTTGCTGGGAAGCCTGCTGGCTGCTTTTGTCATAGGTTTAATAGATGCCTTTGTTCCTACCGAGCTACGGTAACTAGAGAAAGTTCCAACATCCGGTTGGAACTTTTACATACCAGGTGGGAACTGAATGCCGGGTGGTTTAACCAGCTGCTTGAGAAAGGCCGGACCTCAAGGTCCGGCCTTTCCGGTATAGAGTTGACCGGCCACCGGTTCTAATCCTTTTCACTTGACCATAAGATCTACCAATACCGCCTGGTTCCGGGGTGAAAAGGATGAGAAGGAAAAACCTGTGGAATTTTCTTAAAGGACTTGTATACGTCCAGCTTTTCGTAGCTGTTATAGTTACCGGAATGACCTTCGACTTCCAAACAAGCCTGACCGGGATGGCCCGGGAAGGAACCGATTTCTTGATAGTATTCCGGCCGTTTTCCCGGCTGGCTATTAACCAGGAACAGGCCCAAACCATGGTGTTCCAGTCGTACGCCGGGTTTGCCTGTGCCGCGGGTCAGGGGCTACCCGTACCCCGCTGGCTCGATTCGGCCGGCCTCCGCTTGGGGCCTGAGGATATATTATGTTCCCACATTCAGGCTATGGCTTGGACCGAGAATGCCGGGCGGGATATCTCTGAACCACCCGAGCGCGAAGAGGAAACCGAGCCGGGAAGAAACGATGACCGGCCACCGGTCGCATCCCCGGAGTTGGAAGAAGTGCGACTGGTGTTCTATTGCACCCACAATGGAGAGTCGTACCGGCCAGACACTGGAAAGTCACGCGTTGAAGGTCGGGGCCTCATCACCAGGGTAGCCGCCCATTTACAGCAAGAGACCGAGAGGCGCGGTTTTAGTTCCGAATACATCGACACTATCCACGACTACCCTGATTTCACTAAATCATATGCCAACTCACGGGTCACCGTCCAGCAGATTGTCGACAGCAAGACAAACTTGGGTGGTATCTTCGACATTCACCGGGATGCCTTGCCGGAACAAGAGGCTACAACGGTCAAGGTAGCTGGCCGAGAGGCGGCCCAGATCCTTATCATAGTAGGAACCGACGAGAGGAAACCCCACCCTAACTGGCAAAAAAACGCGTCGTTTGCCCGCCAGTTATTCCGAACCGGTGAAAGGCTTTATCCCGGCCTAATAAAGGGGGTGCGGACCAAGGCCGGCACTTACAACCAGGAGTTTCATGAACACGCCTTGCTACTGGAGATTGGCAGCGACAGCAACAGTCTGGATGAAGCACTTTATGCCAGTGAATTATTTGCTGACATACTGTGCGAGGTGTTTAAGGAGTTGAACTAGTTTGAAAGCCCTGGGGCGAATATTACTGCTGCTTATGGTTATAGCCTTGTTCGTAATGGGCTTGAATGTCACGGCCGGGGGGCTTTCCGCTTTGACCCTGAAGAAACATGGCCCCGTATTGTCCTTTTCCCTTAAACCCGATGGAGATGTCCTGGTTACCTGGTTGGGGACAAGTTACCCGGTCGATACCGACTACCTAAAGAGGTCGGTAGCTCAGGCTAGGGAACTGTTAACTCGAACAGCCGAAAAGGCTCAGAAAAACCTCCTTCCTTAGCGGTGGCCTCAGGTGCCCGGACCCGGTTCCGGGTATTTCTGTGTCTATCACCTCTATCCGGAGAATGTTCTATTGCTTTTGCTCGTGATTCATGTATAGTAAAAAATGTTATACTCCGCTAGGTGGGTGGTTGGCATGACAGTTGAAGGTAAAAAGGTAGCTAAAGCTGCTGTTTTTATCATGATAGCCGTGTTTATAGCCCGGATACTTGGTTATGTGCGGGACATGGTTATCTATTCCAAGTTTGGCCAGAACTATGAAACAGATGCCTTCAATGCCGCCTTTTCCATCCCGGACTTCATATACATGTTGCTGGTGGGCGGGGCCTTGAGCTCGGCGTTTATACCCGTGTTCTCGAGTTACCTGGCTACCGGTCGCCGGGAGGAAGGTTGGAAAACAGCCAGCATCCTCTTTAACTTTACCATTGTCTGCATGCTACTGCTTATTACCCTGGCTTATGTTTATACCCGGCCACTCATCTTGCTGTTGGTCCCCAAGCTTCCGCCGGAGAGTATCAACCTGGCTGTAACCCTGACGCACATAATGTTTATTCAGACCTTCTTTATGGCTCTAAACGGCCTGGCCATGGCCGTGCTGAATTCGTATCAGCGGTTCGTAGCTCCCGCCTTGGGGGGTATCTTCTACAACCTGGGCATCATAACTGGTGGTCTCTGGCTGGCGGAGCGCATGGGTATAAAGGCTTTTTCCTTCGGGGTGGTGCTGGGAGCAGTCCTGAATTTTCTGGTACAGGTTCCCTCTTTAATAAAGAGCAGGCCGCAATACACCTTTTCTTTTGATTGGCGAAACAGTGGTTTTCGCGAGGTGTTAGTTCTAATGTTACCGGTGGTAATCGGTCTTTCGGTTACCCAGTTCAACCTGTTCATCAGCCAGAACCTGGCTTCAGGACTGGGCGGGGGGGTTATTTCGGCCCTCAAACTTGCCCAGAGGATCATGCAGCTTCCTATTGGCATATTTGCCGTGTCGATTGGTATCGCGGTTTTTCCTACCCTGACCTCTCAAGTGGCACGAGGTGAGTTGGCCAGCTTCAAAAAGACTTCCTCCCTGGGAATCAGGGCAGTGTTTTTCATCACTTTGCCATCAGCCTTGGGACTGATGGCCCTGAGAGAGCCTCTTATCCGCTTGCTCTTTGAACATGGCAATTTCACGGCGCAAAATACCCTTACCACTGCCTGGGCGCTTTTCTATTACTGCTTGGGTTTGTTTGCTTACTCAGCCCTGCAGGTATTGAACCGGACCTTTTATGCGGTAAAGGACACCGTTACTCCAGTTGTGGTGGGAGTAGTCACCATTGTGTTGAACATAGTGCTTTCCATCTACCTGGCAAGGTTCTGGGGCTGCCGGGGGCTGGCCCTGGCCTACTCTCTGGCGGGGGTGTTTAACATGCTGCTCCTGCTGGGTATCCTGTGGTTTAAGGTAGGAACGATAGGGGGACGCAAGATTATGTCCACCTTCCTCGTTTCGCTGGGAGCGTCGCTGGTAATGTATGCAGCTGCCCGGTGGTCAGCCTTCTACCTGATACACACCCTGGCCTTTTCGGATAAAATAAACCACTTGATAGCGGTGACGGTAGGGGTTACCCTGGGAGTGGGTGTGTATGGGCTAATTGCCTTGCTCTTGAAGATGGAGGAGGCGCAACTGGTGCTCGGACTGATCAGGAAACGCCTTCCCGCGCTCAGGGGGGCCGATTAGGGTGGTGGCACCTAGCAGCGTAGTTCATGAGTTGTCGGCGCAGTCAGCGTCTATTCTTATACCGCGGGAGGTTAAACCTTGAGAGACAGAATCAGGAATTTCTCCATAATCGCCCATATAGATCACGGCAAATCCACCCTGGCAGACCGCTTGCTCGAGACTACCGGCACCATCTCGGAAAGGGAAATGCGCGAGCAATTCCTGGACAAGATGGATCTGGAAAGGGAAAGGGGTATCACCATAAAGCTTCAGCCGGTCAGATTGCGCTACCGGGCCGACGACGGCCAGGAGTACGTCCTCAATTTGATTGATACCCCCGGGCACGTTGACTTTACCTATGAAGTTTCACGAAGCCTGGCCGCCTGTGAAGGAGCGATACTGGTGGTCGATGCGTCGCAGGGAATCGAGGCCCAGACCCTAGCCAATGTTTACCTGGCCATGGACCAGAACCTGGAGATTATCGGGGTAATGAACAAAATCGATCTCCCCAGCGCCGAACCGGAGCGAGTGGCGGCCGAAATGGAGGAGGTACTTGGCCTGGAAAAGGATGAGATAATACCGATTTCCGCCAAGCTGGGCCAGGGCATTAAAGAAGTCTTGGAAGCGGTCGTTAACAAAGTACCGCCTCCGCGGGGTGAAGTGGACCGGCCCTTGCGGGCCCTGATATTTGACTCCTATTTTGATTCCTACCGCGGGGCCATCTCTTACCTGCGGGTGTTTGAGGGCCAGGTCAAAAAAGGCGATCGTATCCGAATGATGTCTACCGGCAGGGATTTCGAGGTCACGGAGGTGGGGGTGTTTTCTCCCTATATGGAACCGGTTGCGGTTCTAAGCGCTGGGGAGGTGGGCTACCTGGCGGCTGGCATCAAGAATGTTAAGGATACCAGGGTGGGAGACACCATTACTTCAGCCGTAAACCCCGCCCCCGAGCCTTTGCCTGGATATCGCCGCGTCAAGCCGGTAGTTTTTTGTGGCCTGTATCCTGTGGAAACGAATGACTATGACCGGCTGCGTGACTCCCTGGAAAAACTCAAGCTCAATGATGCTTCCCTCCAGTTTGAACCGGAAAACTCTGAAGCTCTGGGCCTGGGTTTCCGTTGCGGTTTTCTGGGTTTGCTGCACCTGGAAATCGTTCGGGAACGCCTGGAAAGGGAGTATGACCTGGATCTCATAGCCACGGCTCCCAGTGTGGTGTACCGGGTTTACCTGAGTAGCGGAGAAGTCGTTGAGGTGGAAAACCCTGCTCGCTGGCCCAGTCCTCAGTTTATCGAAAAGGTGCAGGAACCTTTCGTCAAGGCGATTATCATGGTTCCGGACGAATTTGTCGGGGGGGTTATGGAACTGTGCCAGGAAAGGCGGGGGACCTTTCGCAATATGGAGTACCTGTCTCCCCACCGGGTGATGATAACATATGAGTTGCCTCTGGCCGAGATCATTTATGATTTCTTCGATGCCTTGAAATCCCGGACTCGAGGATATGCCTCCTTTGACTATGAAGTTATAGCCGCTCAGGATTCCGATCTGGTGAAGCTGGAGATACTCCTGAACGGCGAACCGGTTGATGCGCTTTCCATCATCGTTCACCGGGACAAAGCCTACCACCGGGGCCGGGTGCTGGTGGAGAAGCTGCGCAAGCTCATACCTCGCCAGCTGTATGAAGTGGCTATCCAGGCCGCCATAGGCAGCCGGGTAATAGCCCGTGAGTCGGTAAAGGCCAAGCGCAAGGATGTACTCGCCAAGTGTTATGGTGGCGACGTAACTCGCAAGAAGAAGCTCCTGGAAAAGCAAAAAGAAGGCAAGAAGAGGATGAAACAGATTGGTAGCATCGAAGTCCCCAAAGAAGCCTTCATTTCGGTTCTTAACGTTGAAGAAGAGAAGAGGTAGGGCTAATTTCACAGCCCAGTTCACATACCGCAGATACCCAAACCCATATTCACATTTCGGCCTCCTTATCATCTCCTCCCTTTGCCCACGCTATGGCGAGTAAGGAAGGCTCGGGAAGGGGGGCGGCGAAGATAAATTACCCTGGTGCTGGGCCTGTGCCCAGCATGGCCGGTCGATGCCGTCTGCGGTGAACCTCAGGAAGGTGGCGTGTGCATGGCTACTGGGGTGTATATCCATATTCCTTTCTGTGTCCGCAAGTGTACCTATTGTGATTTCTATTCCGTACCTTTTCATCCGGAATTAATTGCCCGGTACACCCAGGCGCTTCTTAGTGAAATTGAACAGATAGCAGCCGTGTTCGGTTCACTCCCTGTGGATACCATCTATTTCGGGGGTGGGACCCCCAGCCTGCTCGAACCTGGCCAGGTTGAAAACGTCCTGAGGGCCATCGCCGGCAGATTCGTGGTTGCTCCTGACGCGGAAATCACCCTGGAGGCAAACCCTGGAACCTTTGACCTGGCCAAGATGTCCGGATTCAGGGGGGCCGGGATCACCCGTATCTCACTTGGCGTGCAGAGCTTTTCTCCGCGGGCCTTGCAGGTGTTGGGCCGGATACACACCGTGGGAGACAACCGGCGCAGCGTGGATGATTGCCGGCGGGTGGGATTCGCTAATCTTAACCTGGATCTGATTTTCGGTATCCCGGAGCAGGATGAGGAGGAGTGGGGAGAAAGTCTTCGCCAGGCGGTGAACCTGGCGCCCACCCATGTTTCCACCTACCTGCTGCAACCGGAGCCGGATACCGTACTGGGCCGGCTGGTCCATCGCGGGGAGTTGAGTCTGTGGGCCGACGAGGAGGAACTAGTTCAGTATGAAAAAGCCATCGATTACCTGACTGCTGCCGGATACCATCACTATGAAATATCCAACTTTGCCCTTCCGGGGTATGCGTGCCGCCACAACCTGATCTACTGGCAGGGTGATAATTACCTGGGGTTGGGGGCTGGTGCGGTTTCCTGTAT
>JAAYAC010000100.1 GCA_012719535.1 Syntrophomonadaceae bacterium | reverse complement strand
AGCGTCGATTGGTGGTGATACTATGGCGAAATCGAAACCTCAATGGAAGGATGTTGTTAATTCATGGACGTTCAGGGTTTCGGCTGGGATCGTCAGTGTGGGAGTTACAGTAACCTTTTACTCAAATTTCCCAGCAGGTAATGCATCCTTAGCAGACAGCCTTGTTTACTGGTCTATTTATTTAGCCTGCATGATAGTGATGTTGTACACAGTGTTCGTGGTAGTCAGGCGACAGTTCTGATATGGTAATAGTGGTGTTAAAGATGGCTGAACGGTTGCACCTCCTTCCCTCATCGGTATCCTGGCCCAGTAACATAAGGAAACTCCTGGGGTACGGCATTAATCTACTTCCCCTCTAAATAACTAAAGAATATAGCCCCATCAAATTGGGCGCATTGCGTTCCCCTGCGATCGTTCAGCCTGTTTTTTATTTAACTAGCACATTTTTCTATTACATAGTTATTCGCCAAGATTCGACATGCATTGCGGTCGTATAGTGCGGTTTCTTGTTATGGGAGTGTTACTATGTGTACACTTGTAGCCTTGCCGTTTTTAGTAGAGAGTAGAAACATGCTATAATCGGATTAGCTAGACTATGCGAATCCTGTCGAAATAATTCGCATAACGGGGGCTGGTCAGGAGTACTGGTAAGGAGGGAAAACAACTAGATGCACGGGGACAAAAAGGAAATGATTCGTATCTGGAAGGTGTTGCGGGAAAAGGGGGAGTGTGAGGGAATTATAGTATCCCAGGAGATACGGGATTCCTGGGCCAGGAGCCGGGCTTATGGGGTAGACCCGTTTAAACGCAAGAATCATCATGTCCTTAGTGCAGAAGAGTTGGAGAAAAGGCGCACAAAAAACCGGGCACTACTCGAAGAGGCTACGGTGAGCATGCAGAACCTGTTCAAGTTCACTGAAGGTTCAGGGTTTGCTTTTACAGTGGCGGATGGAGACGGGTACCTCCTCAAAAGGATAGGCGACAAGTGGGAACTGGAATTCACAGCGGGGGCCAACTTTAGCGAAGGAGCGAACTGGTCGGAGCAAGTTATGGGTACTAATGCAGTGGGGTTGGCACTGGCTCTGGGCAAACCGGTGCAGGTATTCGGCTACGAGCATTACTGCCTGTGTGCGACCATAACTACCTGTTCGGCCTCGCCCATATTCGACGGTGATGGTAACATTATTGGGGTGTTTGACATCACGGGTCCATTCCATCTAGTCCACCGGCATACGTTGGGAATGGCGGTAGCCGCTGCTCGGGCCATAGAGAGGCAGCTTGCCTTGTACCAGGCTTACCAGCAGAGTGAGATGGCCAACATGTACAAAAGCATTATCATGGAGTCTATGTCGGATGGGGTCCTAACCCTGGATCAGGAAGGAAAAGTGACCCATATCAATATTCTGGGAGGTCGCTACCTGGGCATCGATCCTCAGACCGCGCTGGGAAAGAAGTTGTCTGACCTGGTTCCTCCGGAAAACCGGTTATTCCTGGCCAAACTGGCCGATAACAAAAAGCTGTGCAGCGAGCCACTGGTTGTACGGAAGAAGAATGAAACAACCAAGCTAGCAGTTAGTTGTACTCCTTTAGTGGACTCCAGCGAACAGGTGCTCGGGAAAGTTGTTATTCTGCAAGCTATGCAGCAGTACAAGCGGCTGATAAAGCGGGTAGCAGGAGCCCGGGCCAATGTTACCTTCGACAATATTATTGGGAAGAGCAGCAGTTTTAAGAATGTGGTAAGACATGCGGAAATGGCGGCTGCTTCAGACTCGCACGTATTGCTGCTGGGAGAAAGCGGCACCGGAAAGGATCTGTTTGCCCAGGCTATTCACAATGCGAGCAGCCGTGCCAGTGAGCCGTTTTTTGCTATAAATTGTGCTGCTTTACCCCGTCAACTTGTTAGCAGGGAGTTGTTTGGCT
>JAAYAC010000099.1 GCA_012719535.1 Syntrophomonadaceae bacterium | reverse complement strand
ATCGCACACCCCCCGTACTACCTCTCCGGCGCCCAGTTCCCCAATAAGCTGGGCGGCACGGTCAACTGCCCTAATTATCCCAAAGACATCGGCGCCCTTTTCAAAACGGAGGGAGGCCTCGGTGCGCAAGCCTAACCGCCGTGATGTCCCGCGCACACTGGCAGCAAGAAAGTTGGCCGATTCCAGCAGAATGGTACCGGTGCTGTCACTTATTTCCGTATTGCGTCCGCCCATTACTCCGGCTAGAGCTACGGCCCGTTCGGAATCGGCGATAACCAGCATTTCCTCGTCAAGTTCCCGTTCCACCTCGTCCAGAGTAACCAGTTTCTCCCCCGGAGCCGCCCGCCTGACTATGATCTGCCTGCCTTTCAGCAGGTCGTAATCAAAAGCGTGTAAAGGTTGATTGGTTTCCAGCATTACGTAATTAGTAATATCAACTATGTTGTTTATGGGTCGAATACCGGCCCGGGTCAGGCGCTCCTGCATCCAACCGGGCGACGGTTCCACCCTGACATTCTTAACCAGCCGCGCGGCATACCGGGCACACAATTCCGGGGCCTCTATGCGAACTCTCACGTAGTCATTAATATCTTCCTGGTTTTCGGTCAGGGCGGTTTGCGGAACACGCACCTTCCTGCCAGTGACCGCAGCCACCTCACGGGCCAGGTTGAGCATCCCATAGCAGTCCCCCCGGTTGGGAGTCAACTCGAGCACCAGGATACGGTCTCCATCCACCTCTTCCACGCCTTCCACGGCAATACCGCTTGCGGTAAGCTTTTCCGCCAGTTCTTCTGCACTCACATCAATGTCAACATATTCTCTAAGCCATTCCAGTGAAGCTCTCATCCACCCAACCTCCCAAAAGGCTTTGTACGCATTAACCACTGACCCTCAGGTATATTTGTACGTCCGTGTTCACCAGCCAAGTGTCGGGGCCTCACTGCGCTACATCAACTGCTCCGGCACGAAACGGACCGTCTTCCGGTCAGTGTCCCGTAGTTTTCCTAGAACTGTGTTAAAAAGCGAATATCGTTATCGAAGAAGAGGCGCAGGTCGTTGACATCATATTTCAGCATGGCGATCCGTTCAACACCCATACCGAAAGCGAAGCCGGTAACCTCTTCAGGGTCATAACCCGACATCGCCAGAACCTTGGGATTTACCATACCTGCCCCCAGGATCTCCAGCCAGCCGGTCTGGGAACAAACCCGACAACCTTTGCCCCCACAGGCTACGCATGAGATATCCATTTCCGCGCTCGGCTCGGTAAAGGGGAAGAAACTGGTGCGAAACCGGACACGAACATCTTCTCGGAAAACCCTGCGCGCAAAGGACATTAAAGTTCCCTTGAGGTCGGCAAAAGTGATGTTCTCGTCCAACACCAGCCCTTCTACCTGGTGGAACATAGGCGAGTGCGTGGCATCGTCGTCCCGGCGGTACACCTTACCGGGAGCGATTATGCGCACCGGCAGGTGCGGCCGTTTCTTTTCCATCGTGCGAACCTGCACCGGCGACGTATGGGTACGCAACAACACCTCTTCAGTTATATAAAACGAATCCTGCATGTCCCGTGCCGGGTGATCCCGGGGGATGTTCAGAGCTTCGAAGTTGTAGTAATCAAGTTCAATTTCCGGTCCCTCGGCAATCTCAAAGCCCATGCTGGTAAAGATGTTTTTGATTTCGTCCAGTACCTGGGTCAAAGGGTGTTTACGCCCCGAATTGACAGGAACTCCCGGCAGGGTGACATCAATTCGTTCTTCCTGCAGCTGACGGTTTAGCTCACTTTCTTTTAGTTGGGCCAGTTTAAGCTCAAGGAAGGCTTCGAGGTCGCTCTTCAGACGGTTGGCGGCCTGGCCGGCTACCGCCCGCCGGTCACCCGGTAAGTCTTTCAAGCCGCGCAAGACTCTGGTCAATTCTCCCTTCCGTCCCAGGAATCTTACCCGCAATTCCTGCAAGGCTTCCATGCTTTCCGCGTCCTGAATAGCTTTTTCGGCTTCAGTCCTTATCTTGTCCAATCTGTCAATCAACCAGATTCCCCCTTTTCCGGCAAATTTTGCTCATAACCCTAAGTTTTCTGGAGGCACACGAAGTTACCCTGTCACGCCTAACATGACGGTAGAATACCGCCATCTGATTATCGGTCGTGTGATTCCAAATTAAAAAAGCTTCCATCCCCAGGGACGAAAGCTATTCTTCCGCGGTACCACCCTACTTAGCAGGCCATAGCCACTCTCTCCAGCCCAGTAACGGCGGGCAACACCGGGGAAGGCCTACTGGCGTTTCAGCCCCCGGCTCCCAGGCGAATTCTCCGGCTTTCCACCTAACCGCACTCCCAGTCTACGATGCGGTCTCCCTGGAGGATTCCAGCCGGATACTACCCCTGTTCACAGCCTTTACCATACTATTGATACGAGTACATCTTGTACCACAAGTAGTAGATGATTAGTCCCGAAGATTCGAACAACAGCCAGAACATATCGGCGGGATTACGCATAACGGTCCAACCTTTCTTTTGCATAGGGCTGAACTATGCCATGATTATAGCATACACGTGTCCCGGTTACAATCTCCGCTGCTGCCAGGCAGCATACAATATGATTCCGCATGCTACCGCGGCATTCAGGGAATCAACTCCCGGGCGCAAGGGAATCCTTATCCCGCCGGTACCGATATCGCGGAACCCTTCACTGATGCCGGTGGCTTCCCCGCCGATAACCAGTGCCACTTTCCCCCGGTAATCAGCATCGTAAAAAAACTCCCTGCCTTCGGGTTCTGCCAGTAAAAACCGGTACCCCCGGGCGCGCAGTTCCCCTACTTCCCCGGGCTCCACCCGGTCAAAAAGCGGTAGGTTAAGCACGGCACCCATGGTGGAACGAACTACTTTGGGGCTGTAGGCATCCACCGTACCCTTGGTCAGGAAAACAGCGTCTACACCGGCCGCCCAGGCCGTTCTTATAATAGTCCCCAGGTTACCCGGATCCCTTATGTTATCAATAATAAGCAGGATACTGTCCCCGGCCAGCACTTCTTCTTGGTTCCAGACCGGCTTGCGGCATACTGCCAGCAGGCCGGGAGGAGTCTGTGTCCCGGTTACGGCCTGCATTACAGGGTCGCTCACTAGATAGCGGGGAATACCTGGTACGAACGGTTCATCCTGGCACCGTTCAAGGTATCCGGTGGATACCAGAAGATAGTCCACCAGTTGCGGCTTTTTCAAGGCCTCGCTTACCAGGCGGTAACCTTCCAGGATGAAGCGCCGTTCAGTTTCGCGGCCTTTGTGGCTCAGCAACCGCCGTGTGTATTTAATTAAACGGTTATCGCGTGAGGTGATGACTTCCATGTTCACTCAAAGCCGAGAGAACCGGTCCAGCTCACGGTTGCCTCCCACCAGGATAAGGATATCGTTCGGGCCCAGACGCTGCTCGGCTGGCGGTGAGACTACCACCTGGTGTCCTTTCTTGATGGCCAGGACACTTACCCCGTATTTGGAACGCAGGTCTATGTCTTTTAGAGTCTTGTCCACCATCTTGGCAGGAACCCGGGCCTCAATCAAACTGTACTCCTCAGAAATCTCAATGAAGTCGAGGATGTTAGCCCGGGCCATGTAGTGAGCCAGTCTGATTCCCATATCTCTCTCAGGAAATACGATCTTGTCGGCACCAACCCGTTCGAGCACTTTCCCGTGAATCTCGTTTACCGCTTTGACCACCACATGTTCTACGCCCATCTCCTTAAGGATGAGGGTGACCAATATACTGGCCTGTATGTCATCACCGATAGCTACAACCACAACATCAAAGTTCCTGATTCCCAAGGACTCCAGAGTTTTCTCGTCATGGATGTCGGCACACACTGCATAGGTGATCGACTCCTTGATGGCTTCCACCAGTTCCTCGTTCTTATCCACTCCCATTACTTCGTACCCCATATCGGCCAGGGTAATGGCTACGCTGCTACCGAACCTTCCCAGCCCTATCACGGCAAACTGCCTCTTCATGCCAACACGTACCTCCCATATTGACAAAACCAGGTGGAACAGGTTTGGGTTGACCCTTGCAGGGTCTCCTGCTTCTGCGCCGGACCTGGAATCTATCCAATGATAACGTTACCGCGCGGGTATTTGACCTGATCTTTTCCCTCCCGTTCGAGGAGGGCAAAGGCCACGGTGAGAGGACCTACCCTACCAGCAAACATAAGGATGATCAGCACCACCTTCGATGCGGTATTCAGGTCGGGTGTTATCCCGGTGGACAACCCTACCGTACCAAAGGCGGAAAAAGCTTCAAACATCAGTCTGATGGTGTCAAAATGCGAGCTAAGGGTAAGCACAATAATTGCCAGCGCCACCAACCCACCCGCCAGCATGGTAACCGTCAAGGCCTGGTATAAACTCGTACTCTCAATACGGCGCCGGAAAGCCTCGGTTTCAGTCTTGCCTTTTATGCGCGAGTATACCGCCATCACCAGCACGGCAAAGGTAACCGTCTTGATGCCTCCACCGGTACTCACCGGTGAAGCTCCCACAAACATTAGAAACATCAATATCAGGATACTGGATGGTGCGAGCTTGGCTATGTCCACACTGGTATAACCGGCGGTACGCGGGGTGATACTCAAGAAAAGAGAATTGACCACCGCCTCGACTGGCCCCATCCTGGACATAACACCGAAATGCTCTATGAGCAGGAAAACCAGGGTGCCCCCCAACACCAGAACGGCACTGGTCACCAGGACGAGCTTGCTGTGCAGTGACAGGCACCGGAAATTCTTTTCCTTGCGAATATCGAACAGTACCGGATACCCCAGGCCACCCAGAGTTATCATCAAGGCAATGATACACAACACTCGCCAGTCATTTTGAAAGGGAATAACACTGCAGTAAGGATAGAACTCAGGCCCGAACACGTCGAACCCAGCGTTGCAGAAAGCGGACACCGCATGGAAAAACCCGTAGTAAATTGACTTCCCCAGATTAAAGTAATCAGTCAGAGTAAGAGTAAGCAGAACGGCGCCGATACCCTCGAGTACAAAGGTGGTCAGCAAAACGCTCTTGACCAGGCGGACGATACCTCCCAGACTCTCCATGTTCAAAGCCTCTTTCATAACCAAACGCTCTTTCAGCCCTATGCGCCTGCGAAACAGGAAGGCATAAATGCTGGCCACAGTTATGATACCCAGCCCGCCTATCTGGATCAGGGAAATGATGACCCCCTGCCCGAACAAGGAGTAGAAAGTTCCTGTGTCTACCACCACCAGCCCGGTAACACAAACTGCTGAAGTTGCCGTAAAAAGCGCATCAATATACCGGTTATATCCCCCGCCGGCCACCGCAACCGGCAGGGACAGAAGTACGGACCCGATAAATATCACAAGGGCAAATCCGAAGGAGATGAGCTTGGCTGGCGCTATCCTTCGTTCACCCCGACGATACTGCTGTACCAACTATTACCACCCTTCATGTAAAAAAGCATGGTATATCAATACCATACTTTCCCTCGTTGGGGGACAAATTATCCCCGCTTATTGCAGGTTCTTCTTGGCCAGGGCAGCTAATTCTGAAAACGCCTGGGGATCATTGATGGCGATCTCGGCCAGCATTTTACGGTTAATGCCTACTCCAGCCGATTTCAACCCGTACATCATACGGCTGTAAGATAGACCGTTATTCCGGGCTGCGGCATTGATGCGAGCAATCCAGAGTTTACGGAAATCCCTTTTTTTCAATCTCCGGTGAATGTACGCATAGTTGCCCGATTTCATAACCTGTTGTTTGGCTACCCTGAACAACTTGGACTTTGCACCGCGGTAACCCTTGGCCAGCTTCAGGATCTTCTTATGTCTCTTGTGGGTGTTGACTCCACCTTTTACCCTTGGCATTCCTTGCTACCTCCTTGTTCCCCTACTTGTAGGGAATTAATCTGGTGATACGGGCAGTTTCTTTCTCACTGACCAAATCTGCTTTACGCAGCCTTCTCTTCCGTTTAGGAGTCTTCCCTCCCAGCAAATGGCTGTGGTAGGCCTTGGAACGTTTGATCTTCCCCGAACCGGTCTTCTTGAATCGTTTGGCGGCTCCCCTGTGGGTTTTCATCTTGGGCATTTTCAAATATCCTCCTTTAGTTTAAGATTAGCGTTGTCGCTCCGGGGCGTAAGGATCATAATCATATTCCTGCCTTCCACCTTGGGTTCTCTCTCGATGGCCCCCACTGAAGACAACTCTTCCGCTAATCTGATACATAACTGCTGCCCCAGCTGGGCATGAGAAATTTCTCGTCCTCGAAACATGATCGTGACCTTTACCTTGTCTCCGTTCTCCAGAAACCGCTTGGCGTTCTTGGCTTTGACGAGGAAATCATGGTTATCGATTTTGGGGCGCATCTTAACTTCTTTTATAGTTATTATCTTTTGTTTTTTTCTGGCTTCCTTGTCACGTTTACTCTGTTCGTAACGAAACTTGCCAAAGTCCATCAGGCGACAAACAGGGGGCCTGGCTCCTGGAGCAACCTCTACCAGATCCAGGTTCTTTTCATAGGCCCGCTGCAGTGCTTCTCTGACAGGAACAATACCAATTTGCTCCCCGTTGTCGTCGATAAGTCTAACTTCCCGTACCCGAATCTCCTCATTTACTCGCCAGTCCTTGCTAATAAGAAATTCACCTCCTGAAAAGATAAGGCGGGCAGAACTGCCCGCCTGATGCATACCCGGACCCTTACATGGGTGTACGGTACACCGGTTATCAGTAACCTTATCAGCAGTTGGATCGAACGCCATAAGGTGAGAAGCGGAGCTTCTGCTTGAAAAACAACGCCTTATGCAATTTACCAAATACTAGTTTAGTCCCCGCCGGACATATTGTCAAGCATCATTTGACCGGTACGAGCAGTCAATTAATGGCCCTGGAAGCAATCTCGCTGGTGATATGAGCGAGAAACTCCTCCACGGGGCGAGGACCCAGATCCCCTTCCCGCCGCTTACGCACTGCCACAGTCCCTGCTTCCACTTCCTTGTCCCCCACCACCAGGAGGTAAGGGATGCGTTGCATTTGCCCATCGCGGATCTTGTAACCGACCTTTTCGCTACGAAGGTCAGCTTCAACCCTGACTCCTGCAGCACGGAATCGTTCCTCCAGGGTCCTTGCGTAATCGTGCTGCCGTTCGGTAATCGGAATGATCCGTACTTGCACCGGAGCCAACCAGGTGGGAAACGCTCCACCGAAGTGTTCAGTAAGTATCCCGATGAACCGTTCTATGCTGCCATAGATGACCCGGTGGATCATAACCGGCCGGTGCCGCTCACCGTCCTCGCCCACATAGGTAAGATCGAATAGTTCCGGCATCTGGAAGTCCAGCTGAATGGTACCACACTGCCAGGTACGGTCCAGAGAATCACGCAGGTGAAAATCTATCTTCGGGCCATAAAACGCGCCATCGCCTTCATTAATCTTGTAGTTCATGCCTTTTTCTTCCAGGGCCTGTTGCAGCGCCGCAGTAGCCTTCTCCCATATTTCATCCGACCCCATGGCCTTCTCCGGTTTGGTAGAAAGTTCGACATGATAGCTGAAACCGAAAAGAGCGTAGAACTTGTTCACCAGGTCTATTACTCCCTTGATCTCATCAGTTATCTGGGACGGCAACATGAATATGTGGGCATCATCCTGGGTAAACGCCCGGACCCTCATCAATCCGTGCAAAACCCCGGACTTTTCGTGGCGGTGAACCAATCCCATCTCCGCCATCCGGAGAGGCAACTCCCGGTAGCTGTGCAGGTGCTGCTTGTATACCAGCATTCCCCCGGGGCAATTCATCGGCTTCACGGCATAGTCTTCATCATCAATAACAGTGAAATACATGTTTTCCCGGTAATGGTCCCAGTGCCCCGATCTTTCCCACAGGCCCCGGTTGAGAATGACAGGGGTTCTGATTTCCTGGTACCCCGCGCGCGCATGCTCTTCCCGCCAGAATCTTTCCAGTTCGTTGCGTATTATCATCCCCTTGGGCAAAAAGAACGGAAATCCGGGGCCTTCATCCAAGACCACGAACAGGTCCAGCTCTTTGCCCAGCCGCCGGTGATCCCGTTTTTTCGCCTCCTCCACCTTGTAAAGGTAATCGTCCAGCAGAGCCTTTTGGGGGAAGGACGTACCGTATATGCGCTGCAGCATTTTATTGCGTTCATCACCACGCCAGTAGGCACCGGCCAGGCTCATCAGTTTAAAGGCCTTGACCCGGCCGGTGGAGGGCAGGTGAGGCCCGGCACACAGATCTATGAATTCCCCCTGCTGGTAAATGCTGATGGTTTCCCCTTCCGGTAAAGCCTCAATCAGTTCCACCTTATAAGGTTCGCCTTTCTCCCTGAAGAGCTTCAAGGCCTCTTCGCGGCTGATCTCCCTGCGGACAACGGGGTAATCGCTTTCTATAATCCGTTGCATCTCCCGTTCAATTTGGGCGAAATCGTCGGGAGTGAACGTATGGGAAGAATCAAAGTCATAGTAGAACCCTTTCTCAATTGGTGGGCCTATGGCCAGGCCGGTATCAGGAAACAGGCGCTTGACAGCCTGGGCCATTATGTGGGTACTTGTATGCCGGTAGACTTCCTGGCCTTCTTCATCGTCAAAAGTCAATATCTCCAGCCTACCATCTTCGTTAACCGGCGTCCCCAGATCCACCAGGCGTTCATTGAAACGGGCCACCAGGGATTTCCTAGCCAGTTTCCCGCTGATGTCTTCAACCATTTGCAGGATAGTGGTGCCACGGGGGTATTCCCTCTGGCTGCCGTCTTTTAACGTGATCCTCACCATACTGATTTCGCCTCCTGATTATGGAAATAGACGCTGATTAACGCTGACAATCCACTAGCAATTGGAACCTGTATCATAATAGAAATTGAACATTCAGAGTACAGAGCTAAGAATGCCCAGTTTTCCCATAATGCACGCGCATTTCTGTACTTCGGCCGGCTCCGATGTTCGCACCCCAAATTATTGCCGACCATCTCCCGAAACATGTAAATTAATACCCGGCACAACCTGCGCTTCTACAAATATAGCAGACTTTGAGAACAGCGGCAATAGACACACATCCATCGCTGATCAGCATAAACCGGCCGCCAACCCATCACATAGCCGGTTGAAAGCCGGTGTTAACACCTATTCTTTGCAGGCGCAGCCACCAACTGGTATGCCTACCGGTTACGGCCCGGGTTTGAGCCAAGAACACTCAGTGTCCAACCTTGTCCCAGATGCGAAAATTTCACAAATTTCAAGCCTGACCCCTTGGTACTACCCCGGCGCAGCGCTCACAACCCCCACAGGTGAAAATTCTGTCCCGGAAAACCTTCTTGATAACCTGCAAGGACTGGTTGTCGGGGACCTTCCCCGGACCATGTAAAACGACCCGGCGGGGCGCAATGGTAATAAGGATACTCACCAGTATATCGTCAAGGTTGACATTGTTCACCACTATATCATCTACGTAGTAGTCTATGTATTTATCCTCAATATAATTGCCTTCCCCGTCCCACATGTAGAACAGGCCGGCATCGTTGACCATCAAGTTCACTTCCAAAATCCTTGGTGCCTGCGAATCCACGAAGTAACGTAGCAGCTTAATGAACTCATTGTACTCCTTTTCATTCTTGATTTCTTCACTGGCCAGCTCCACGGCAAATTTTATTTCCGTAAGGTAATCCCGTAAGCAGAAGTTGATAAACCCATCGATCACCAGCAAGTCGGTCTGGTGAAGGTGGTCAAAGATGCGACGGGCAATCCTGTTCTTACGTCCGAAACGCATCAGCATGTTTAAGCTCTCATTATCATTGCATTTTTGCAGGAAGCCCAGCGCTTTTTGCAGAAGTGCGTCTTTTTCCGCTTCTGGCAGTCGCCGGTATTTTTTCTCCACCAGTTTTCGGACTAAATCGTTCTCCCAAAAAGTAAGTATTTCTTCAGCGAGCACCTCGGCCAGCTGATACTTAAAAATGTATATGATATCCTTCACCCGGAAAAACCGGCTGTCGCTTGACCCTTGGAGGGTTATTACCAGGTAATGGTCTTTACCAATATCTTCACATTTAATGTTCAGAGCGTATCCTCTTTCTTGTAGCCACTGAAAGTTTCTGGATAATTCCTTCTCGAGGTGACTGATGCTGCGGCCACTACCAATTTTCAGCTTGTAGGTCATGATTGACCCCCTCATAATTGTTACTTTATTATATGTGAGCCAGAATTCTTGTATACGACTCGGAGGCCAAGAAAAAAGTGCCTGAAAAGGCACCGAACCACGCAATCATAGTCCTCAGGAAAACTGGCAGCGGGAGATAGGTGAAACACAGCGCAGCAGTGCAAACCGCGGTCGACCAACTGCCATCATCGTCAAAAAGAAGACCGGCAATTGCTCCCGTCTCCTAAAAGTGCGTCCGGTGCTAAAACATGATTAACTAACTCATCCATTGCTTCCGCCTGTCTTTGATAACGGACCTGTTGTCCTTGATAACGTAAAAGTTGACCGTCCCTGCCAACCTTTCCTGTAAGCTATGAAGTATGGACAAAAAACATAGCTGCAGGAGGAAAAGAAATGACTGGGGTGGCTACTAAAGCAGGCTATCAAAAAAACAGATACTTCTTGGAAGCTGTGAGCAAGTATAAAAACGTCAAAAAAGCCGGTATTCTTGACTCCTGCCTGTTAAGGCCCGTCATCTTTTAATAAATCCAATTCCATTTTATTGCATCCTCTCTGTCTGCCCCATCATAACCCTTTTAGCCAAATGACCTCCCCCAAACAGTACGGGTCTTCCTGCTGTTCTGCCGCCGAACGCCGGTCGACCAAGACCATGGTCTCCAGTCGAACACTCAATACCCCTCAACCTTCTCGCCGCGTCTTGCACCGCAAACTGTAAGGCTGTGGAACCTCCGGTGATATTAACGACTATCCGGCTTGCCTCCAGGGCATCCGGCAAGACACAGTAATAAATAAGCTTCCCTTCATTAAAACGTGTAAAGGGATCCTCTACCAGGTAACAGTCATGTTCTCCCTCCCAGCCGGTTTCGCCCAGTATCTCATCTAGAGTCCTGCCAGCCGCCGACGAAGTGACTACCCATATCTTGCTCAATTCAATTTTTAGGTGGCTTATAACTGAATAGAGAAGGCCGGGAGAAAGTCCCAGAGGACTCAAAAGAAGGGTACCCCTGCTTTTCTTGATTTCCAATCTCCATTTCTGGAGTTCATTACTCGATTCTTCAGCAAATGCCAGCGTTGCTTAATCTCCCTGACATATTCCGGGGTGAGCCATACATTATCCTGCCTGTAACCATGATGAAGCATATCATTGCGACGGCTCGACATATGCCGCCAATGTTCCACCACCCAACTGGTCTCGTCCCTGTTCACAGCATCACTGAGTTTGGTTTCAGCGACGGCCAGCGCTTCTGCAACCTTCGGCGAAACCGCTCCATCATGCTTGCGGCGTTCGCGTCTTAACTCGTCCAGCACCTGTTTTCTTTTGGCCAGCGAATTTAGCCTTATTTCTATCTTATGGCGCAGCCATAATGGCTATAAAATATCCATTCTCTCCCAGCGAGGGGCCTGTGCCCGTAATTGTGGTAGATGGTCGTCGAGACCATCCATTCCCGGTTAGTCCCAGGGCATAATGTTCGAGTAGGAACGCCGCTCTTGTTCCGCAAGATCGGAAGGAATCTTAGTAAAAGGCTCCAACAACCATGCCAGGTGTTCGGCCCGCCCGCTTTCTCTGAAAGTCCGGGGGGCATAGAACCATTCGATCATCTTTAGGAAAGGATCCTTTTCGACACCAGCTATACCTCCTCATGGGTAAGACGGTCTTGAAGAGAATCGTCCATGGATACATCCACATATTTTTATGAGAAATGAGGTTCGAACGGCCCGTAGTCGGATTTTTTCACTCCTTTTCGAA
Source organism: Syntrophomonadaceae bacterium (assembly GCA_012719535.1). Taxonomy (GTDB): domain Bacteria; phylum Bacillota; class Syntrophomonadia; order Syntrophomonadales; family Syntrophothermaceae; genus JAAYAC01. The sequence continues at coordinate 2,610 of JAAYAC010000099.1, read as the reverse complement.
GCAGATCTTCGTAATTATCTTCGTGGCGGGCCAGCTCACAAACGTAAACTGTATTGTTGTCTTCAAAATAAAATACCCTCTCTTTTGAACCTCCTCTGGGAAAAACCACACATTCCGAGGTATGTACCCGCCCGCTTCCGCCAGCCCGGAGCCTCTCCAGGCAGAGCTTCTTCAATATGCTGTCAAAAACGGCCTTTTGGTTATCATCTAACTTATGGTAGTACCTTTTCGCCTGTTGGGAAAGCACCACCGTTCCTGCGGTTTCCTTAAGCTCTTGGTAGGCCCGAAAATAAACCTCGCCCGCCGGGGATAATAAAGTGTATCCATCTTCGGTATTGACCAGAAATTGCCTCAGCTCAGGCGGCATGCCGCGCAGGCGGTTTTCCGTCTTCTGGGTGCGGCGCAATTCTGTTTGCAGCCACTCGAAAAAATCCTCGTATTCAGCCATCAGGGTATAGTCCCAATCGACGGGTACGGCCGGCATTTCGATGATTTCCTGAAATGCCTCGTAAATATAGTAAACAGGCACCTTGAACAGCAGCCCGACTAAGGTCGCGTAGGCGATCTCAGCTTTGAAGCCCCCGGTCGCATTTATGACCGGCTCCAGGTTTAAGCGGCGGGCCAATCTTATCGCCTCGATTAGGCTATCAACCAAGCGCCGGAGACCGTGAAAGGAAAACACCTGGTGGGAATAGGTAAGCCCCGCGATAGGTTTTAACTCCGCGATACGCCCCTGCTTCCTATAATATTCTACCAGCGCTTCTGCACACAGCCGGCCGTCATCGGTCTCGGAATGCATAAAAAGGATCCTGTCCCCATCTTGTAAGATACGGCTGAGCGAGTTGGTTTCGGCACAGGCCTGTACTACCCGCGTTTTGGTGATAAATTGGGTGAGTTCGGCCGCATTCAATTTGCGACCCTCCTGCCGGAAAGCATTGCCAGCGAGCGATGTGCCAACCGTACACAAAACCTTTCTCAATCCACATCTACTCCTTGTGTTCTTAATGTCCGTCCTATATCCTTACCAATAGCCACCTTTTGATGATACCCGCAAAATAAGGCTGAGCCGTCCTTCTGCCCGATACCTCAGACTAAAAAATAAGGAAGTCCTCTTCGGCGGTAAGCCCGATTTTACCCCAGGTTTTGATCTCGGAATACCCGGTAAGCCTGTAGGTCCTTACATAGTCTACCTCTTCATCCACCAACTTTGCAATCTTTTCCAAAAGGCCTTCATACTGTCTCTGGTTCAGCCAAGCCTCGAAAGCACTCTTCTGTACCCTTACCCCGAACCGTGACAAGAGTTTTGCCATCTTGACCCTTTTGCTGTTATCGGTGATGTCATAGATTATCAGAACCAGAGCCTCTTTTCTTCTGCTGCTAGTCCCGTTTTCATCGAAAAATATCCCCAAAATCCTGCATCGTCGTAAACCACCTACCTCAGCATTATCGGTTGGTATGCCCTTGGATTGCTCTCTTCAAGGGCTTTAACCAACGCACCTACCTGGTAGTGAATAGCCTGCCGGAACGTAAGCGGTGCATCGGTCGGCAAATACCTGTGTTCGAGATTAAGCCGTTCCTGAAACTTCTCTATAAAAACCCTGGCCCTGTCTTTACGGAGGTATACTCCTCCTTCTACGTCCGGCAGTTCAAAGTCGTCAAGCGTCAGGGTCCGTCCCTGGATCAAACGAAGCACCAACGAATCAACCAAAATGGGTCTCCATTCCTCCATTAAATCTGAAGCCAAGGCCGGGTGACCCCGGCGGACCCGGTGCAGAAATCCGAGATAAGGGTGAAGTCCTTTCCCCAACAGCACCGCGTAGATTTCATACATCAAAAGGGTATAGCCGAAGCTGAGCAAGGAATTAAAAGGATCTTTTGGCGGCTGCCGGGTGCGCCCCTTAAACCGGAATTCCTCTCGAACCATATGACTTAGAGCACCGAAGTATAAACGGCTTGCATATCCCTCTGTACCATTTAGTTCATTAAGACTTTTAGGCTTATCCAAGTCCGTATAACATAAACGCATACGCTTAACTGCGTCATCAACAGTTGCCAGGTTCATGTGTCGGTTGTATCTCCGCAGTACAACCAACTCATTATGAATCTTGCCTTTTATAAAGATTCGTGCCAGCTCCAAACAAAATCCTGGGTTCTCGCCGGCCCTAAACTGGCTCCGGTGGCGTTCGATGTTGAAATGGGCCGTCGACTCGGCTCGTCCGAAAAGGCCTCCCTTTGACGACAGAAAAGTTACAGTTACTCCCTGCCGGAGCAGCGACATAAGACAAGGCGTCGTAACGTTAGCCCCCGAAAAAACGACTACCGCCTCCAGCTTCTCCGCCGGAATATCTCTTTTCTTGTTGTCTGCGGTAATGACAACATAATATCCTCCCGTCTTTCTTAAAACCGAACCGGCCTCATTCAGGTAAAGGATCATGCCGCATCAGAGCCCCTCTTCTCTTCCACATGGTTTCCGTCCCCTTACGGGGTTCAATGGTTTCAAACGTGGATGCTTCGTGGTGTTTCACTCACCGAGCTCGCCGTGTTTCCGTCCCCTTACGGGGTTCAATGGTTTCAAACGACCAAGCTATCGACGCGATGATTGCATGGGGT
>JAAYAC010000098.1 GCA_012719535.1 Syntrophomonadaceae bacterium | reverse complement strand
GTTCTTGCTTGCCTGCAGGGCGGAGCCAGGTGAGTACTGACAAAAGAGCTGTTCCTTGGCCGTGTTCCCCGCAGCCAGCGGCCGTATTTACCGTGTACCTGGGCAGAGGATATAATTAAGGTAATTATTGGCAGCATACTGTGAAGCTATAGCTTCCCCTATACCGGTTAACCTGACCTGTAACGAAGATTGTCTAGAAGGATTAAGAGAAAAAGTTTTGGATAAAGGGGTGCTGCGGTGATTACGCGTGCGCGCGCCTTGCAGGGGTTAAATGGACCTGATACAATGCAGATAGAATTTTCAGTAATTCCCGGAGGGGCACAGTATGCAGCTGAATAGACGTGAAATTGCATTGATTACCAAGCACCTTACTGATAAGCTTGCTGCGTATTTGATCATTGTTTTTGGGTCTGCCGCCAGGGGAAGACTTCGACCCGATAGCGACATAGACCTGGCCTTCTTAAGTAAGTACGAATTCAGCCAATACGATGTATTCATGGCTGCTCAGGAACTGGCGGGTATTTTGGATCGCGATGTCGACCTCGTTGACCTGAGTAAGGCTTCCACCGTCTTTCAGGCCCAGATCGTAGGCAAAGGAAAAGTCCTTTTTTGCAGTGATGATAAAGAAAGAATGGTATTCGCTATGACGGCCCTGAAGAAATACGCCAAACTCAACGAAGAGCGCGCGTGCATCCTCGCTAAGGTCACCGAAAGAGGGAGGGTTTATGCGGAATGATGTTATCCTGAACAAGGTTCAGGTAGTGGAGCGGTGCATCAGAAGGGTAAACGAGGAGTACGAGAACAATCCGGACAATCTTAAAGATTTCACCCGCCAGGACTCCATAATCTTGAACATCCAGAGAGCGTGTGAGGCATGTATTGATCTGGCTATGCACATAGTCTCTGAAAAAGAGCTCGGCATCCCTCAAAGCAGCCGTGAAGTATTCGATATTTTACGCAGCAACGGCATCATCCATAACGGCCTGGCGGCACGCCTAAAGGCTATGGTGGGTTTTCGTAATATAGCAGTGCATGATTACCAGCAGCTAAACCTGGCAATAGTACAGGAAATTATTGAGAAGCACCTGGCTGACCTGAAGGCATTCTGCAGTAGGGTTCTACAACTGTAAGGGAACCATCCAGGAAAAGGATCGATTGTCTTGGCTGGGGATGGGCCAGCTTTGGGTAACCGGGAGCCGCCAGCCACTGAAAGCGGCACGAACCTATCGTACAACAGCAGAGTCAAGCGCAGGGTAAACTTGATTGTCGTCAGATTTACAAATAAGGCGACAATTTTACTTTTATGTCGGGCAAACAGGGACGGTTCTTGCTTGCCTGCAGGGCGAAGCCAGGTGAGTACTGACAAAAGAGCTGTTCCTTGGCCGTGTTCCCCGCAGCCAGCGGCCGTATTTACCGTGTATCTGGGCACAGGATATAATTAAGGCAGGGGAGAGGAACCGGGAGACAAAGAAAGGCCGGCATCCAAAAGTGAAGATAGCTTCAGTCAAATTGAATGGGAAGGCGGCGGAAACGGTGGCGAGGCGGAAAAGAGAACCGGATGTGAGCAGCTTTCGAGCGCTTCGTGAACGCCTGCTCCGGTTGGAGGAGAAGGAAGAGGAAGAACGTAGGAATGAGGCTCTGCAGAAGGTGCAGCATATAGCTCAACTATTAAAGAACACATACCGTGCTGAAAAAGTCTATCTGTACGGTTCTTTAGCCTGGGGGGGCTTTGACCGGTATTCTGACATCGATATATACGTAATTGGGCTTACCGGTAATTATTGGCAAGCATATCGTGAAGTTGAAGCCATAGCTACCCCTATACCGGTTAACGTGACCTGTAACGAAGACTGTTTGGAAGGATTAAGAGAAAAAGTTTTGGAGAAAGGGGTGCTGATATGATTACGCCTGTGGAGTATCTGGCGCTTAAGTCTCGCGTACAGGAAGAACTCAACAATATTAAGCGGCTGGAGGCTTCCCTTAGAAGACTAAAGCTTTTCCCGGCGATTAAAGCCGACTCTATCAATGGATTGCCTCTGGACGATGAGATATCGTGCCGGGTAATCGGTTCTTACTTACATGATTATTACTGCTGTCTGGAAAGGGTATTCTTTCATATTGCCCGCAGCTTTGGGGAAAGCATTCCCAAAGGGGAACAGTGGCATAAGGAACTACTGCTGGAGATGACTCTTGACATACCGGGTGTGCGTAGAGCAGTGTTAAGTAAGAAAACCATGGCTCAGGTCGATGAGCTGAGAGGCTTTAGGCATGTTTTCCGTAATGCCTATGGATTCAATCTTAGTCCCAAGAAAGAGCAGTTGGTACTGGCTGGTTTGGCGGAGATTTCTCGAGGAATTAAACGGCATCTCGACGCCTTTTTCAGGGACATGGACCAGCTTATCTTAAAAGATAGATAAACAATAATGGTTATGTACACTGAGTTTTCATCCTCTGGCGTTGACCCCGTAAGGGTCACGAGGGTCTGCGTGAATCTGCGGTTTCAAAATATTCTTCCTGTGGTTTCCCTTCCGGAGCCAGAATGAATGTCTGTAACGGATTCTCAAAGTAAACGCTCTTACTGGGGAAGGCCGGGGTTACGCCTTCTGTTTCAAGAATCTCCATTATCTTGAAATTAACGTCTTCCTTTACTTGCCCGCAGTAGTTCCATAGGAATGAACTCGGTGTTTGCCAGGGCCGGATATGGTTTTCGTGGGGTGCTGATTAATAACTGCAATATCAGCGGGGGGGCTAGAGGACATGAATGTCTGGTCTAAGCTGGTAGCAGGTGAGTAACCCGTGTATGGAACCGATTAAAGAGCCGACCATCGCATGAAGGGGGTCCCAACCAGCCGGAGGGGCCCCGTTGTTTCGTCTTTTGTCCCGCGCAAGTGCCAGCGACTCTTCAATTAGGGGGCAAATCGGGAATGTCCGCCGCTTTTTTAGTCAAAAAATAATGCTATAGGGTGTAAGGAAATGGTTAGAGATATAGTATAATTTAGCGGATCCGTCTATCCATACTAAGGGCAGCTAAGACGGTTACTAGAATCGGGGAGCAGGGGATATGCTTTTTTCCGGCAACAGACTCCGGTATTACATAACAGATGGACAGCGGCGGCGTCTTGCCCCTGGCTGGTGAAAGAATCCATATGCCATTGTAGTATATAGTATAATGGAAAGAGTTGTGTGCACAAAAGTACATATGACCACCAGGACATAACGACCCTGTCCGAGAGGCAAACATTATGCATGGATTATCGCGGAGGCTGTGCCGTTACATATCTTACATAATAATATTGTGCCTGTTCCTGGCCCCGCTGAGCGGCGGCCTTACCGGTACCGCTTACGGGGAGCAGGTGAGCCTACTGAATGACCGGGCCGCAGACATGGTAGGGGCCACCCCTTTGGTGGCCCGTGATCTGGTTCTGCCCGCCGGGCTGACCGGCCAGGGCCAGATTGTGGGGCTGGCGGACAGTGGGCTGGACAAGGGCAGTATGACTGATATCCATCCCGACCTGGCAAGTATTCCCGGCGAGATGCCGAAGGTGGCCTTGCTTAAGTCCTGGGCTGGC
>JAAYAC010000185.1 GCA_012719535.1 Syntrophomonadaceae bacterium | reverse complement strand
ATATTAATCATATTTTCATCAAAGAATTTTGATGAATAGGTTGTTACCAGTTTACCTTCTTGAGTGACAACAGCAGCCCCCTCCTGCGTTACAAAAAGATATTTGTTTCCTCCTTGTTGTAAAGCTTTTCCATTAGCAACCCAAGAATCAACCATTTCTTTAGTTACACCTCTTTGAGCCATTCTTTCTAAACCATGCTCCGCAAAAGAATTCCAATTCACACTTATTGAAGGGTCTTCTACAAGAGTACCCATTTTACCAAATGATGTTCCTATTTCAACACCAGTCTTAACTGTTCCCTTCGTTAAACCTCTTGCACCAACCCTACCACTCGAACCTCTTCCCAATATTTTAACAGAGCTAGATTTGGCTTCGGCTACCTCCCTGCTCGCACCTGCAACCCTGGCCAGAGCTTTCCCCAACTTGGGAGCAGCTTTGGATATGACCTTAATTGCCGCCGCGCCAGCGGCCCCGCCGCCGGCTATCATCTGCAGGGTGGCTCCCATGTTGCGGCCGTATTCATAGACCTCTTTGTCGGTAGGGTCTCCTAACCAGACTTCCCCCCAGTTGCTGGCAACGTACTTGACTGGCGCAAAAGAACTGCCCAAAGCCTGCCCCAGGTCCTTCATAGATATTTTACCGCTGCTAATGGCCTCAATAAACTCTGCCAGGACATCCGGAATAGCGAGGAGGTCCCTTACCGTGTCCCCCAGGGAGGTAACTACCCCCCTGGCCATGTCATCCTACTGGCCCACCTTCATATGCCCCGTGGGGTCCACATACACTACCGGGTTGTTGGCGCAGTAGAGGTAGAGGTTCTGGGACAAGGGGTCGTCCAGCTCGCCGGGCAGGGTATCTTCAGTTATGAACCTGCCAATGCCCGGGTCATAGTACCTGGCCCGGAGGTAGATGAGGCCGCTGGGGTCATACATCTCCCCGGCGAAGAGTATTTGGTTGTCTATCTTGCCATGTAAGGACCGCGGTTGCCCGAAGGCGTCATACTCGTAACGGTTCAGTATCTTTCCAGATATATCGGACAGTGCGGTTGTGCTCCCCAAACCGTCCTGGTGGTAATAGATGCTCCCTTGGGGACCTGTGCGGCTCAGCAGGCGGTCGGAGTACAGGTAGTTGTAGCTGTTGCCCTTTTCATCCTTTTCCACAAGTAATAAGGGAATTCCTGTATTGATAGCATAGATGTATTCCCTGTACTCGTAGACTGTTCCGGACACAGTTCTCTGGTCACAGTCATCGTCATCATCCTTGTCTTTATCTTTTTTGTGTTTGGTAGATTCCTGTGATACCAGCTGGCTGGTGCGGTTGCCGTCCCCGTCATAGGTGTATTGGATGGTCATTTTCCCGTCCGTGAACTTGATGAGTCTATCTTCGCAGTCATACTCATACTGAGTCTTATCCCCCGCCGAGATGAGGTTGCCGTTGGGGTCATACCGGTAGGGAGTTTTCTTTACCTGTATTAGACGGTTAGCGGCGTCATAGACATAGTCTTCGTGGTTGTTTCTTAGCCGGTTGCCCACCGCATCGTAGGTATACTTGTCAGTCTTACCGTGAGAGTAATCAGCTGTGCTAAGCTGGTAAAGGGCATCGTACTGGTAGCGGGTAACCTTTCCCTTTTCATCGGTAACACTTGTTCGGTTGCCCACGTTATCCAGGGTATAGGCAAACCGGGCGATTATTTCTTTGTCCTTACTGGGTTTGGTTTTCTTACCTTTTTCTTGGGCGGCCGGCTCTGTTTCCCCTTCCTTAACGTGCTCCACCAGCACCAGGCGCCCGTTCAGGTCATAGCCGTAGTTTACGGTGATACCGTTAGGCAGCACTTCTTGGCTGGGATTGCCATTTTCGTCGTAGGCTATGGTGGTGGAGTAGACCGAGTCGGATACCGAAACCGGCAGGTTAAGTTCGTTGAAGGTGTAATTGACCTTGAGTCCATCGGGATAGGTTAGACCGGTGATATTCCCGTTGACATCGTACTCATAACCTGACGTATTCCCGTTCCTGGTCACCGCGGTTAGCCGGTCCAGGTCATCGTAGGCATAGCTGGTGGTACCGTTGGTATCGGTCATGGAAGTCCGGTTGCCTTCGGCGTCATAGGTGTAGGTAACCTTTGAACTGTCGGGGTAGGATATTGCGGTTAACCGGTGGTTGGCGTCATAGCTATAGGTGATGGTATTTCCGTCCGGTTTGGTTCTTGCGCTAAGGTTGCCTGCCGGGTCATAGGTTTGCGACCTGGTGTTGCCCAGGGCATCCGTCACCTGTACCTGGCGGTTGAGAGCGTCATAGGCGTAGGTGGTGCTGTTGCCGTTGGCGTCCGTAACCTTAACCAGGTTGCCGTTTTCATCGTAGTCATAGGTGGTGGTGTTGCCCAGGGCATCGGTGACGGAGATTAAGCGGTTCAATAAGTCGTAGCTGAATTTGGTGGCTATATCGTTTTTATCGGTATGGGAAATGACGTTGTCAGCGGTGTCATATTGAACCCGGCTGGTGTGTCCCAGGGCGTCGGTGGTGGCGATTAACCGGTTGGCGTCATCATAGGTGTAGGTCCAGGTGGCGCCCCTGGCGTCCTGGCTGCTGAGCCGGTTGCCCACCAGGTCATAGGTGTAGGTGGTGGTGTGGTTCAAGGCATCGGTTATGGATAACAACCGGGATGCCTGGTCATAGGTAAATCGAGTGGTGTGGCCTTTGGCATCGGTTACGCCGGTTTTGTTGCCTGAAGGGTCATATTCGGTTATGGTAACAGCCCCGGAAGGGTCGGTTACCCGGGTTAAACGGTTAAGTACGTCATAGCTGTAACTGGTGGTATGGCCGTTGCGGTCGGTTTTTGCCACCAGGTTGCCGTTGCCGTCCAGGGTGTAGGTGGTGGTGTTACCGGTGGGGTCGGTTATGGATATTAATCTGTCCAGGGAGTCATAGGTGTATGAGGTGGTATGGCCGGCGGCATCTGTTATTGCGATGAGGTTACCGCCGGCATCATAGGTATAGGTGGTGGTGTTGCCTAACGCGTCGGTAATGCTGGTTACCTGGTTGTTGGCGTCATAGGTAAACCGAGTGGTGTGGCCTCTTTTGTCGGTGGTGCTGGTGCGGTTGTGGTTGGCGTCATAGGTGTTGACAGCCGTTTTGCCGAGAGCATCGGTTACGGTCAGTATATTACCGTGCGGGTCATAGGTGTAGGTGGTGGTGGCTCCCCGGGCATCCGTTTCGGAGAGCTTGCGCCCGATAATGTCATAGGTGTAGGTGGTGGTTCGGTTCAGGGGATCGGTTACCGAGGCCCGGTTGCCGTATTGATCGTAACTTATGCGGGTAACCTTGCCGTTGGCGTTGGTGATACTGGTTACCTGGCCTGTTTCGTCATAGGTGAAGGAGGTAACTGCGGTTACCCCTGCTATCTCTTTGCTGAGGGTGAGCAGGTTGCCCCTGGTATCATAGGTGAGGTTGGTTACGTACCCGGCGGCGTCGGTGATGCTGGTGGGGTTGTTGCAGTTGTCGTAGGTGTAGTTGGTGGTGTAGTTTAAAGGAGCGGGAGCGGTCCTGGATAAGAGGTTGCCCATGGTATCGTAGGTGTAGGTGGTGGTATGGCCGTTCTGGTCGGTTTCGCTGGTCTGGTTGTGGT
>JAAYAC010000097.1 GCA_012719535.1 Syntrophomonadaceae bacterium | reverse complement strand
ATGTTCATTTGGCGTGCACTTTCTCGCACGGCATCGAGCACGTTGGTCATTAACGCCAGTTCGTGCATTTGACAGTTCAGCCCCCTGCCAGCCGATTTTATTATTACTACTATTTAAAACTGTTATAAGTCAATAGAATATCAATGTCAATAACATTGGAGTACTCTATTTCCTGAAACTGGCAAATAATTCCCGTTCTCGTACGAACTTCCTGATATTGTATTTGCCCTCCTGGCGAAAACAATTCTCATTCTCTTTGATAATTCCTTCCCAACGCGCCAGGTATTCTGTATACTTTGGCGCAGCTCCCGCCGGCACCACCGGCAGAAGATGAAAACCGCATGCTTTAGTATCATCATTCCCCAAAACCCCGCTTGAAAAAATGGCTAAAGGGTTGAGAACGAAAAAAACCCGGCGGAAAAGAACAACGCCGGGTACGATCACGCCACAAGTAACAAGAAAGCAAGCCATGGAAAAGCAGGCTTGCCCCTGTAGCACGCGGCCGATTTTGGGCAGCTCCTTTCCACACTGGGAGGCATACCCGTTTCCCGGTATACCCTGTCGGCCCGGTATCCATAGTCTCAACCTTAGGAAGCCGGGCTCGGAGACATTCAGTTTAATTTATATTTCTACAAAGGCAGGACAAATTCCTGCAGGCCCACACAGATTTTTGTTCCCTCGCCTCTGAATCGAGTAGGCGGGGGCGGCTAGCCCCGTCCTCTCACCTATGCAAAAATGCAAGACCCTTTTAAAATTTCTTTTGTGGGTAGTAACTGTTAATGCTAACCCATAGTATACTGACACTTATAGAGCGTCAACACGGATATGGTAGAATCCTGGTAAGGGAAGGTAATCTACCATGTCCAAACGCAAGCTTTCTAACGACGATGCCCTTGCTCTAGTCCTTAGTGGCCTGAAAGGAGAAATCCCTGTTTCCGACCTATGCCGTAAATATGGGGTTTCAGCAGCCACCTACTATAAATATAAGTTATGCGACCAGTTCATCCCTGCAGGTACCCAAGGTCTTCAGAATCACGGGAAAACCAACCAGATCAAAGCCCTGGAACTGCGTATCAGTGAACTGGAGAAGGCCCTGGGCCGCAAAACCTTGGAAGTCGAGGTATTAAAACAGCAGAAGATTCTTTTGCCCGAAAGCGGGGACTGTAGACCACCAGCACTACGAAGAGCTGGCCCAAGAGTTGAAGAAAAAAGGCATTAGCATCACAGATGCGGCAGATGTCCTGAGGGTTCTCCGTTCCCGCTTTTATAAACATAGCCGTCTTTCTGGAACTAAACACGAGAACAGTGACCGGCCCAAGTACATTAGTGACCAGGAGCTCTCAGCCGCTATCAGGATAGCCGGCAAACGGTATCCTCTCTATGGCTACCGCCGCATCCGGGCCATACTACAGAGGGAGTTCCAAATAAAAGCCGGGCTGAACCGTGTTAACAGGATTATGAACAAGCTGGCCTTAAGTCAGCACCGGATTAAGAACCGGCGGATTGTACAAATGAAGAACCGCCCGTCGCAACCAGATGGCCCTAATCAGGTATGGGAGATGGACATGACCAAGACCTACCTTCCTGCCTTAATGGATACGGACGGCTCTATATCATTGCTGTCATTACCGCCGCGACCGTTCCATTGTAGGGTACGAAATCAGTTCACGCGCACGGGCAGCGGAGTGGCTTACTGCCTTTAAACAAGGCAATCAAGAACCGCTTTTCCAATGGCACTTGAGACCATACAGAGCTGATCTTGCAGGTAGACAATGGTTGCCAACCAACCAGCAAGGCATTCGTCAAGGCAGTTGAATTGTGTGATGTTAAGCTACTGTACTCAGCATATGCAACTCCTGAACACAATGCCCATGCCGAATACTATCAGCAAAACATTCTACAATCTGCTGTCTGACCATGTTGACAAAACCGGGTGCAGTACACCGGGACGATCTTGCCGGTTCCGGCAGTAAATACTCCGGTAGCCCGGGTCTTTTTCCACTATGCTCTCCAATCACCATTTGCCTTACTCTAAAGAGTTTATGGCCTTCGTATTCAATAGTCAACTCACTGGTGTCGGCCGGGTCATAAATAACACTTACTTTGCACCCGATAAAGGCGAGTCCAATTTCGTACTTGCGCCCTTGGAAGCTTATGCTCGAGTTTGACAGCTAGAAATTCCAAACGCCGGTAAGAACGGCGTTTCTAAGGGTAGGAGTAACGTGTGCCACTACAGGTGTTGTAGTGATGCGTTTACGCACGTAGCACTCTGGAGGGTACCTGCATCCTGGCCACCT
>JAAYAC010000201.1 GCA_012719535.1 Syntrophomonadaceae bacterium | reverse complement strand
GTAAGTTGTGATACGGCCTTTGGGGTCTGTGACAGAAGCTAGATTTCCGCTGGCGTCATAAGTGTAGGTAGTGGTCTGGTTGAGGGCATTAGTTAAAGCGCTTAGTCTGTCATTTTCGTCATAGGTAAATGTTGTTGTATTATTTCTAGGATCAGTTACACTGGTCCGGTTGCCTTTAAGGTCATACGTGTTGGTGGTAACATGCCCCAAGGGATCGGTGACAGTTAATACATTTCCGTTCTCATCATAGGTATAGGTCCAGGTGAAGTCAGCTGGATTGGCTCCCGGGACATTCCCTCGGGGAGTGGTTTCGGTCAGTTTGCGCCCCAAAATGTCATAAGTATATGTGGTTTTATTGCCTAATGGGTCGGTTATAGATTCACGATTTCCGTATTGGTCATACGTAATGGTGGTCGTTTTTCCGTTGGGATTGGTTATGCTTGTTACCTGACCAAAATCATTGTAGGTAAAACTTGTGATTGCGACTCCACCGTATACCGCGCGAGTGACGGTTTGCAGGTTTCCATCAGTATCGTAAGTCATATCCACGGCATTTCCAGACGCATCCACAATACGGGTGGGGTTGTTTTGGTTATCATAAGTAGTGGTGGTTACATAATTAAAAGGCGCAGGGTCGGTTTTAGTTAGCTGGTTGCCCATAGGGTCGTAGGTGTAGGTGGTGGTATGGCCGTTCTGGTCGGTTTCGCTGGTCTGGTTGTGGTTGTCATCATAGGTGTAGACGTTGGTGGTGCCGTCAGGGTGTTCGATGGTGGTTACCCGGAACTTTTCGTCATAATAGAAGGTGGTGGTATTACCCCGGGCATCGGTGATGGTGGTTTTGCGGTTGTCCGGGTCATAGGCGAATATGGTCCGGTTGCTTTTGCCGTCGGTTTGTTCAATAACCCGGGATTGGTGGTCATAGGTGTTCGCAGCGACCGTGTGGCCGTTGGGGTCGGTTATGGCGGCCAGGCCTGCACTTGTGTAGGTGTAGGTGGTGATGCCGCCGTTGAGGTCCTGCACGGTGGCCAGGTTGCCGTTTTCATAGGTGAAAACGATGGTTCTTCCCGCCGGGTCGGTTATTTGGGTTAGATGGTTGTCCTGGTCATAGGTGAACTGCAGGCTACGCCCGGCTGGTTCGGTTACGGCGGTGAGCAGGGTGTTGTCATACTGCAGGGTGATGGCGTTGTTGTTTTTGTCCAGAATCCGGGCTAGCTTGCCTTCGGCGTTGTAGAGGTATTTGGTCTGGTCTTTGCAGGTCAGGGTGAAGGTCCCGTCCGGGTTCTTGTCCAATGTCTCAAAGCAGCCCGGGGGGCGGGTGTATCCTTCGCCACCGGGAGTGAAGACAAAGGTGTGCCCGTCGGGGTAATAGACCGCTATTGAGTTGTCCTGGTTGGGGGTTAAGAAGGTGTTGTAGTTGTGCTGCCAGCCTTTGCCTAATGGCCCGGCATAGGTGTCCCGGGAGTTGTAGAAGCGGGTGAATTGCAGGGGTTTTCCCGGGGTAGGAATACTCAGGTCGGTTTGGTCATAGGTGTAGTTGCCGTTGACCACGTTTACGGGGTCGCCGAAGAAGTGGCACCAGGGCTGCCGGCCTAGAGTGGCGAGGAGAAGAGGGTCGGTTTCTGGCGTAGTTATGGTTACATGGAGGGGAGTGTTGCCGAAATAATAATAGTCCCCTACCATGAAGTCTATTACATCTCCAACTGCCACATCTAAGGGTAAAGAAAAATATTGAGTATCGGTTTGCGCGGTTCGTTCCCAAAGGGATGAATTGTTCTTGTAGATATAGTAGCTCATTGCGCCCCTATCACCAGCACCAAAATAGCCCCCAATTGCTATGGTTCCATTTACCGGAGAAGTCCACCGGATTACGCAGTATTCGCCATTCGGACCGGGATGAATTGTTACCTCTCCAGGGGCAACACCGTAATGTGACGTGGAAGAAGTGTTTTTCCATGTACTGGGACTGTTGTCTACTGTCGCCAATGAATACCAGAGTGTAATGTCACCCAGGGTAAATCTGGTTTTGTCATATAGAGT
>JAAYAC010000096.1 GCA_012719535.1 Syntrophomonadaceae bacterium | reverse complement strand
CGATGTGCTGGCGCGGGCTTCGCAGCATGTTATCGTCACTGTTGAGGAAATCGTAACCCAGGCCGAGATTCGACGCATGCCCAACCTAACGGTTATCCCCTACTACTACGTCGATGCCGTCATACATGCCCCCTTTGGCGCTCACTGGCGCGAAGCTTCCTACTACTATCACCATGACTTGGCGTATGGCTTATGGGCGTACCAGCAGTTTGCCACCCAGGAAGGCTTTGACGCCTGGATAGAAAAGTATATTTTGGGTACCAAGGATTGGGATGAATACTGTAAACTGGTAGGATATGACCGTCTGTATCGGTTGATGCTCAGTGAGCACAAGTACCAGAAGTTTGGCGAAGTGAGGTGATAAGGGTGGCGAACTACGCTAAGGATTACAAACTAACCGAATTGATGGCGGCTTCAGTGGCACGGGAGTTCAAGGACGGTGAACTAGCCTTTATCGGAGTGGGAATGCCACTCATCGCTGCCACCGTGGCAAAATTCACCCATGCTCCCAACTTCAACATGATGGTAGAATACGGGGCGGCAGGGCCCTCCCCGCGCCGGTTGCCCATGTGTGTGAACTGCGCCGTAAACAATGAGCGGTCTTACTATGCTGGCTCTCAGAGGGAAGTCATGGGGGCACAACAGGCGGGCTTCGTGGATGCCGCCTGCATCAGTGGGGCGCAAATAGACAAGTTCGGCAATGTCAATTCAACCTGCATCGGGGATTATCACAGTCCCAAGGTGAGGCTGGCCGGTAGCGGGGGAGCCAACGACCTGGCTTCTTCTGCCATGCGTACCATCATCATGATGCGGCAGGACGGGCGCAACTTTGTTAATAAACTGGACTATCTCACCTCACCGGGATACCTGGACGGGCCCGGTGCCAGGGAAAGGGCGGGCTTGCCCGGCGGGGGCCCACACGCCGTCGTCACTACTATGGGCGTATACCGGTTCGATGAAGAAACCCGGGAAATGTACCTGGAAAGAATTCACCCCGGGGTCAAGCTGGAAGACATTAAAAAGTCGATTCAGTGGGATATCCAGGTTTCGCCTCATTTGGAAGAGACGGAGCCTCCGACTGAGGAACAGGTAATGATAATGCGTACGCTCGACCCGCTGGCCGTCTACCTGGGAGCCGGGCGGCAACTCCTGGCGGGCGACTTTGAGACCTTCATGAAGATGTTTGAGAACAGTTACTGGCCAATGGTCGACCTGATAAAGTCAAAAGGTATGGTCTAGTGGTTTAGCAAGAAAGAGGTGAATGGAAGTGGCAATAAAAAAACTGGGAGTATTGGGGGCCGGCACCATGGGCGCTGGTATTGCCCAGATTGGTGCCGAGGCTGGCTTGCAGGTGGTCTTGGTTGATATTGAACAAAAGTTTGTGGACCGGGGCTTGAAAGTCATCACCACGAATTGGGATAAGGCAGTAGCCAAAGGGAAGATAACTGATAAGGACGTGGCCGATTACCTGGGTAGACTGAAGACCAGCACCAACAACCGGGATTTGCAGGATTGCGACCTGATTATTGAAGCCATCATAGAAAACATCGAAATTAAAAAGAAAGTATTCAAGGAACTAGGGGAAATGTGTTCGCCTGCCACGGTATTAGCTTCCAATACCTCGGGCTTTAGTATTACCGAGATTGCAGTGGCCAGTGGCAGGCCGGACAAGGTGGTGGGGATGCACTTCTTCAACCCGGTACCGGTGATGAAGCTGGTAGAAGTGATACCTGGGGCTGAGACCACCGAGGAGACGGTGGCCGTAGCTATGGAAACCTGCCGGGTCATCGGTAAAACCGCCATCAGGGCCAAAGAGGCCCCGGGCTTCATCGTCAACCGCCTGCTGGTTCCCTACCTGAATGACGCTGCCCATGCATACCAGGAAGGGGTAGCTTCAGTGGAGGACATTGACCAGGCTATGAAGCTGGGGGCGAACATGCCGATTGGCCCCCTGGCCCTCTGCGACTTGGTTGGCATCGATGTGCTCTTGATGGTGGCCGAGTATTTCTACCAGGAGTTCGGCGATCCCAAGTTCCGGCCCGCCCTGGCCCTGAAGCAAAAGGTACGGGCTGGGCATCTGGGGATAAAAACCGGCAAGGGCTTCTATGACTATACCAAAAAGTAGAGACACCTGGACTACTCCGTGTAATTGCAGTGATACTCACCGCCCCGGTATTCCTCGTATCTGGTGGAGCTAGCAGGAATTCCGGGCCAACACCAGGGTAAGGAGGTTAGTGAAATATGATAGGAATAACCGCGTACGGTGCCTATATCCCCTACAACCGATTGGACCGGCAGCATCTGAAGGCGGCGTTCGGGGGGTCGGTGCCCAAAGGGGAGAAGGCAGTAGCCAACTATGATGAAGACAGCCTGACCATGGGAGCGGCTGCAGCCCTGGATTGCATTAGGCAAGTGGACCCCAAGGCCATCGATGTGCTTTACTTTGCTACTACCACTTCGCCATATCGGGAAAAACAGGCCGCCACCACTATTGCCGGGGTCCTGGACATGCGCCGGGATGTGCGAGTGGCCGAGTTTACCGATTCACTGCGAGCTGGCTCAGCGGCTTTGCTCGCGGGCCTCGATGCTGCCAGGTCCGGATGCCAGGTAATGGTGGCCATGAGCGATTGCCGTTTGGGAGCAGCCGCGGGTCCTTATGAAAACGCGTTTGGTGACGGCGCTGCCGCCTTTCTGTTGGGCGATAACAACGTTATTGCCGAATTCCTGGGTAGTCACAGTGTCTCCGTAGATTTCCACGACCTGTGGCGCTCGGAGGAGGACCGATTCGTACGTAGCTGGGAGGAGCGGTTCTGTATCACCCAGGGATATAACGAATTCGTAGCCCAGGCTGCAACTGGAGCGATGGAGAAAACCGGCCTAGCACCCAAGGATTTTGCCAAAATAGCGGTTTACGGGGTGACCCCCCGTTATCAGACTGCTATTGCCAAGAAACTGGGTTTTAAGCCTGCGCAAATACAGGAT
>JAAYAC010000011.1 GCA_012719535.1 Syntrophomonadaceae bacterium | reverse complement strand
TGATAAACCCCCGTTTCAGTTCTTCTTCGAGGGCGTACAAGGAGCTTTCACTGATGGCAGCGACTGTGCGCTGCACATCTTCCTTCCCGACCACGTAACCCTCCCCACAACTCCTGGTTAACCGCCCCGGTTCTTTGACCGAGTAGTCTTCGTCTCCTATCTTCAGCAACAAAGGACGTCCCAGTCGCAGGCGGATCTCTTCCAGGTTACGCAAATAACCGACCGGCAGGGAACTCAATAAGGACCTGAGCGGCGAAGACAGATAAGGAACTATTTGTTGTTGAATTCGATTCTCAACTGGTTCCGGATAAATCATAATCACCCCTTGTTTCTAATAATTATTGGTGCGGCGCCCGCTTTATGCCAAAAAGAAAAAACCCTGGATCTTAATCCAGGGTCTCTCTCTTCCGTAACCGGCTATTGTTCCTTGTAGGTTCCGCTGTCGTTCTTACCCGGAGACTTTTGTCCCTGAATATCGTCGTTCAGGGGGGAAGGTTCCAGGTCAAACGACCCATCGTTGACGAACACCACCTCGTTGCAGCGGGGGCAGATTATCTCGGTTACATCCTCATCGTCGAGGATTTCCGGCTCAAAATACACTTCTTCGCCGCAGTTTTTGCAGGTAATCTCGACGTAATCGTCATCCAGGGTGTCCTGGTATACATCGTCCTCCAGTTCACTCAGGTCGTCGTCAATGCTCTCAACATAGAGCTTGATGTCTTCGACCTCGCTGTGCAGCACATTGAGGCCTTCAGCCATATCGCCAAGGGCATCGAGGATACCGGTAATGATCTTACCCTGTGGGCCAGCAGTCTCCGCCATTCCGGATCCCTCGCTCAATCCCTTGAGGTAGCTAATTTTCTCAGACAGGTTTCCCAATTCCAATCCCCCTTTTCAGTGCAGCAGTTTATCCTGTAGTGTTTAGCTTGTGCCGGCACGGCCAGAATTATTCCGCCGCCTGGTGGGGATGTTGTATATTACACCCTTTCCATGTATTCCCCAGTCCGGGTATCTATCCTCAACACGTCACCTACGTTGACAAATAAGGGGACCTGAACGGTGGCTCCGGTCTCCAAGACTGCCAGCTTGGTAGCACCGGTGGCTGTGTCGCCCTTAACACCAGGTTCGGTTTCCACCACTTCCAGTTCAACGAAGTTGGGAAGGTCAAGGCCCAGTATTTCTCCCTGGTAGAGGAGGACCTGGATGGTCATTTGCTCTTTCAACCACTTGATACCTTCCCCTATCTGGGATTTGTTCAGTGATATCTGATCATAGCTCTCCGTATCCATGAATACATAGTCCGAGCCGTCATTATACAGGTACTGCATTTCCCGCCGGTCAAGGCGTGCCCGGGGGATCTTCTCCCCTGCTCTGAAGGTACGCTCGATCACGGTTCCTGACTTGACGTTTTTCATTTTCGCCCTGACAAATGCCGCCCCTTTACCAGGCTTCACGTGCTGAAAATCCACTACCTGCCAGACTTCTCCATCGACTTCCACGGTCAGGCCGGTACGAAAATCATTTACGGATATCAACCATTTCCCCTCCATTCAAAGAATCACTAGTGCTTTCTCGGCCTTGGTAACTATTTCGCAGCCAGTCTCTTTAACAATTACGACATCCTCTATACGAACTCCTCCCCACCCTGTAATATACACACCCGGTTCGATGGTAATAACCATGTTTTCCTGGAGAATCATCTCACTCCTGGCCCCGACAGCCGGTTCCTCGTGCACCTGCAAGCCTAAACCGTGCCCCGTGGAATGAGCAAAATACTTATCAAGTCCGTGAGCTTTCAGGTAATCTCGGGCTGCACCGTCCACTTCCCGGCAGGGAACCCCGGCCCTCACCGCCCGAATGGCAGCTTGTTGAGCTTCAAGCACCCGCTGGTATACGTTGCGCAGGTACGCGGGGGCTTCCCCGATGGCTATTGTCCTGGTAGTATCCCCGGCATACCCCTCGTACACTCCCCCGAAATCGAGGGTAAGCATATCGCCAGCTTCCAATCGCTTGGAGGAAGGCTTACCGTGGGGAAGGGAAGCCCTTATCCCTGAAACGGCAATGGTATCAAAGGCTATCCGTGAACACCCCTTCACTTTTAACAGTCGTTCCAGTTCAACCGCGATCTCTCTCTCCGTTACCCCAATACTTATGAACGGAAGTATATCCCGGTAGGCAGCGTCACCAATCTCCACGGCCTTCCTGATAAGGGCAAGTTCCTCCTCATCCTTTACCTTCCGGAGTTCCTCCACCATGGACACACACGGTTTCAATCGTCCTTCCAGGTGCTGGGCCAGTTTGTGATACAGGTCATAAGTGATATGACGGCTTTCGAAACCTACTTTCCCCTGCCCCCCACCCAAATCCGGCAGGGCCTTTAAGTAATCCCCCGCAACCTCCACGACTTGCCACCCCGGTGACTCAGCCGCGGCCTGCTCTACATATCGCGAGTCCGTCACCAGGTACAACTTGTCCAGAGAAATAAAAAGGATTCCATCCTCACCGGTGAAACCGGAAAGGTAAAACCTGTTTTCCGGCCTGGTTATGATTAGTCCTTCCATCCCGCCGTCTTCCATCATCCGGCGGAGCTTATTGATTCGCGCTATGTAGTCCATGATTTCACCCCATTCGCGCCAACAATTCACAGGCCGCCTCAACCGCCAGCCGGTAACTCAGGCTTCCCAGCCCGAACACACCGCCTACCGCTACTGGCGAAACCAGCGAACGGTGACGAAAGTCCTCGCGGGCATAAGGGTTGGAAAGGTGAACCTCGATGACCGGAAGCTCCACAGCCCTCAAGGCATCGTGCAGCGCTATACTATAATGGGTCAAAGCGCCGGCATTTATTATGATGCATCCGGCCCGGCCTCGAGCGGCCTGAATACGGTCTATCAACTCCCCTTCATGGTTTGACTGGAAGAATTCAATATGTACTCCCCGGCTTTCCGCCAACCGTTCCAGTTCCCGGTTAATGGCGTCCAGGGTTTGGGTACCGTAAATCTCCACTTCTCTGGTCCCCATCAGGTTAAGGTTGGGGCCGTTGATTACCAGGATAGTCGGCAAAATCCTCTCACTCCCCAGCTATGCTTAGCGCTTTCAACCTGAGCGTGGGTGCCCCCGTGCCCCCGAAAAACCGCAGGTCGTTACCAATTCCTTCTATATTGAGCAGAAAGTCCTTCAGGTTGCCGGCAATGGTAATGCCACGCACCGGCCGGGTAAGTTCGCCGTACTCGATCATGATGCCTGCCGCCCCTACCGAAAAATCCCCGGATATGGGGTTGGCAGTATGCATCCCCATCACTTCGGTAATGTACAACCCCCGTGAAATATCCCGCACCAGATCCGCCGGCCGGGTTGGTCCCGGGCTGAAAAAGAAATTGGTCGTCCCGACACCGGGCAAGCTCCGAAAAGAACTCCTCACCCCATTACCGGTGGAAGTTGTTCCATCCTTGCGGGCAGTATAGCTGTCGTACAGGAACCCCTTGAGTATGCCGTTCTCCATGAGCACCGTGCGTTGGGCGGGTACGCCCTCTCCATCAAAGGGAAAACTGGCAATACCTTTCTCATAGACACCGTCATCTACCAGCACCAGCTCGCTGGCGGCTACCTGTTCGCCCACCTTCCCGGCAAACAAAGATTTGCCCTTTTGCACCGAATCGGCATTAACGGAGTTGGAGAGAATGCCCAGGAAGTTGGTGACTACATAAGGCTCTAAAACACAGGGAATGGACTGAGACGGTATGGTTCTGCCCTTCAACATGCGGACTGCGTTGCGGGCGGCCTCACATCCTACCTCCCGGGGATTCAGTTCCCCGAAATGTTTCCGGGCCATGAGGGAAAAACCGGTCTGCGCGTCCCCGTCCTCCTCCGCCACCAGGTAGGCATATAACCCGCAAAAAGCCCCTTTCTCGACGGCCTCGACCCCCTGGGTGTTAATGATAACCAGGAGGTATTCCGAATCCTCGTATCCGGATCTTTCGATTACGGATATCCGCTTATCGTAAGCCCGGGCTACCGTTTCAACTTCGCGGGCCATGGCAGTCTTTTCTTCCAAAGTCGCCTGGCGAATAGCTGGATCATAGGTTTCCATCGGGGGATAGGTAAACGCCCCCTCCGGAAGCATGTTGTTTTCGTCAACCGTAGTATACCGGGAACTCCCTACGGCCCGGTCAAGCATCTCCTGCAGCACCGATTCCTCCAGGTTGGTGGTATAGGCAAAGCCCAACCTGCCCTGGTTGATAACCCTGATTCCCATCCCGGTCTCCTCGGCCTCTTTTAGAGTCTCCACCTGGCCATCGACGACCTCGATACTCAGTTCCTTGTCGTAAAGCAAGAAAACTTCCGCGTCCAGCCCCTTACGCCGGGCCTTTTCCATAACTATATTACCAACGCCGAGCAATCTATCCTTCACTCGCACCACCCTCAGTAACTCAGTTTAAGAGCCGGAATTGTGGTTACCAACCCCGCTGACCTCCGTCCTCAATTCTCCATTCTTAATTCATAAGGAGGTTCCCCCCACCGTAAGCTGCCTGATACGAATAGTGGGCTGTGCGTCCGACACCGGTACCCCTTGCCCGTCCTTACCGCACTGGCCGATGGCAAATCCCAGGTCGGAACCAACCATATCTATGTTTTTAAGTGCCTCCGGACCGTTACCGGTCAAAGTCGCCCCCCGTACCGGGTACTTAATTTCCCCGTTTTCGATGATGTAACCTTCCTGCACCTCGAAAACGAAATCCCCATTGGTGGTATTGACCTGGCCTCCTCCCATCTTGCGAACCAGCAGGCCACGGGGAGTATTGCTGATAATGGAACCCGGGTCCTCCGGGCCGGGCGCGATGAAAGTATTGGTCATACGTGGAATCGGTTTATGCTGGTAAGATTCCCGCCGGCCGTTTCCGGTCGATACCCGTTGGTCCTTTTCCGCGGTGAGCCGGTCATACATGTAGCCAACCAGTACGCCCTGGTCTATGAGCACAGTCCTTTGTCCCCTGGAGCCCTCGTCGTCAAAGCGAAGTTGCCCATACTTGCCCTTGAGAGTGGCATCGTCGATCACGCTGACATTGCTTGCCGCCACTTTCTGGCCGAGCTTACCCCGGTATACCGATAACCCCTTCTGAACCAGATCCGCCTCCAACCCGTGGCCGCACGCTTCGTGAACCATGGTACCCCCTGCTTCGCTGGACATTACCACCGGCATACGTCCTGCCGGGCATGGTCTGGCCTCCAACATCAGCAAGGCCCGCCTGGCCGACTTGCGGCCCAGCTCATCCGCAGGCACCTCGTCGAGAAGCTCCCATCCTGCTACGCCCCCTATGGCATCATACCCGGTCTGGATAAGTCCGTCCCGGGCAGCCACTACATTGACCACGAACCTTACCCGGGTAATTTCATCCTCGATCCAGTCTCCCAGCGAGTTGGCAATGAGCACCTTTTTTTCCACATCGGCCAGCCCCACCGTAACCTGCTTTATGTAGTCCCCAGCCTCCCGCGCCGCCTCATTGGCAGCCAGCACCTTTTCGATCTTGGTCTCAAACGGCACCGCCGCAGGGGGCTTGCGAATCTCCAGGGCCTGCTCCGGTATCCTCACCGTAAAATCCAGAGTTATATCCCGGGAACTGCCCCGGGCAACATGGGCTGCCATGCGCGCAGCATTCAAAAGCCCGTTGGTGGAAAGATCGTTGGTAAAAGCATAGGCAGTGTTTCCTTCACTAATTACCCTTATCCCCGCGCCCTTTTCATAACCGCTGTGGATCCTTTCGATTTTATTGTCCTCACAGAAAACATTGGTGACCACCCGGCTTTCGACATAGATTTCCCCAAAATCCCCGCCCTTGCTCATCGCTTCTTTGAGGACCTTTTCCACTATGCTCCTGTCTAGCATGCAGCGAGCCTCCTGCTGGATAATTTTTCATGATGGTTCAAATATACCTCACCTTGTTTCTATTGTCCACCGCCGCACTCCTATTCATACACCGAAAGTCGGAACACTCATATATCCCGAGAACATGTCTCTATAGCCAACGAACCCCTTTGTGCACTTCGATGCACAAGAATTTCACAAATTTCAAGCCTGACCCCCTACTTGACAAATGGATCCGCCACCCCGGTGGTTTCCGGTGCAATTGCAGGTGTAAGCCCGGTACCGCCCGGTCCGGCCGGGGATTGGTCATAATAGGTTAGCAATGTAAACCGGCAGGTAAGTATCGACCCGTCATACTCCCATGAGCATCTCCGGTTTACTTCGGGAGACCACCCCGTTTCCGGCTCCGCTACCACCCGGGACGCCCCCGGTATCGCCTTCACCGCTGCAACGGGGGGCGGAGCCGCCTTGCGCCGTACGCTCTCGACGGTTACCCGTTCAACAGATAGCAGTCGGGGCAACCTCTCCAATCCCCTGAGGAACACCCACAAGTCATGGTAAGACCCGGTCACCTCCCCCTTCAGGACGAAACTGGCAAACGGCTCCTTTCCCCGGTCTTCCCGGTCCTGCTGCTCCAGTACCCGCAGGTTGAGGTGGTTGTCCCGCGCCAATCGGCCCAGGGTCACCAGGAGCTCGGCCTGCCCGGGAAGGTGCGGAACCCTAACGGCATTGGCCCGGTCCTGGGCCACTAGCTGGCCGACAACCTGCCTGAGATGGTCCTCTTTTCCCTCCCAGGCCCGGACCCGCACCAGTTCCTTCTCCAGACGCCGGTTGCGGCTTGCCATAACCGCGACTTCCCGCTGCAGCGGCAGGTAAAGGTAGGCGTAAAACACATAGCCGGACAGAAACAGCACAGCGGCCAGCAGAAGCAGCTTTTCCCGGAGGCTAAGCTGGTTCACCTGTCCTCCGCCTCCTTTATTTCCAGATCGAAGGTTATCTCAAAATACACCTCACCCCGGTCCGCTTCTTCCACGCGTAGCACCCGCGGTGAGGACAGGCCTGGTTGAGCAGCCATGCCGGACACCATTGCTGCCAGCGCCTCATGAGCGGAGGTGAACCCTTTAAGGGTTATTCCTTCTCGGGCAAGCTCCAGGGAGGTAAGCAAGGTGCCGCGGGGCAAGGTACCCTCTATGGCGCTCAGGAATTCTGTCCACTTTATAGTTTTTCCTTCCACCAGTTTTACTTTCCCGGTCTTGCGGTTAACGACTTCCCGGTAAGTTACGATATCGGCCGCCATCCGGCCAACCGTTGCTTTCTCCTGCATCTCCTGCACCAGCCTGGTATGGCGAAGACAGGTTTGCTGCTTGTGCCGGTAGGCCGTGTATCCCAGCCAACCCATTCCCCCGTAAAATATCACCACCACGGCGATGACAAGTATTATCCCCCCACGCGGTACCACCTTGGACCGCATCTCGGGGATAAGCAGGTTAATATTGCCGTAGTCACTACTTTTCACCGGACCACCTCCCGCGCCGCTGCACCGATGGCGACGGCATACCGAAACCGGAGTCGTTCTACTTCTTGGACCGGGCAATCACCCGTCAGGCTCAGCCGTGCCAGGGGATCTCCTAATAAAACCGGCTGCGCCAGGTTATCCTGCAGCAACTCCACCAGTCCTTCCGTGGCCGCCCCTTTACCGGTCAACACGATCGGTCCCACTCCGGGGCGGTCACGCCTTATTCCCGACTCTTCCATGGTCAGGACAATTTCCTTAACCAGCAAGGGCAAAAACCGCGGTGCAGCAAGGCCAACACCGGCCGCACCCTTCCCGGCAGCTGGCAGACGGTTAAATGATGGTAGGGACGGCGCCACACTTTTGGTACACCTCAGTACCCCTTTACAGACAAGGGACAGCCGCATTCCGGTGGACCCGATATCCACCACCAGCAAATTTCCGGTAACCCCGTCCGTTCGCAACGCGCGGTAGAGGGAAACGGGCCCTATCTCCACCGCCTCGGGTATTATGTCAACCATACGCAGGCACTCGACCAGGGCCCCAACCACCCGCTTGCGGGCCGCAACTACTAGTACCTCCACCTGGCGACTGACCTTGTCGGCGGCGCATATGATGGTATCGGCTACCATCTCGTCCACCGAAAACGGCAGCAGCGCAGCAGCCTGGTACAGCGCGGCCCGGCGCAACTCGCGCCGGTTGAACCGGGGCAAAGTCAGACAGCGTACCCAGGCTTGCTGCCCAGGGATGGAGGCAACCACCCGCCTGGTTCGGACGCCCGCTTGCCGGTACACCCGGTCAACAGCCACCGCGATGGCTTCCACATCCGTGATAATACCGTTCTCCAGCGCGTTCTCCGGAGTTTTCACCTCGGCATAGGCCAGCAAACGGTAGTTCTTGCGGTATTTCTTGAGTTGGACCAGCCGGATACCGGAACTGCCGATATCCAGACCAATGCCCGAACATCTCCCGTACAATCAGCAACGCTCCTACTCATAAGTCTCCCGGTAGGAAACCAGCCCTCCTACCAGCTCGTCTTGCAGAAACTGGTCGGCAACCAGGCAGCCGGTATTTTCCTGAAACCGAAACTTCCCGCCATGGTACCCGATACTGATTTCATCGCCCTCCAGAATCCCGTTTAAGGTAACCGCCGCAGTAGCTTCCCCCAGGTCGATGGTAATGGCCGAGTTGGCGTGCAGGTACCCGTTCAGGCCCAGAAACGACTCACCGGTTGCCAGCATGCTGATATCTTCCCCGCAAATAACATTAAGGTTGGCGGTTTGGTAGCCGGATTCCCGGGTGGGGCAGACCATAACCGTTCCCTCCGCTACCAGCAGGCTGCCTACCGGGCACCCGACAATGTTCTCGTCAAGGGTTACGTTTCCCCTGACAAAGATATACGGGTGAGCGAAGAAGTGCTGTGAGGTCAGGTACTGCGAGCCATCATACACCGCCCAGCCGGGGACCCTTGCGCCCGCCCGCTGCACCAAGCGGTCAAGCCGCAAGCGGGGAAAGACATACCCCCGGTACAGGGGGCCTGTGGAGAGAAACCCGCTATCGGTCAACAGCTCTTGCACGACCGTCGTGGCAGAAACAGCACATTCTCCCTCTTCCCCGCCGTGAACGCTTACCCGCCTGGCCAGCAAACCCACCCGCCCGGCAGGGTTTACCTCAGCCTCAACCGTTTTTCGTATTCCGTTATCCATGAAAGCAGTGGAGCTGATTTTTATTAGTCCATTCTGGTCGGGAGAAATTATGTTCACCCGAACCGCGGCCCCACCAAGCCTCAACGCCAGACTGGTATTTTCGAACAGCATCCCGGTATCTGCCGCCATCATAGCCCGGGCTTTTTCAATCCCGGCCTCAGCCAGGTACAAGGCCTGCCGGGCTCCCGTATGATAAGAAGCCATCATGCTTTCCGAATATACCAGGTTTAAAAGCGCTTGGGCCAATAACATTACGCCCAGGGCCAGAATAAGTATAATCAGCACCGCTGAACCGTTCTCTTTGGCCGGTATCATTCTCCTAGCAACTGTTCCCAAATTCCGCCCCCACACCGTAGGGCCACCCTAGTTCGTAAGCGGTATACCGCTTCAGCCCGGGCAGTAGTTATGGCAATATCGACAACGCCTGGCCGTGGCGAGGCGAATTCCACCTCGTCAACGAACTCGGCCACCGGATTGGAAGCGGCCGGTGTCCCGGCTGTCACCGCCGGGTAAGAATCACGGTAAAGAACCCCGTTGTACCACCTGAACCCCAGCTTTTGCCCGCTGCCGTCCAGGAAAGTAATCATGGTGTTCTCCACCGTCAAGAGCTCCCTGGCTTCCCTAAGCGCCCTCTCCATATAGTCAAGTCCCACCCGGGCATGTTCCTGCACCTCCGTCAGGTTCTCCCCGCGGGAAAAGGTGTGTATCCCTACCGAATACAAGTTGCCGGTCACGGAAAGTACTAGGCCGATGAGGGCCAGGACCACCAGCAATTCAATCAGGGTAACTCCTTCTTCGTTGCCCACCAGTTTCCTCACCTAGACCTCCGCCACCAGGGTGACGAGCTTCACCGAACGGCGCTTTCCCCGGTAATCCCACTCAACTTCCACCACAACGTTGTACAGCGCCAGCGCCTCATCCTCCACCTTGATACTAACCTTAGCTTCCAGGCCGTCCCGGCTGCCGGCAATATCCACCCCCAGAGCCGACCAGTTGCCAAGTTTCGTGCTATAGGTTTTCCCGGATATTAGTCCCAGGTCACCGGGACTCGACTTCAGCTCTTCCATGATCTCCGAAGCGTAAGCGGTGGCCATAGTTTCACCCGCTGCCATTCGGTTCCAGCCAATTGCGTTGACCAGCATACCCAGCACCAAAGTTGCCACCAGGCCCAGCATCACTACGGAAACCAACAATTCTACTAACGTCATGCCCTGGGAATCCGTTATTCGCTTCCATACCGGCCCGGGTAAAATCATTCTGGCACGTACCCGTTCTCCCCTTATCACCGCCTCCGACTAACCCTCCCCAAAATCTTTCCAGACAGCACGCGTGGCGCTTAGAGCTTCCCATCGCAGCCGTTGGGGCAAGTCACCGTGTAACCAGCAGTCGCATCGCCGCTCAACTGGTACTTATCGTTGCTAACCGGGCAGGTAAAGCTACCTTCCCGCAAATAACCTGCACCCTTTAACGTTGCCATGATGTTCTCGGCGGTTAACTCAATCGGGTTGGGCTCATTGGCAGCATATAGGTTCGCCGCGTCCTGTATCAGTTTGGCATTAGCCATACATGCCTTTTCTTTGGAAGAAGCCAATACACCGGTAAACTTTGGCACAGTGAAAGCCGCCAGAATGGCCAGGATAGCCATGACCGCCAACAGTTCCACCAGGGTAAACCCCTGCTGTCTTCCCC
>JAAYAC010000095.1 GCA_012719535.1 Syntrophomonadaceae bacterium | reverse complement strand
GCGTTTCTAAGGGTAGGAGTGATGTGTGCCACTACATTGGCAAATTTCACGCCCTGCAAATTAAACAAATTATCATAATGAAGAAAAGAGGGCGGGGCCAGGGGGCCCTATAAGCCCCGGGGGTTACATACCCAGTTCGGCAGCAGCCTGGCGGACCGCCTCCTCATCGATGTACTTAAGCCTCTTTTGGCATCCGTAGATCAGGCTGGTGGTAGCCAGGTTGGTGAGCAACCGCGGCCAGCCCCGGCTCACCGTGCCATAGCTTCTATGACCGTATCGGCCAAGACAGGGTATGTAGCCCCAGCCTGATTCATCTGATGTTCCAGCTAACCCCTGGTCTCCTCGCAGGTCAGAGGCTGCATCTTGTAGTGCATTATGAGTCTCTGGTTTAGAGGTCTGCTTGAACAAATCCACCTTGCGGAAAGTGGCCTCCAGGCCCAGATTAAAAGCCAGGCCCCGGTAGAAATCATTGACTGTAATGGTAGACAGGGGGAAATACACCACCTTACTACTCGTCGAAAAGGATGAAAAGGGCAACAGCTACAACTGCCTGTACTCCGACCGCCTGCTGAGCCGCACAGGTCCCCAAGGGAGCATCTATTACCATCAGGACGGTTTGGGGAGCACTGCTGCAACAACCCGGTCTGGGCGCTGTGGTGCCCGTTATCGTCAGGAGTAACACAACCAAACATAATATTCGTAATTCTGTTAGGATTTGTTCACAGAACGGTAAAAATCATTGGTTATACTTTAGTTAGGGGCACACGCTGTGGAAGCTTCCAGTCAAGAATGCCCCAAGAGTATCTCATTCCTAAAGGAGGTGATGTGGTTGAAGAGAAAGGTGATGCTGCTGGCCCTGAGCCTGGTGCTGGTAGTCGCCGTTACCCAGGTTGCATCGGCGGCAGGCTGGGGTATGGGCGGCGGTCGCGCGCTGGATAGTTCAACCTGGACCCCGCTGGCACAGAAACTGAACCTGACCGACGACCAGGCCCAGAAGTTGAAAGACATCGACAAGAGCTGCTACGAAGCCACTAAGGACCTGCGGGCCAGACTCCAGGACGCCATGTTCGAACTGAGACAGATGGGGTTTGATAAGAACCCCGATAAGGCAGCTGTTGATGCTAAGATCAAGGAAATCAATGACCTGCGCGCCCAGCTGCAACAAATAAGACAACAGAACAGGGAAAAAATGCAGAATATTCTTACCCCCGAGCAACAGTCCCAGATGAAGAACTGGAGAGGTCACGGCGGCCACCGCGGCTGCCGTATGGGCGGCCCCAACGGCCAGGCTCAGACCGACTGATTTACGGCATCACGTCGACAGACAGTACCGAAAAGGAGGACCAGGCTGGAAAGCTGGTCCTCCTTTCATAATGTTTCTGTTTAATTCACAATCGGCGACATACTCTGACCGCGCCTTCAGTGCCTTGTTCTCAACTTCCCGCCAACAAGAGACAACCCAATGCCCTTTCCCCGGCGAGAGCATTTTGCCCGTGCTGCCGGTTTGGCCCCCATGATGCCAAACTCCACTTTATGGATACTGCAGACAATTGACGGGTTCTCACCCTCTATGCTGCCCGAGAGTTTTTCTCAAACTTGGCCTATTCCACTACACCCAGCATCGGTAGACGGAGGTTAAATCCGCACCTTCTTATTACTCATAACTCAACGCCTGGGCAGGATTGAGGTTGGCCGCGTGGCGGGCCGGGTAGAAACCGAAGAAGATGCCGATGATACTGGCGGTACCTACCGCCAGCAGGACAGAAGAGAGCGAGATGGCGACCGGCCAGGTAGTGACCATGGCGAACACCTCGGTTGCGACCATCCCCAAAAGTATACCTATCAGAGACCCGCCCAGGCTCATCAGCACCGCTTCCAGGAGAAACTGGGCCAGGATATCCCGCTTGGAAGCGCCGATAGCCATGCGCACCCCTATCTCGCGTGTACGTTCAGTAACCGAGACCAGCATGATGTTCATGATGCCTATACCCCCGACCACAAGGGAAATACCGGCCACAGCTGCCAGGAAGAGGGTGAGGGTGCCGGTTACCGACTCCACCTGTTCCTGGATCTGCGCGTTGTTCATGATTCTGAAGTCATCTTCCTGGGCTTCGGTGAGCCGGTGCTTCTTGCGCAGCAGCGAGGTTATGTCCGCCTGCACGCGGTCCATGTATGCCTGGTCCTGCACCTCCACCGTTATCGCGTTTACCAACTGGTTGGAG
This sequence comes from Syntrophomonadaceae bacterium, assembly GCA_012719535.1. GTDB lineage: Bacteria > Bacillota > Syntrophomonadia > Syntrophomonadales > Syntrophothermaceae > JAAYAC01. The sequence goes on along the minus strand of JAAYAC010000095.1, from coordinate 5,517 downwards.
GTGCCCAGCAGTCGGATCTGGGCGGTGGTAACGGGGATATAGATGACGTCGTCCTGATCAGAGCCGGCCGTTGCCCCTACCGGCCGCAGGAGGCCGATGACCCTGAAGCTTATCCCCTGCAACCGGATCTGGCTGCCGACGGGGTCAACGCCGTAAGAAAACAGGTTCTCGTAAGCGGTCTGTCCCAGCACCGCCACTGGTGACGCTGCCTTGAGGTCCGCCTGGTTGAAGAAGCGGCCGCTTTGCAGCACCAGGGAAGAAATGTCCGCCATCTCCGGGGTGGTACCGGTGATGCCAGTGTTCCAGGTATGGTTCCCCTGGGTGGCCACCACGCTGCCCCGGACCGTAGGAGCCACCGCCTTCACGAACGACAGCTGGGAGATATCCTCGACATCACTCAGAGTGAGAGGGTTGCCGGCACTGGTAGTTCTCCCCGGCGGTCCTCCTTGCGCGCCTGCCATTACGGTCAAGCGGTTGGCACCGAGCTGGTTGATGCGAGAAAGCACCTGATTCTGGGTGCCCTGGCCGATGGCCATCATCACGATCACCGCCCCTACGCCGATGATGACCCCCAGCATGGTGAGAAAAGAACGCATCTTATTGGCCTGCAAGGCCTGGATGGCAAAACCGGCCAAGACGGTGGGCCTTATGGTCATAATCTACGCCTCCTCCATGGTTCGATGCGAGCCACTTGGGTTATCGTCGCTGACAACAACCCCGTCACGCATGACTACTTTGCGCGGGCAGAAGTCGGCTATGTTGGGTTCGTGGGTAACGATGATAACCGTTACCCCCCGTTCGTTATGCATTCTCTGGAAGAGCTGCATAATTTCGACACTGCTCACCGTATCCAGGGCGCCAGTTGGTTCGTCGGCCAGGAGGACCAGGGGATGGTTTACCACTGCCCGGGCAATGGCCACCCGTTGCTGCTGGCCCCCCGACATCTGGTTGGGACGGTGGCCGGCCAGGTCACGCAGCCCCACTTGCTCCAGAGCCAGCAAGGCCTCTTTTTTCGCTTCGGCGGGAGAAAAGCCGGCATAAAAGAGAGGCAGTTCCACATTGTGCAGCGCAGTGCTACGGGCCAGCAGGTTATACCGTTGAAAGACGAAACCCAGTTTGCGGTTGCGTAGTGTCGCCAGTTGGCTGTCATCGAGGGTGCTTACATCGATACCTTCCAGCAGGTAGCTGCCGCCCGTTTGTCGATCCATGCACCCGAGGATATTCATCAAGGTGGATTTGCCCGAACCTGATGCCCCCATGATAGCAACCATTTCTCCCTGGGCGATGTTCAAATCCACCCCGCGCAGGGCGTGCACCTCCACCCCCGACAGTGGGTACACCTTGGTGATACCCCGGCATTGTATAAGTGGTACTTGGTCCACGGTGCTCACCCCGTCCTTATGGCCTGCCTGGCCCACCGGGCATTGGCATCAGCGAGCGCTGGGCTGAGCCCGAGGTCGAGCGCTGGCCGGTGCTGGAAGCGGAAGACTGGGCAACGCCTGTGGTCCCTGTCACCACGATGTCGCCCGCGGCCAGACCGGATTTTATTTCCACGTTGACCCCGTCAGTTAACCCGGTCTGCACCGGTTTCAACACCTCTTTGTCCCCTTCAAGCACGACCACGGTGGAGCGGTTGGCAGCACCGGCACCGCTTTGTCTAGCGGCATCCGTCGTTGCGCCATTCTGCCCGAGGCGGCTGCCGGGGGCAGAGGCACCTGCTCCCGAACGCTGGCCCCGCCTTTGCCGGTTGGCCGCCCTATAGGCAGCCCCGTAATCAAGGGCGGACTGCGGTACTACCAGGACGTGCCGGGCCTGGTTGATAATAATGTTGACCGAAGCCGGGAGCCCTGCGCGCAACCCGCTGTAATCGTCGATAGCAATGACTGCGTCATAGACCTGCACGTTGTTGACCGTAGTGGCGAGGGGTGCCAGCGAAATGACCTTGCCGGAAAACGTCTTGTCCGGATACGTGTCCACGGTGAAGGTAACCGCCTGGCCCACGCGCACCTTGCTGATGTCGGCTTCGTTAACCTGAGCCGCGAGCTGCAGCACCGTCGAAGACACAATGATGGCAAACTGCGAGCTCTCACCCGTTCCGCCGGTCCACTGCCCGACATTGCCGTCGATCTGGGCTACGAAGCCATCGAAAGGCGCCGTAATACGCGCGTTGTCGAAGCTGTTTTCGGCCTGCACCACCTGTGCCTGCGCCGACTTCACCTGGGCGGCAGCGGACTCGATATCTGCCGGGTTCTTCGTAAGTTCCAGATTATACACAGCATTCTTATACTGCGATAATGCCGACTGGTAACTGTTTTGGGCAGCATCCAGTTCGGCCTGTGAAGCCAACCCCGCTTCAACCATGGGTTCAGTTCGTTCCAGCGTGAGCTTGGCCAGTTCCAGGTTGCTCTTGGCCTGGTCAACCTGGGCTTCCGCCTGCGCAACTTTCGCGGGCTGGGTGGAGACGAGCTGCTCGTACTTGGCCTGGGCCATTGCCAGGCTGGCCTGGGCTTGCGTCAACTGTGCCTTGAGATCGTCGCTGCGTTCCACTGCCAGCACCTGGCCGGCTTTGACCTGGTCCCCAACTTTGACATTACACTGTTCCACATAGCCCTGGGACTTGAAGGTGAGCGTCACTTGCTGTACGGGCTCCACCTGGCCGGAGGCGCTCACCGATTCAGCCACGTCAGCGTATTTGACGGTTGCGGTTGTGTATGTACTGCCTTCCTGGCCGGCCGCCAGCAGACGCCAAACCGCCAGACCGCCACCCAGAGCGACCAGTACCAGGATAGCCCAGGTCCGGCGGTTGAGCACCCAGGACCACAGGCGCGCTAAACGTTCAACCATACCTTCTCCCTCCCATACAACCAATACCCCACTGGACGCAATTGAGGATACCACCACGCTTGCGCCGGCACTCAGATGATTTAACCCAACTTTCGCCTTACGCAGCCCACGGGGTTAAGAATTGGCGCACCAACACCAGATGCTGGCAGGTCGCGTCCAGCAGGGCCGTCCGGGCCTGAGCCGCCTCAGCCTCCGCCTTAGCCGCTTCGGCCCGGCTCGCCGTGCCATTGGCCAGTTTCAAGCGGGTTAGATTGAGGTTCCGCTCCGCCAGCCTCAGTTTTTCGGCCAGGCTCTGGTAGTTGCTTTCCACTTGTTTGATGCTGTAGTAGAGAGACCTGACCGCCTGCGCCTGTTCGTCCTTCACGGTGTTCAGGTTGTTTTCGGCAATGGCCACCCCCTGTTCCGTAGCCTTGTAGGTGTTAGCTTCGGCCGGCCCGAAGCTGTATATGTCCAGGGCTATTTGGGCCTGAGTGATGGCCTGCTTGCTTTTCCAGACCGAAGGGCTCTCCTCCAGAACCCTGGAGACGGCTGCGTCCAGGCTGGTGACTTCCAGCGGCACAAATGAGGGTTGTTCTGTCAGCTGGGGACGCGAACCGGCAGACAAGCCCAGCAGTTGTTCGAACTTTTGGTAGGCATTGTCCAGGCTTTGCGTGGCGGCGGCAAGTTCGGCCCGCGCCGCTTCGTAGGCGTCAGCCTGTTGCTCCACCTCCCAAGCGCTGGCAGCTCCGAACTGGTGCTTGAGCACAGCCCCACGCTTTTGCCAACCAGCATAGTCAAGGGATTTCTGCGCCGACTCCAGCGCTGCCTGAGCCTGTAAAACCCCGAAGTAAGCCTTGTATACCTGGATGACTACCGAGTCTTTCTGCGCCGCATAGTCCTTTTTAGCCGCCTGCCAATTCAAGTCCTTTTGCACCAGGTTAAGAAATTTCTTTTCGGTATCGGGATCCGTTTGTCCTGTAGGGGTGAAGGTCACTGCCGCCGCCGCTGCCTCCCGGTTGTATTCCGCCTGGTCGATGCTGAGCGCCTTGGCTCGTAAAGCAGGATTGTATGCAACAGCCTTATCGATGGCTTGTTGCAGGGTTAGTCCCTGCTCTTCAGGTACGGCGGCACAGGCCGTACCAACATTCGACAGGACCAGTCCTGCACATAGAATCATGACCAACCAAACTCGCAACCCACCTACCTCCTTAAACCATGTTGAACCCCCCACCGCCCACATAACCATGAACGACGCCATGCCGCCATATCCTTTTTACTTCACCAGGCCCTTAATAACAGCCTGGACGGTGCTGCTGGGAATGGCGAAGCCAATACCCTGGGCTTCGGCATTGATCGCGGTGTTGATACCAACCACTTCGCCCTTCAGGTTCAACAGGGGGCCGCCGCTGTTGCCCGGGTTAATGGAGGCGTCGGTTTGAAGCAGGTTTTCGTACTGGCGATCTTCAATGGTAATAGGCCTGCCCTTGGCACTGATTACGCCAACTGTTACCGTGTGGTCCAGGCCGTATGGATTGCCGATGGCGATTACCCAGTCGCCCACCCTGGCGCTGTTCGAGTTTCCCAAAGGTACAGTGGGCAGGTCTTGGCCGGCATCAATTTTTAGCACCGCCAAGTCGAGATCATAGTCGGCGCTTACCTTTCGGGCAGGATAGGATTCGTTTCCGCCTGACAGGGTTACCTCGATTTCGTCCGCGCCGCTAATAACATGCTCGTTAGTCAGAATATACCCGTCTTTAGATATAATGAAGCCCGAGCCCAGCCCCTGGCTCACCCGGGGCTGCTCTTGAGCCCGGTATCGGCGTCCGTAAAACTGTCGAAAAAAGGGGTCGTTGAAAAAAGGGTCAAGCTTCTGGTCGATCTGTTCGGTAGTACGGATAGTTACCACAGCCGGGCTGACCCTGGAGACCACGTCTGGAATGTTGTACGACGCCTGTACCGGCAAGGCAGCCGCCACAGTCTCGGTACTGGTTGCTTCTCCCCAGGTGATATGGGGCATTCCCTTCATGCCGCCGGTGAACGTCAACGCAGCCATGACCAGAATACCGGCCAGGAACGCACTTAACCCCTTCACCACCGATATAAGTCTTAGTCTAACCATGTTTTTCGACCTCCTGGGCAAAAAAAGTATCCCACAATTACTGCCTCCTTGCTATGCATCAGCTCGCGCCTTGCTGCTCTCTACTTCATCTACAGAATTGAGCTGGCAGCAAAATCAAGAATCGGCCTTTCTCATCTTTGACCGGAGTTGTGCTCTTATAACGGTTATAGCGAGAATAATCCCCGTTACCGTAAGAATAATCAAGCCTATCGCTGTTATATCAAGAAGGACGGACAAATCCGCATTGGCCAACTTGCCAGTGTGAAGGCCCCTGATAACTCTCATCAACTCAGATTGCCCACCGGCATAGTCAGGAGGACCACCCTGCCAAGCCCTTCGGCCAGGCCACCTGTCATCATCAAGAATTATACGTCCAGCATGGTTGCCTGTGGCGTTTCCCAAGTTGTCTGCCTGCCCCGGTGATGGTCTGTTTATGCCGATTAGCCATGGTTCATTCAACAAGAGCCCGGTTATAGCCTCAAGCAACACTAGCAGCGCTACGAGCAGGCCCACCCATAGATGTAGCCGACGCCATGTTTTCACTATTCCTCCCCCTTAACCACCGGATTATTATC
>JAAYAC010000094.1 GCA_012719535.1 Syntrophomonadaceae bacterium | reverse complement strand
GTCTTTGGGCCATGATTGACGTATACAATTCATCCATAGCGCTGATGTACTCGGCTTGGACCTTGTACTGGTTCTCCTTTTCGATGAGCGATATCAGCTGCCTGATGACCAGGCCCACCATCAAACCCGCCGCCAGAATGCTTACATTGGAGATGATTCCGGCAATCATTGTCGGTAGCCCGCTGAGATGGTAGCTGGTATTGATAGTAAAGATGATGATATTGCACCAGGTCTGAACCAGAATTATGCCGAAGAATATGATGACAAGGAAGGTAATTCTCATGTCTCGCGCCCGGGTATACGGGGTGGCTGTTTCCCCCCCACCGCGGCTGAGATCGGCAATATGCAAATTGAACTTGATGCACAAAAGTATGATAGCCAGACAGGCGGCAACCTGGGGCAGGGCCATCAGGACGCTGATCACCGGGTCGCGCAAGGCCACGTCAATAGGCAGGCCCAACAACTTCAGGAAAAGGGGCATGAAAACCGCTTCGCCTATAGCCAGGGCAAGCGTCCCTAAAATGCTGGCAATTGCAGCAGTCGAGAGGCTCAGGTTCCATACGATCATGATGGTCGGGACCAGTAACAGCGTAAGGATGATGAAGTGAGTGCCGTGAAAGTCAATACTGGTGCTCTTCAAAAACACGGCCAGGGTGGCATAGCATAGCCCCACCAAACCCACTTTGTTAAGTTTAGGCCTCAAGTTGAGCAACACCAGCCCCAGCCAACTGCCTACTGCACCGGCCATAAAACTGTTAACAAATACCACCCAGTATTCATACAGATACAATATTGCTGACCTCTTCCATTTATATACTTGTATATGAGTTCTACATTGATCAGCAGCTTCCTCTTGCCAAGATGTCGTCAATCTTCTACACAATTCGACATGGCGGGGCATTTCGGCCCAGACAAAAACAAGCGGGCGGCTGCTTGCACAGGGACCCTGTTGACGCCAGGGGGAAGAAGAGAAGTTAGATGATTCGCAGCCGCCCGCTTGTCAGTAACTGTGGCTCCACTTATTTGGTTGCCAGGCTATTGGGGAATGTTGGGATAGAATCGTGTTTTCAGGCTGTTACGCAATTCTCCACGCAGGTCGGGGTGAGCTATCACCCGGCTCCCAGGGCAGTTCCCACTATGTCGCCAGGTCTCACCAGTTGAGCAGCTTCTTCATATGTTTTCAGTTTTCTTTGGTAATCTTCCTTCCAATTAACCCCCGACATCTTTTCCCCTCCCGCTTTTTACTTGCCTTTGAACTCCGGAGCCACCTTCTGCCGGGTGAATACGGCGATCCCCTCTCTGTAATCCTCGGTCAAGGAAGTGCTCATGACCCCAAAACGTTCCGCTTCCAGCTGGCATTCCAGGAAAGGAAGCATGCTCTTGTTAATCAGGGCTTTGGAAGCCGCAAAAGCTTTGGTAGGCCCGTCAGCCAGCTTTCGGGCCATTTTCGCAGTTTCTTCCTGCAGCTCTTCCGGAGCTACGACTTTGTTGACGAATCCCCAGGCCAGCGCCTTGTCGGCGGGAATCACCTCATCCAGGAAGATCATCTCACTTACTCGCCCGAATCCTACGATAAGGGGCACCATCTGGGTGAAGCCTCCGTCCTGGCTGATGCCCACCCCCGTGTACGCCTGCTTGAATACCACTTTGCTGTGGCATATACGCAGGTCGCAGGCCGCCGCAAAACTCATCCCCACTCCGGCGCATATACCGTTTATGCTGGCAATGATCGGCTTGGGCAGCTGCCTCATATCCGAAATCAAGCGGGATAGCGGCACGGTAAAATCCCTGAAAAACGCCTGCAAGTCGCCATCACCGTACTTGCTGGCGGCGGCGATGTCCCCGCCCAGGCAGAAGGCTTTTCCGGCCCCGGTGAGAACCACCGCGCGCACGCTTTCATCGTAACAATCCTGGAAAGCCGCCACCATGCCATTTACCAGGTCGCCGTTCAGGGCATTCATTGCCTCCGGACGGTTCAACGTGATAGTGCAGATACCGTTTTCCTTCTTCCATACTACAGCCGTGTTTTCCATTCTTAACCCTCCCATTCTTGTTATTTTACCGACTCTTCGCCGGCAAGTATCTAAGTTCAGTAAAAGGCTTCGCCTCCCACACCTGCACTCGGCTCTATTCAATGC
>JAAYAC010000093.1 GCA_012719535.1 Syntrophomonadaceae bacterium | reverse complement strand
TTTCATCACTCGTTCCCGCCTTAAATTCACTCAAACTAATTGTAGCACACATGCCTGTGATCTATAAACATCAATACTGAGCAATAATGGTCAGTAAGAGAGACACCATACTAAAGTTCCATGAATTTAGTATGGTGTCCCGACCTTTCTTTTAAAACATTCTGTCGCTGATTTCACTATTCAGATGATAAATGAAAAGAGGGCCTTGTGCCCTCTTTTACACGGGTAGGACCAACCGTTATGCCCCGTGTCCTTTAAGTTCAGGTTACTGATTTCTTTAAACCACGGCCGATTTCCTCCTGGTGTTTACTGGAAATCCCGGGAAGGGGCACGCTTACCTTAGTCTGGCACCCACGCTATGTTCAAGGCCCTGCAGAACCCTCTGCATCAGGTTGCTGACCTGTTCGTCCGTAAGGGTCTCGGCCGGCGCTTGAAAAGTCAAGCTGTAGGCCAAGCTCTTGTAGCCCACGGGTATCTGGGCCCCTTTATAAACGTCGAAAAGGATTAGCTCCTTTAACAGTTCTCCTCCCGCGGTCTGAATCACCCTGGCAACTACACCGGCCGGGACTTCATCTGGTACCAGGACGGCCAGGTCCCTTGATACTGCAGGATAGCGAGTCACACCCGCAGTCATGCGGCGAACCGTGGCCGCGGCGAAAACCATCTCCAGGTCGAGCTCACAGGCACAGGCCCGTTGTTTAATTGCGAAATTCTCCCGGACCAGGGGATGAATTTCGCCGATGATCCCCACTTCTTTTTCCCCCACTCGAATCCGCGCGGCACGTCCCGGATGGAAAGCAGGATGGCCGGTGACCGGTTCCATTTGCCAGCCCGCTACTCCTACGGTGGACAGGAAATCTTCTAAAATCCCTTTCAAGTAAAAGAAATCCATCTCTATGGAAGGAACATGCCAGTTGGTGGCAGTACGCCCGGTGGCAACCATACAGGCATTGAGTTTTTCTTCTGGTAGCCCTTTCTCCTGCGGGTAGAATACCGCTCCTACCTCGAAAAGGGCCAGGTCTTCATTGCGCCGGGCCAGGTTACGGCTTACCGTGTCCAGAATACCGGGAAGCAGCGTAGTCCGCATAACGCTCTGCTCCTCAGAAAGCGGGTTGGCAATCGGAACCACCCGGCGCCACCGGTCATTCCTGTCCAGCAACATGAGGTCAAAATAACGCGGGTTTATGAAGCTGTAGTTTACCACTTCGGTCAGCGAGCGTGCCAGTACATCCACCGCCCTGTCCCTGAATCGCTGCCAGGGGGTCCGTATCCCTTCGGTCACAGGACCGTGGGGCAGGGTGGAGGCAATATTTTCGTACCCGTGCAACCTGGCTACCTCTTCGATTAGATCCGCTTCCAGTTCGATATCCGGACGCCAGGAAGGAACAGTTACCCGCAACCTGTCACCTGCAGCTTCCAGCGGGAAGCCCAGGTTCTCCAGATAACCCCGGATGCTTTCGGGCGACAGCCGGGTCCCCAGCAGGCGGTTGACCCGGTCCGGTCTCAACTCCACGATCCTGGCTTCGCGCCGGCCGGGAAACTCATCGCACACCCCCCGTACTACCTCTCCGGCGCCCAGTTCCCCAATAAGCTGGGCGGCACGGTCAACTGCCCTAATTATCCCAAAGACATCGGCGCCCTTTTCAAAACGGAGGGAGGCCTCGGTGCGCAAGCCTAACCGCCG
>JAAYAC010000092.1 GCA_012719535.1 Syntrophomonadaceae bacterium | reverse complement strand
CGTACCCATGGTTGGTGGTCTAGAGTTTATTGACGGGAACAGGTACAATAAAGTTAATAGCTGGAAGCTGTAAGAGGGTGGGCAATAAGGTGGGGGGGCTCGGTCCATGTTTAGAGAAGAATTTGAAATGGCTTTGCAGGCATTGCTAAGGGCAATTAAGGAGGTGTATGGTAACCGGCTCGTATCGCTGGCGGTGTTCGGATCGGTGGGTCGTGGCACTCCTCGACCGGATTCAGATATTGACCTGTTGCTGGTCGCAGACGACATGCCGCGGGGTCGCTTGAAGAGGATGGCGGAGTTCAACCAGGTGGAAGCGAAGGTTAAGGCTTGTCTTCCTCAATTGCACCACATCTCGGTGGACCTGTCACCTGTGCTGAAGGACAGAGACGAGGTTCTGGCCGGAAGTCTCCTCTTTCTCGACATGCTCGAAGACGCCCGGATTCTCTACGACCGAGAGGATTTCCTATTCAATTGTTTTCAGCGGCAAAAAATGCGTCTGGCCGAGCTGGGAGCTGTCAAACACTACCGTAAGGGGGCGTGGTACTGGGTGTTGAAAAGAGACTACAGGCCCGGTGAGGAGATAGAGATATGAATTCGGCTACTCTGGCTCAAAGCTACCTGATCAAAGCGATGAAAAGGCTGAAAATCCTCGATGTGTTGATGGCTGAGGAGGCGTATTCTGATGTGGTCCGCGAGGCTCAAGAGATCGTTGAGTTGGCTCTCTAAAGGGTGTCTTGAGACACATCGGGATTGAACCCCCTAAACAGCACGATGTGGGGTATTTGGTAGTGGAGTACTCAGATCGCCTTCCGAAAAAAGTAAAGGCTAACGCCACCAGGCTGGCAAGCATATCGAAGTGGTTGCGCAAAGAGAGAGAATTCGCCTTTTACGGCGATGTGGATTTCATTCCGACCGAAGAATATACAGGCCAAGACGCAGCTAGAGCCATCGAAGATGCCACCTTTACCGTTAAGATGGCTGCTCTGGTCATTGGGCAAGCCGGGCTGTAAGTCCCCTCCGCTACTACAGGTGCCTGCTCCAAAAACGCTGAACATTTGTCCTGCCCTGTAGCTCCTGCCAACGGCACCTTCATCATACTTATTTCCCCAATTTCATAGTGATATTACCAAAACGGCACCACTATAGAAGATGTAGAGGTATACCACCGCATTAGCGCCGGAATCTCTTGTATTCCGGCTTTCTAAAGATGGGTGCAGACTCGGCCTTTACCGGCTCGGGGACGCAATCAAGGAGGAAAATGATGACGATTGAGGAATACTTTACAGTAAAATCCTGATTCAATGTGTGAAGTTATATCGAGTTATGCAGTTATCTGGCATAAGGCAGATGGCCGGGCTGTTGATAAAGGGTGGTTTGCCCATGCCCATCAAGGAGATGGAGGAACATGACTGAGAAAGTGCTCAGTATCGAAGAGCTAAAGCCTGGTGTAATTATACGCGGGCCGGTTTTCCCTGAGCCGGTTCAAGTATTAATAGTGGCCCCCATGGGTACCTCGGTCAAGCTGGTAGGTAAGGGGATGAAAACCGGACAGGTTCGCGAGGCCATTTTATCCCCTGAACAAGTAACCACCTTGGAAGCTACCCCGGAGAAACAACCCTTCGATGGGGATGCCGCCAGGTTCCGCCTGGGTGTAGAATCCCTGCGGTTAGGAATGGCTTATGAATACGACCCGTATTTTACGCTGTCTATCGCCCGGGTAGACCCGCTGCCGCACCAGCTGGAGGCGGTTTACGACTATTTTCTGAAACTGCCCCGCATCCGATTTCTCCTGGCCGACGACCCCGGGGCGGGCAAGACTATTATGGCCGGGCTGTTGATCAAAGAACTCAAGATACGGGGGCTGATACAGAGAATCCTCATCGTCACACCGGCCAACCTGTGTTTTCAGTGGCAGCGAGAGCTGAAAGACCGTTTTCGTGAAAACTTCGAGATAGTCCGCGGCGAAGTCCTTAGAGCGACCTACGGCTCCAACCCCTGGCAGGAGAAAAGCCAGGTAATCACCTCGGTGTCCTGGGTTTCCCGTATCGAGGATGCCAAAGACAGCCTGTTACGCAGCCGCTGGGATCTTGTCGTGGTTGACGAAGCTCACAAAATGAGCGCTTACAGCTCGGACAAGAAGACTCTGGCTTACCAGTTGGGCGAGAGGCTGTCAGAGATGACGGACCACTATTTGCTTATGACCGCGACCCCCCACAAGGGTGATGCGGAGAACTTCCGCCTGTTTCTGGCCCTGCTCGACAAAGACATATATGGAGACGTTAAGAGCCTGGAGGAGGCTATGCAAAGAAACCATGCTCCTTTCTACCTGCGGAGGGTCAAGGAGGCCTTGGTCACCTTTCCCTCACCCGAAACCGGTGAGGTCAGAACCCTGTTCACCAGGCGTAATGTCCAGACCATTGAATTCGAGATCGATGAAGAAGAATGGGACTTTTACAACGCTCTTACCCGTTATGTCGAAGACCAGTCCATCAAAGCGGCGGCCGACGATTCGGCCCGGGGACGGGCCCTGGGGTTCACCATGGCCATGCTGCAAAGGCGGTTTGCCTCCAGCGTGTATGCGGTGAGGCGCAGCCTGGAGCGGATGAAAGACAAAAGGGAAAAGATACTGGCGGATCCCGAAGGTTACCGCAGGGAGCAGATTAACCGGAAGCTCCCCGAAGACTTTGACGATCTCCCCGAAGAGGAACAACAGGAAATCATAGCCCAGTTGGAGGACGTAGTAGCCTCGGTTGATCCGGTCGCGCTCAAAGAGGAAATACTGCAGCTGGAAAGGCTTATCCAGGATGCCCGCCGGTTGGAGGAACGGGAAGTGGAGTCGAAGCTGGGTAAATTGAAAGAAGTCATTACTGAACAGGGTATCTTTCAAGACCCCAACATGAAACTGCTTATTTTCACCGAACACCGCGAGACCCTGGATTACCTGGTGAGCAAGTTGCGGGAGTGGGGGCTGACCGTTACCCAGATTCACGGCGGCATGAACATCGGTGATCGAGACACCCCCGGCACCCGCATCTGCGCCGAGCGGGAGTTCCGGGAGGAATGCCAGGTCATGGTTGCCACCGAAGCAGCCGGGGAAGGTATCAACCTGCAGTTTTGCTGGTTCATGATAAACTACGATATCCCCTGGAACCCGGTGCGCCTGGAACAGCGCATGGGCCGCATTCACCGCTACGGTCAGGAAAGGGACTGTTTGATCTTAAACTTCGTAGCCACCAACACGCGCGAAGGCCGGGTGCTCTATCAGCTGTTTGAGCGCGTCAAAAAGATCGAAGACGACCTGGATCCCAAACGCACGGGGAAAGTATTCAACGTACTGGGGGACATCTTCCCGGCCAACCAGCTGGAACGCATGGTGAGGGACATGTATGCCCGCAACCTCACGGAAGAAGTGATTAAGAGTCGGATTGTAGAACAGGTAGATACCGAACGGTTCCGGGCCATTACCCATTCCGCTCTGGAAGGGCTGGCTAAACGCGAGTTGAACCTGTCGGCCATCATTGGCAAATCAGAAGAGGCTAAAGAACGCCGCTTAGTCCCCGAAGTGGTGGAGGACTTCTTTGTTCAGGCCGGTCCCCTCGTAGGCATACATCCCCGGGAAACGAAAAACGGGCAACACATATACCGTATCGGCCGTATACCTCGTACCCTCTGGCCCATTGGCGAGCGGTTGGAACCGCGGTTCGGTAAGCTGGGCCGCGAATACAAGCAGATCGTGTTCGATCGGAAACTATTGGCTGAGGATCCGGTCAGCGAATGGGTTACGCCGGGACACCCGCTATTTGAATGTGTGCGCGAGGATGTACTGGAACAGGTACAAAACGATGTTCTGCGGGGAGCGGTATTCTTCGACCTGCACCGTGAACATCCTTCGCGGTTAGACGTTTTCTCGGCGGCTATCAAGGATGGGCGGGGGAATGTTCTCCACCGCCGCCTTTTTGTGGTAGAAGCAAGTGCTGACGGGGTGATGGCCATCCGCCAGCCCACCATCTTTTTAGACCTGATCCCCGCTCCGGCAGGGGTAAATGTTCCTGTTAATAATGGCTGGCCCAACCGGGGCAACATGGAGCGGTTCCTGCTGGAACAGGCCCTGCATCCTTTCCTCCAAGAGGTTAAAGCCGGCAGGGAAAAAGAAATAGAAACCATATTCCACCACCTGGAAATCAGCCTTAAAGAGCTGATCCACCGGCAGAACCTGCGTTATGCCGAGCTGTACGAGGAATACGAGGCGGGGGATACCAACCCGCTGCTGATAGCCAACATGAAGGCCATTGAAGACCGGCTGGAGGAATTAAACGCCCGCCTGGAGCGGCGCCGGGCGGAACTCATGCAGGAGCGGCACTGTACCATAGCCGATGTTCAACACCTGGGGGCGGCCTGGGCCTTACCCCACCCTGAACGAAGTTCTCCAGCAATGGCCCCCATGGTCCGCGATGAGGAGATTGAGCGAATAGCCGTTCAGGCAGTCATCGACTATGAGGAGGCCCGCGGCTGGCAGGTAGTCAGTGTGGAAAAGGAAAACCGCGGCTTTGACTTGATATCGCGCCGGCCTCACCCTGAAGACCCGCAAACCGCGGTCGAGGTCCGTTTTATTGAAGTCAAGGGCCGAGCCGGGGTCGACTCGATTGCCCTTACCGCCAACGAATACAAGACCGCCGCCAGGCTGAAGAAGGACTACTGGTTGTATGTAGT
>JAAYAC010000010.1 GCA_012719535.1 Syntrophomonadaceae bacterium | reverse complement strand
CGGTAAAGCCTTTTGCGGTGGACGTGTATACCGGGATTAACACCGGGGGTTACCTGGATGACCAAAAGGACTGGCATTCCTGGCGCACAGTCCGACAGTGTGATGGGAAATAAAGTGTGTCAAAAGAAGAGTAGCTCATGAGACTTTTACGGAAAGCAATAGTATACATGATTCTTTACCGAGAAGGGTTGTGTTTTCCGGCTATTGAGACAATAATGTAAAGTGGATGGATTCTGGCAAGGGTGCCGGAACCCAGATGAAGGAGTTCCCGTAAAAGCATGGGGAATATGTATTTCTAGCCAGTCTCACCTGAACATATCAGATGCTATGGACCGCGAGGCTGCGGTAGCCCGGAGGCGGCGATGCCCCTGTATCCAGGAATCGAGAGGTTCTTGAGTATCAGGGGCTTTTGTTTTCTTGAATGCCCGGTCCAAGACTCAATGGAGGTGACAGGTATTTTGAAGACGTTGCAATCCGAAGTGGTTGAATCTGGAGAAATGGAGCTTCTCCTGGCGGAAATGGAGCGGTTAGCTGCAGGGCGGATAGCCGAACCTGTCAACCTGGAACATTATTCGGGTATGCGACGGGATCTGGCGGCGCGGGCTGAAGACCTGCGGCAGCTGGTCTATGGCTTTGCCGCCGAACTCCAGGTAACCGTCGCGCAAGTGGCCTCAGCTACAGCGCAGATTCAGGAGGCAGTCGCATTGGCCGACGAATTGGCCGGTGCGTTTGATAATCTGCGTAACAGTACCGCTCTGGTAGAAATGGTTATGCAAGGATTGGCCCGAACCGTGACTACGGGAGAACAGGCTCTAGCCAGGGCAAATCAAGCGTTCCAGTCGGTAACAGCGTCTTCGGAGGACATAAAGAGCATAATGGAGGAAACCAACGAAAAGCTGGACAGCCTGAAGGGGGTAGTTGGCGAAATCGATGGTATCCTCGTCCGAATTGGCAAAATCGCCGATCGTACGCGATTGTTGTCATTGAATGCGGCGATCGAGGCTGCCCACGCCGGTGTTCACGGGCGTGGTTTCGGGATTGTAGCCCAGGAGATGAGGAACCTGGCCGATAAAAGTTCCCAGGGAGTAAAGGAAACGGCACAATTCACACAGATCGTGAAATCGAAAGTCGGGGAGGCAATAGCTGCCGTTACCAGAGGGCAGCAGGATACCCGCGCCATGGTTGAGGGAGTAGCCGGGGAGGTGGAGGAAAGCATGAAGCTTCACCAGGCCACAATGACCAAAATAGTCGAGGAGACCAGACAGGCGCAGGAAAAGATCAGCGGGTATTCGAGGCAATTGGCCACACAATTGGCAATGTGGGGAGATGCTTTGGAAAGCTTGCGAAGAACGACAAATCTGTTACAGCGCGTGGGGGAAGCCCTGACAACAGCCGTTAGTAAAGCTGTACAAAATGGGAATGCGCAGGCCCGCGTTAGGGTGGATGATAAGACAATCGCTGGAATAATTGAGGACTTACAGCATCTGGCTATTCTTCCTGAAATACAAAGTTTGGCATCGGACTTGCATGAGGATATTTTGAAAAAGTTCTTAGATAAACACGATATGCTTGAAGCAATTTACAGCAATCATGTGGATGGGACCTTTATTTTTAGCGAACCAGCAGCGGGCCTTGCCAATGCCAAAGTACGCCCGTGGTGGCAAGAAGCAATAGCCGGCAGGGTTTATAAATCACCGGTGTACATCTCGGCCATAACGCGCCAGCCCTGCCTCACCATCGCGGTTCCTATCCCGGGAAGCGGGGGAAAGCCGGCAGGGGTACTTGGAGCTGATTTAAGGGTCAGAGAATAGCCTTGGGGTTAGAGGGTCCGAGCGAGTAATAAGGTCCCAGAGCAGTGCAGACCTTGAGCGATGGGGGAAAGACCAGTGGTGGTTCTTGATTGGCGGGGTGCCGTTCAAACCTCGGTTGAAACGAACAGGGTAAGGCATTAAGAAACGGAAGACAGATAGCATACCAGGTTATTAGAAACCAGGTCGGCATCCAGCCAAAGCGTCTGCCGCAGGTCGGCAAGGTCGATTACCTTGATTACCGGGTCCCACTTGTCATGGCTGGGTAATAACTTCGCTAATGAGTTAGGGGCCAGCTCGAGGAGCTCCCGGTTAAAGACTACCCCTTCATTACCCGGGAAAAGGGCGACATAGAAGATCTGGGTTTCGACCAGGTCCTGAAAGAAATGGGTACCGAAGGAGAGTTCCGGCATGTAGCCGTCCTTCTGCACTGCCACCTCCACGAGTACCGCGATATTACAGATCTCCGCAAACGTAACCGGGACGCCCAGGGAAGGTGAACAGGTGCCCCACCGTCCCGGCCCGATGAGCATGGTGGGCATTGAAGCACGGTCTCCGGGCAACCGGTTGAGTTCTCCTACCAGCCGGGCAACCTGGTACCTATCTGACAACGGTAGGGTACCATATGCATCCGGTTGAACATAGATTATTCTTTTCAGGGATAGTAGAGTCCCACCCATGAAATTTCCGCGGGTGGCGAAAAGAATGTGTTCAGGTACGGGCTTGATACCTTCCCCATCTTTATCCGACTTCTTACCAGTTTGTAGGGGCCGGCATTGCAGGAGGTTTACCTGTATCCCGCCATCAGCGGAGAAGTTGACCGTAAACTCTATGTCTACCGGGTAACGGTAATATGTCTCAAGAGTATGCAACATCCTGCGCATAACCGATGGAAAGGGCGAATTTCCCAGTAGCCGGTCGAAGGTCAAAATCCAGGGTTCGGACTGGTTATGGCGCCCCGACCTCCTTCTTTCTTCGATGGCTTCGTAATCTTTAACGGCGAGCAGGTGCCAGCCCTGTACCGGTGGTTGCAACCGGGGGATGTCTTCCAGAGGTACGGTATCCAGGTCGTTCATGACGGTATCCAACACGTCGACCCAGCGTTGACCGGAGGCCTGAGAATTCCCTCCACCCCAGTCGGGCCGGAGCGATGGCTTATCCAGGGCTACAATGCGGGGATAGTCATTTTCCACCCGGTTTACGGCCCGGGTACCCAGCCCTAACACCAGCCTCAAGACCCCCGCCCGCGGGTCCATTTTTTTACTCCAGGTGTAGGGGTTTCGGGACATGGCTACCCCGGCCAAATCGGGGAAGAAGTAATTACCGTGATGAGAACCTGACACCCGCTGCACCAACAGAGCCATCTGTTCGTCACTGCGGGCCAAGCCCCTCTGTTGCCGGTAGGCGAGAGCATCTTCGCTCACGGTACTGGCATAAACCTTTTTCACCGCTTCCTCGAATAGAACGAAGCGTTCCTGCGGGGTGCCTTGGTTAACACAGAAGACGCTTTCATACTTCCCGGCAAAGGCATTACCGAAACTGTCCTCCAGCAAACTGCTGGAGCGCACGATGATGGGAGACTGGCCGAAATATTCCAGCATCTGGTGAAACTGCTCGCGGATAGTATCGGGGAGTGTTCCGTTGAGAATTCTTGCTCTGAGTTTGGCGGCGGCAGAAAAGTAGTGGTCTTCCTCCTTTTGTTCCATGCGCAGTTTCCAACAGTCGTTTTCCACCAGGTAAGTGTAGTAAACGTCCGAGCCAACATAGAAGGAGTCGTGAGGTTCGAGCCACTCAACCCAGTTGTAATCCGGGTCATCACGAAGCATATTGCGCGCCAATAACATCCCTACCGCTTTGCCACCGATAAACCCGGAGCCGATCAACCGGTTTCTTATATGCAAAAGGTCCTTAAGCGAAAAGTATTGACGAGCCAGGGCCAATACCCGTTCATCACGCCCGATCATCATCTTACACAGCTGTTCAACCATTTCCTTTTCTTGTTCGGCAGCATCGGGATCGCCTTGCTCTATACCGTCCACTAACTCTTGCGCCTTGAGGAATACCCTGTCCCAGTAGTCAAGCTTTCGTCCTGAATCACCGGGTACCCAGGATTGAAACCGGGTGAGCAGGTTGGCTGCTTGAAAGCTGCTGGTGATGGGAACAAAATCTTTTCCTATTCTCACATGAGGTAGAAACATGGTGGGGGAATAACGGTTCCACACCTTGAGGGGATGCACGTAAAACTCCTGGCCATGGTGGTAGACTTCCAGCAGCAACTGAGTGGTATCCCGGATCCGCGCGATGGTCTGGTAAGAATTCCTCCCGCGCAAAACGGTGAAGTATGCAATCGTATTAAGCTCAAATAGATACGGACAGGCTACTTTAAAGAAATTTCCAATCATCAAGTCCGTAGCCCATGCCGACAGAAGGTCGGACAAACAGTCAAAAACATAATAGACCCCTTCTCCTTCGGTCGACGCGATGGCATGGACTTCGGCTGAAAACGCTTCAAAACCGCTGCGGGCATCTAACCGGTATACGCTGACACCGGGGTGCGGTTTGATAATCTCCGGATGTTGCCCGAAACGCATATAGATGACTCTACGGTTTTCCGCCAGGGCTTGGTTGACAAAGGGTTCTACGAAGTGGCGGTAGTCATCGATGCTATCAACCTGCCAGACCACGTTATCGCCCAGGCGCAACTGGTCCAGGACTTTATCCAAACCGGGAAGGCCGGTAGATGCGCGCTCAAAAGTACTCACCATCTCGTCCCCTTTCCCAATCATATTATGTACAGGCCCGTGCGGCGGGGCCGACCGGCTTTGGCTGGAGTTACTCCTTGTTCCCCAAAAGACAAAGGTTCCCCAACATGGAATAACCATGTTAAGGAACCTCATTGTTCCTGTTTGTCCATGCGCCGTTGCATGTAGTTTTAACTACTCTTAATTCTATCACAGTCCTTCAGAAAAGAAAGAGGTCCCTGCTGAATGTGCTGCTGAGGAAACAGCAAGAATAGTGTTATCTTTCAAGATCCATGGTCGTAAATCCCGGAGCCCCTTACAGGAATTGAACAATTCATGCTAGTTGACATTTGAGTGGACGAGATACCTGCGCCACTACTAGATTTTGGGGAGGTGTACCAGACTACTTGCTTAAGGAATGAAACTCCTTTAGAATGATGGTTAGAACAATTAGTAACAAGTGGTTGTGTGTTGTCGATTGATTTTGGTATTGGCCGGTGATATAATATTTTACGCATGACTTGTCTATACCAGAGCAAGACGGGATGTGGCTCAGTTTGGTAGAGCGCCTGGTTCGGGACCAGGAGGTCGCAGGTTCAAATCCTGTCATCCCGACCATGAAAAATCGAGGCTTCTCCTGCGCGGGGGAAGCCTTTAATCGTGGGAATCTATAGGCGTATTCTCTTGAATTTCAACCCACAGGCAAACCCTATAATTATACCCAGCAGCAAAGTACAGACAAAACCTATCGCCATCATATTACCTCCTCCGGGTTTCTCCAATCTTCCAGCTGTGCTTCCTGTATACTATTACTATTCAAATCGATTAGTTAAGGGTGATGTGGTAACAGGCGGGAGTTGCAGGATGCAGGAGCAAGTATACAGTATTTACTTTCGGTTGGTATTGATATCTGCTACGGTAATGCTATAGAATAAGGCTGGTTGAATAACTGGATAACTGATGGGGCAATGGCGTCCTTCGGACATACTAAAAAAAATGTATGTCGGAAGTGGCGCTTTTCTTTTTCTAAAAGGTGGTGATAAGGTTGTGCCAAGGATCAAGGTAATGGTGGGTGATTCTGCCGACACATCCCGGCGAAACTTGAAGGATATTCTGGGAAGATTGGGATACCAGGTGGTAGCTGACGCTACCAGCGTTCCAGACCTGCTGCGCAAAACGAGGATGATCTTGCCCAACCTGGTAGTCCTGGATACCAACCTGACTGGCGGTAATGCCCTGGAGGCAGCGCGTATCGTAGAGGAGGATGATTTGTCATCGGTGTTACTGCTGGTCAGCAGCCTGGACCACCCCGAGATACGAGATTTTCACTATTGCCTGAAACCTTTCAGTGAGGGCAGTCTTATTGCCATGATTGACGCAGCCCTTTTATACCGAAAGCGGGTGCGAGCCCTGCGCAAGGAACTCAATAAAGTCCGGGAAGCCCTGGATAGTCGTAAAGTGGTGGAGAAGGCCAAGGGTATTCTAATGAGATTGCTTGACACAGATGAGGAACAAGCCTACCGCCTGATGCAGAAACAGAGCATGAACCGGGGCATACCGATGAAGGACATCGCGAACGCCATCATTCTGGCCCATGAAGTCGGTCGGGATAAGGACATACTGAAAGGGGAGTAGTTCAATGAAGTACAGTAAGCGTGAAATCGTGGAAATGGCCAACGAAGCCGGAGTCAGGTTTATCAGGCTCCAGTTTACGGATACGCTCGGAATTCTGAAGAATGTGGCTATTCCGGTGAGCCAGCTGGAAAAGGCCCTGAACGGAGAGCTTATGTTTGATGGTTCTTCCATTGCCGGGTTTGTCGGGGTAGAAGAGTCGGACATGTACCTGGTGCCGGACCTGGATACGTTTAACATTTTCCCCTGGAGACCGGCAGTAGGGGCGGTAGCCCGTCTGATCTGCGATGTGCACAACCCTGACGGAACACCCTTCCAGGGTTGCCCGCGCAATAACCTGAAGCGGGTACTCAAAGAAGCGGCGCAACTCGGCTACACCATGAACGTAGGACCGGAGGTCGAATTCTTTCTCTTCCTTCTCGATGAACAGGGCCGCCCCACTGCTAAATCCCATGATGAGGCTACTTACTTTGACTTGGCTCCCACCGACCACGGTGAGGATGCCCGTCGGGACATTGTCATGACCCTGGAGGACATGGGCTTTGAAGTGGAGGCTTCCCACCATGAAGTGGCGCCGGGCCAGCATGAGATCGACTTCAAGTATGATGATGCCCTGAAAATCGCGGACGCCATAATGACGTTCAAACTGGTGGTCCACTCCATCGCGCAGCGGCACGGCCTGCACGCTTCCTTTATGCCCAAACCGTTATACGGGGTGGCCGGTTCGGGAATGCATACCCACCAATCTCTCTTTGCCGATAAAAAGAACGTTTTTTATGCTCCAGAGAAAGAGAACGGGCTGAGTGACACGGCTCTTCATTACATGGGAGGCATTCTAAGGCATGCCCGGGCGATATGCGCCATTACTAACCCTACTGTGAATTCCTACAAGCGCCTGGTTCCGGGGTTTGAGGCGCCGGTTTATATGGCGTGGTCGGAAGCCAACCGCAGCTGCCTGGTCCGGGTGCCGGCCAAGCGGGGCGTTAGTACCCGCATCGAGGTCCGCAACCCCGACCCGTCCTGCAACCCGTACCTGGCTCTGGCGGTGTTGCTAAAGGCAGGGCTGGATGGGGTTGTTAATCGAATCGCGCCGCCGGATCCGGTAAACCGAAATATTTATGCTATGAGTGAAGTGGAGAGACAAGAACTGGGTATTACCAGCCTGCCTTCCAACCTCGCGGAGGCCCTGGAAGACTTGAGCAAGGATAAGGTGGTCCGTGAAGCAATCGGTGAGCATATCTATGAGAAGTTTGTTACTGTGAAACGGGATGAGTGGCAGAGATACCAGCAGTTTGTTCACCCCTGGGAATTGAATGAATACCTCTCTGCGTTTTAATCCAGGGAGGGGTTGATGTTGATATCAAGTATACTGCATATTTCAGTGCCATCTGTTGCTATGAACTAGCGAGTGAAATATAATTCAGAGCGGGCTCCGGACGCGGGATGCAAGGGCGTATCCCGTGGTGGCTCAAGGACAATGGCGTCCTTCAGGATATGTACGCTGGTGCAGTCCGGGGGCGCTCTTTGTTTCACTGCGGGAGGGAGGAGCTGATATGGAAAAGGAAGGCAGGGTAAGGATACCGTCTGGTTGCGCGGTTGCCGGGATAGTCAACCTGCAAGGCGAGGTTTTTGGTGCCGGCGATATCATCCAGTCCATAGCCTGCATGCATGACCGTTCCAACGGGTTGGGGGGAGGCTTTGCGGGGTATGGTATCTACCCCGAGCTCAAAGATTACTACGCCTTGCACCTCTTTTACCAATCCCCGCTTGCCAGGGAACAGACAGAAGCATTTATAAACCAAGTGTTTACCGTAAAGGACTGCGGGCCGATACCTATCAAAAAAAATCCACGCATAACCGATGTGCCGGGCATCTGGCGTTACTTTGCGCTTCCGGATCCCGCCAGGCTGGAGGAATGCAGTGACACCGAAGAAGAATACGTAATGAAATGCGTAATGCAGATTAACCGGAACATCCCTGGAGCTTTTGTGGCTTCCGGGGGCAAGAATATGGGGGCATTCAAAGCAGTCGGGTATCCCGAAGACGTGGCGGATTTCTACCGTCTGGAGGATTACCGGGGCTATCTCTGGATGGCTCACGGGAGATTCCCCACCAACACCCCGGGATGGTGGGGAGGGGCTCACCCGTTCACCCTGCTTGACTGGGCGGTGGTCCATAACGGTGAAATATCGTCGTACGGGGCCAACCGCCGCTACCTGGAGATGCATGGCTATCATTGCGGCCTACAAACCGATACCGAGGCCATTACCTACCTGTTCGACCTGCTGATAAGAAAGCACCGCTTGCCTGTGCGGGTGGCCCTGGGTATTCTAGCTGCTCCTTTTTGGGACGAGATTGAGCAGATGGAGGAAAGTGCGAAGCGTACCTGGAAGGCTATCCGGGCGGTTTACGGCAGCGCCCTGTTAAACGGGCCTTTTTCCATCATAATCGGTTCGAGTCACGGGATGATAGCCATGAACGATCGCATCAAGTTGCGCCCGCTGGTGGCGGCTGAAGAAGGAGACTATGTCTACGTAGCCAGTGAGGAGTCCGCCATCCGGGCGATATGCCCGAACCCCGAACGGGTATGGGCTCCCCGGGGAGGGGAACCGGTCTTCGGGCTGCTGAAGAACAAGGAGGTAAGCATCGCTGACAGTCCGGTTGTGGCCCGGGCAGTGTAGGGAGGTGAGATTATGGCCATAAGCATGAGGACTGCCCCGTACCGGGTGCACAGAGATCCAGACCGCTGTATTCAGTGTCAGGTATGTGTTCGACAGTGTGCCAACGGGGTACACCGCTGGGACGACGAGGAGGCGGAGGTTGTTTCTGAAGATAGGGAGTGTGTAAACTGTCACCGCTGTGTGGTGTACTGCCCAACCGGCGCCCTGACCATATCAAGATCGCCGCTTGATTACGCGGCCAATGCTAACTGGCGGAAACCGGACATTGACCAGATTTACCTCCAGTCCGAAACGGGGGGTACCCTGCTGACCGGAATGGGCAACAACCGTCCTTACCCGGTTTACTGGGACCACCTGCTGTTGAATGCCAGTCAGGTTACCAACCCCTCCATCGACCCGTTGCGGGAACCGGTGGAGTTGAAGACCCTGCTGGGGCGAAAGCCGGACAGCCTCGAACTCAAGAAGGGAACTCTGGCAGAGCCGGTGCCTCCCCAATTGGAGCTCGAGGTTCCCGTAATGTTCAGTGCTATGTCCTTCGGCTCCATCAGCCTTAACGCCCAGAAGGCCCTGGCACGGGCAGCAATAGACCTGGGGATTTACTGGAACTGTGGCGAAGGAGGACTGCACCCGGAAATGGATCCTTATACCGGGCGGGTGATAGTTCAAGTGGCTTCAGGCCGCTTTGGTGTTAACATGGACTACTTGAATGCAGGAGCGGCTATCGAGATAAAGATCGGCCAGGGGGCCAAGCCAGGTATAGGCGGGCACCTGCCGGGGGAAAAGGTGGGGCCGGAAGTCAGCGTGACGCGTATGATACCGGTGGGCAGCGACGCAATTTCTCCGGCTCCACATCACGACATATACTCCATCGAGGACCTGCGCCAGCTCATTTACTCTTTGAAGGAAGCTACCGAATACCGCAAGCCGGTGGGAGTCAAGATTGCGGCCGTGCACAACGTGGCTGCCATCGCTTCCGGGTCCGTCAGGGCCGGAGCCGACTACCTGGCCATCGATGGTTTCCGGGGAGGAACCGGTGCGGCTCCGTTGCGCATCAGGGATAACGTGGGTATTCCCATTGAATTGGCCCTGGCGGCGGTTGATTCCCGCCTGCGGGCGGAAGGTATCCGCAACCAGGTTTCCCTTGTCGTGGCAGGTAGTATCCGCAACAGCGCCGATGTTGTTAAAGCCATTGCCCTGGGGGCAGATGCAGTCTATATCGGAACAGCCGCCCTGATTTCCCTTGGTTGTCACATGTGTCAGAAATGCTACCGCGGCAAATGCAATTGGGGGATTGCCACCACCGATGCTTACCTGTCCAAGCGGCTCAACCCGGAGATCGGGGCTCGCCGGGCCGCCAACCTTATTCAGGCCTGGAAGCACGAAATCAAGGAAATGCTGGGCGGCATGGGCATTAACGCCATCGAAAGCCTGCGGGGCAATCGCCTGGCTCTGAGGGGTGTAAACCTGACCTCCCGTGAGCTGGACATCCTTCAGGTTAAGGCAGCCGGGGAATAGGGGGTGACTGGATGCGACGACGGGTAGTTTGGAAAGAAGAAGCCTGCATAGGCTGCCGCCTGTGCGAGGTGTATTGTGTGACCGCCCACTCGCGTTATCCTGGCGATGTGCTTAAAGCCTTCAAGCGCGATCCGGACAGGCCGGTTCCCCGGGTCGTGCTGGAGGAAAAAGGGCCTGTCTCATTTGCCCTGTCCTGTCGCCAGTGTGAAGAACCGGAATGTGTCAAGTCCTGCCTCACCGGCGCCCTGGGGGTCGACCCGGCGAGGGGGGTTGTCGTGGTTGATGAGCAGCATTGCATCGGGTGCTGGACTTGTATAGTTGCCTGCCCCTGGGGGGCGATAAGGCCTTCCCGGGGGGAGCAACCTGTGGCTATCAAGTGTGACCTGTGCTTGGGCCGACTTGGGATACCGGCGTGCGTGGGCAACTGCCCCAACGAGGCGCTGCAGTTGCAGGAATGCGGGAAGGAGGGATAGGTGATGCAGTATGTAATAATAGGTAATTCTGCTGCGGGCATTGGGGCGGTGGAAGGAATAAGAAGGGTTGACCGGGCTAACCCCATCATCCTGGTGGCAGATGAACCCTACCCCACCTACTCCCGCCCCCTTATCTCCTATTATCTAGAAGGCAGGATAGAGGAGACCGGGATGGGCTACCGGCCACCGGGGTTCTACACTGAAAATGGGGTCACAACCAGGTTGGAAACAAAGGTGGAAAGGATAGATACTGAACTCGGGCAGGTTGTTCTTGATACCGGCGAGCTACTGCCTTACGACCGGCTGTTGCTTGCCGCCGGTTCGAGGCCGGTGGTGCCACCTATTAAGGGCATCGACACCGAGGGCGTGTATTTCTTCAACCGGTTTGATGATGTCCGGGCCCTGCGGAGCCAGGTGAGGCACGGATGCAGGGCGGCGGTGGTAGGAGCCGGGTTAACCGGATTGAAAGCTGCTGAGGCGCTGGCCCACCTGGGACTGCGGGTGACGGTGGCCGACATTTCACCGTTTGTCTTGAGCACCATTCTCGATGCCACCGGGGCCGAGATAGTACGGGGACACCTGGAGGAGTCAGGTGTTCATTTCTTACTGGGTACCCCGGCCGTCGGAGTGACAGGGATTCCAGCTGCCGTTGCCGGGATGAAGGATGAGTGGAAAAACCTTAAAGAAAAATACCGTAAGGTACTGGTTAGGGAGAACCGCGTCGACAGCCTGGTGTTTACGGATGGTTTTGCTGTTCCGGTTGATGTGGTAATTCTTGCCACCGGGGTAAGGCCCAACCTGGAAATCGTAGAGGGTAGCGGAATAGCGGTCAACCAGGGGATACTTGTTGATGAACGCTTGCAGACTAATATCCCTGGCATATATGCGGCCGGTGATATTTCTGAAGGGTGGGACCTGGTTACCCGGGAACGCCGGGTAATCGCCACGCTCCCCAATGCCTACAAGCAAGGCGAGGTGGCCGGTATCAATATGGCTGGTGGTAACGCGGAGTATCCGGGGGGCATGCAGATGAATTCGGTAAATTTCTTCGGCCTGTCCATTGCCACCGCCGGGCTCAGTAACGTGGACGACCCGGCGCTGGAGGTGGTTACGCGAGTAGATTCCGCCCACCGGGTGTACCGCAGGATGACGTTGCGGGATGGCCGCCTGGTCGGGTTCATTTGTATCGGGGACGTGGGCCGGGCCGGCATATTGACCGCGTTGATAAGAAACGGCGTACCGGTCGGAGGGTGGGAGGAACGGCTCCTCGAGGGTGACTTTGGCATTATCGATCTGCCTGTGGAGGTGCGCCGAAACTGGCAGTTGGCATAAGAGGGGTGAGTGCGCGTGGAGGTCAAGCTGGATGCGAAAGGGAAAGGCTACCGGCAACTGAATAGTGAAGTCAGGCAGGCCCTGGAGGCCGGAGCCACCCAAATTTTGCTAGACGGTGTTAACGGGCACTATTACCTGGGTGCTGGCCTGCGCGGCAACCAGCGGTTGGTTGTAAACGGGACACCTGGCAATGATACTGCCTGCTATCTGGATGGACCTGAGATGGTGATATATGGAAACGCCCAGGACGGGTTGGGCAACACGATGAATAATGGCCGGGTAATAGTTCACGGCGGTGCCGGCGACGTACTCGGCTATGGGATGCGCGGGGGCGAGCTCTTCATTCGGGATAGCATAGGGTACCGGGGCGGTATCCATATGAAAGAATTTAAGGAGAAGTGCCCGGTTATTGTTATTGGTAAGAGCGCGGGTAGCTTCCTGGGAGAGTATATGGCCGGTGGCCGTATTGTGCTGCTGGGACTTGATTCACCCGAGGGACAGATTATCGGGCGCCACTGCGGCTCCGGGATGCACGGAGGCTGCATGTACATCAGGGACACGGTGGACCGGGACCTGCTCAGTCCCGATATCATGAACGTTCCCCTGAGTAAAAGCGACGAGGCTTTCATCAGGATGTGCGTTTCGCGATATGGTGAGTACTTTGGCCTGGCCGTGGAGCAATTGCCCGCAGGGTCTTTTCTAAAGCTGGTACCCCGGGGGAACCGTCCCTACGCCCGCCTTTATGCCGGGGTTTAAGAAGGAGGAACAGAGGGTGAGAAAAGGTTACCTGGTTTTGGAGAATGGAGCTATCTTCGAGGGTGTACTGGTGGGGCAGGAGACTTTCACCAGCGGTGAAGTCGTATTCAATACCAGCATGGTCGGCTACGAGCAGGTGGCCAGCGACCCATCCTATGCAGGTCAGATTGTGGTGATGACCTACCCGCTTATCGGCAACTACGGGGTAAACCTGAACAGTATGGAATCTGGTGGTCTTTCCCTCCGGGGCCTGGTCGTCCGGGAGCTTTGTCCTGATCCCGAACACCACGACTCACAAATGAAGATGGAGGAATTCCTGAACCGCTACAACCTGGTTGCCCTGGTCGGAGTCGACACCCGGGCCATCACCCGCGTGCTTAGGACGAGGGGGACTATGGGGGGAGTGATCACCGAGTCCATTACGCGGAAGGATGAACTGGTCGAGATGGCCAGGCTGGCCGTTCAGCCGCCACCGGGCGGTTACGTGCTGCAGGTCACCTGCCGGGAGATTACCTCGCAGGGTACGGGTCCCAGGCGGGTAGTGCTATTAGATTTCGGTGCCAAGCGGAGTATAGCCACGTCTCTGGCACAGCGGGGTTGCGAGGTTATCACGGTACCGGCGGACACGGATGCCCAGCGCATCATGGAATTCAATCCCGATGGGGTGGTTTTATCCAACGGCCCTGGAGATCCCCGCGACTGTCCGTATGCGGTTGAAACCATCGGCCACCTGGTGGGTAGGGTCCCGATCATGGGCATTTGCCTGGGACACCAGCTGCTGGCGCTGGCGCTGGGGGGCGTGACCTACAAGCTGGCTTTTGGCCACCGGGGTGCCAACCAACCGGTCAAGGACCTGCAAACGGGCCGAATCTATGTTACCTCCCAGAATCATGGCTACGCCGTGGAAGAAAGTTCCCTGCCAGGTTCAGAAGCGTACGTCTCGTTTAAGAACATGAACGACGGCACAGTAGAGGGGCTGAAACACCGTTACCTTCCCCTCATGTCGGTACAGTTCCACCCGGAAGCGTCGCCCGGACCCCAGGACACCCGTTACTTGTTTGACGAATTCATAGCGGTTATGGACAAGGAGAGCGGGCGCGCCTGCGGGTAGTACCCGGTTGAAAACTAACTCAGCTAACGTGTGCCGGTTCAAGATGGAGAGAGGTGGCTACCTGGCGCAGGACAGGGGCCGGAGGAAGCGAATCAAGGTGGCTTAGAGCCTGCTGCAGGTAATAGTCCACCCACTCCGTACAGCGGGCCAAGACACCGCTGGCTTGGATATCATCACACAAGTGGTTGATTACGGACGGTTCAAGGTTTGAATCCTGCCAAAGTCGCTGCAGGTGCGGTTTCACGTTATCGCCTCCTTCACGCAGGTATGTTATGAGAGGCAGGGTCATGATGCCTCTCCGCAGGTCATCGCCCCTTGGTTTGTTCCAGTGAGGTCCGGGAATCGCGTAGTCCAGGATATCGTCCCGGAGCTGGAAAGCTATGCCCAAGTTTTCCCCATAGGCACGGAGGGCGGAGACAGCTTCAGGTTTCAGTCCCCCGACGAGGCCGCCGATGTGGCAGCACGCCGAGAGGAACGAGGCGGTTTTGGCTTTGATTATGGCCAGGTACTCCTCCACGCCTGTGTCCAGTTTTTCTCGGCAGGCCAGTTGTCGCAGTTCACCTTCCACCATATTCACGATGGTTTCCAGTAAAACGTTCATTACCTCGTTGCCCAGGGGATGCAGCACCGAGAAACAGCGGGCGTATAGAAAATCCCCGGTTAAAAGGGCGGTGCATGTATCCCACCGGCGATTGAGGGTAGCTACCCCCCTCCGCACTTCGGAATCATCCAGTATGTCATCGTGTACTAGAGAAGCGAGGTGCAGCATTTCCACGGCCGCCGCGGCCCGGACGAGATGGTCGATTTGATAGGAACCAAGCTCGGCTGCAGCATATACCAGGAGAGCCCGAAGCTTTTTGCCGCGGGTTTTCCCCAGGTGTGACAACGGTTCCGCCAGAACCGGGTGGCGGGCCTGAAGGGCATGGCTGACCTGTTGGTCGATAACTGCCAGCTCCCACTTCATGGTTTCCAAAATGGATTGCAGGTCCATGTCTAGCCTTTCCCCGGCCACATCAGGAATACCGCCTTGGCGACGGCATCACCGGTGACGAGCCAGTACAGGTAATACTCCTTGCAGGTAATGTCTTGGGTGTCAAGCGGCTGAGTGGCCAGGGCCACCGCCATGCAGCCCAGAGCGAACGGAATGCCCAACCAGAAAACGGGGTGGAATAACCAGCCTGCAGCCAGGCCGGTCACCAGGGCCAGAGTGAAGTAGACCAGTTCCACCCAGGGGGCCCGGTCTATTCCCAAGGTGACGCTGGTAAAAGCCACCGTGGTCAACTTGGGTGGCAAAGCTTGCAGGTCTCCGGTTATATCTGCCAGGTGGTGATGCATCAACAGGCCTATAGCTAGCAAAGCGTGTATAGCCCCGCCGGCAACGGCCAGGGGGTGAATACCGCCGGTAAGAACATAATAGGTGCCTGTGGCGCAAGCCAGTACGGCCGGAACTCCGCAGAGCCACTCGCCGACCAGCGGGCGGTAAGCCAACCGGAACGGCGGACAGGTATATGCCAGGGCTGCCCAGATGCCGAGAGCCAGAAAGACTACTATTCCCGGGCCCGCCTGGGCCAGGAATAACGCTCCAACTACGGTAATTACCAGGGCCTTCCTACCAAGTGAGGATAGCTCTTCGGTGTTATAGAGTCCTCTGGCAATTACTCGTGATCCCCCTGAGAGGATACCCCGGGTCAGGCGGTCGGTTCCCGACAACCAGTCCTCACGGTCATTGAAAGCGTGAGAAACTACCCCGTGTATCATGGTTATCAACAGGAGGATCAGAATATAGTCCGCCCAGCGAATACTGCCGGTCAGGGCATAGGCGCAACCCAGCCCGACCAGGCTGGACGAAATACCCCACGAAAGTACGGGAACGATACGGATTATCTGGTACAGACCTTTGAGCCTCTCGATTACCGGGGGTCGCACACACTGGTCCACCCTTTACACCCCTGGCTGTGACGAGATTTAACACCATTTTTCCCTGAGCCGATTCATTTTATCCTGTTCTCCCCGGCAGAACCAATTCAATAATTAATTCAGACCGAGGTTATGATATAATACTTAACAGATTTTGGAATTAGGTGGTCAAGGGGGAGGGTAAGCAAGTGAGGGCGGTATTATCTACCTTCTTGGTGTTGCGAGAACCGGCGGAGGGGTTGAAAGTTGACGGCAAGTCGCTGTTTGAAATTTCTGGGGTGAGGTATACCAAGCACCACATCGGGGCCTACCAGGGGCTTCCGGCCAAACACGCGGGGTTGGGCCAGCTTTCTGCACATGGCAGGGTGTTTTGCCCGTATTGTGGACAGAGAATAGAGTATTGCTTCCTGAACCGGACAGCTACTCATTACCTGCGCCACCACGGGAACCGTGAGTGTGACTACCGGTTTTTTGAAAATGAGACGGAGGAGCATGAAAAAGGCAAGCAGTTGTTACAGGAGTGGCTTAAGAAACAGTTTCCTGGCTCGTTTGTTGCTACGGAATGGCGCCTGGCCGGTAGCCAGCCGCAGGTGGCCGACGTATACCTGAAACTGGCGGGCCAGGACCGGGTAATAGAATTCCAGTGCACGCCCCTCAGCCCGTCCGAACTGGAGGAACGCAGAGCTTGCTACCGGGAAAAGGGGGTAACAGACTACTGGGTAGTCGGCTGTACCAGGTTTGAAGGCTGGCAGGAGGACAGGCCGTTGAAACCAATGGAACGTCACCTGTTGGAAGAATTCGAGAAAGTGGTTTATCTTGACGCTGACACCGCCCGGGTACATATACTGCACCGGTACAGCGGCTACCGGATTAGCCAGGGCAGGGTAATACCTGTTGGCACAACCAACCTGGAAACCTGTCGGCTGGAGGAGGTTCTGTTTTCCGGCCAGCAAAACCAGTTATTATCTCCCCATGATGTATACCTGTTGGCTGAGCGCGAGCGTTTACAGACCCGTTTGCAGGAGTTGCTTGCCAGGTATTCCCCCGGCAACCTGAAGATTCTGAGAAGAACCACCGCGCGGTACTTCAAGGCCCATCCTGCCAGTTATGGTATTCGCGGTGGCGAAGTCCCGGACCGGCCTCCCATACCGGGTTTCAAATTAAGCAGCGGCCTGGCGGACTTGTTGCCGGTCGACGGGGAGGTCCTCTTTACTTATATCTGCCTTTCGGAGGACATTTTTACCCCGGGGGGCAGAGAACGCCGGGGGATAGAACTACGGGAGCTGGTAGCCCGGATTTTTGCCTTTATTGACAGCTTCAACGTGGTACCCAGGGACTACTACGAGTTTCTGGAGTACATGGGGGGAACCCGCGAGAATATCACTGCGGTGGCGAGGGAATGCCTGGGATACCTGGAGGCCCGCGGCTATGTTCGGAGCCGAGATGGTTTTTACTACCTGAACTGGCAAGGAGAAGCCGGAACCGTCAGTGACGTAAGTAGAGAAATGTACCGGATTCGGGACGAGTGGTCCATAATCACGGAGAAGTACCGCAAGTACTTTGCCCGGGAGAACATCAACCGGCTGTTGCAGCAGATGTCCCGGGAGTTGCGCAGTAATGAGCGGTGGCAGGAGATAACCAGGCATTTCAATGTTCTGGGAAGAGACAACCAGGTTCCGCCCTACCTCAACCTGGAGGTGGAGGGGTCGCACGTTATTGGGGTTGACCGGCGGTTATGGCAAACCTATCTTTTCCTGAAGTATATCTATAGTTACTACGAAACCAGGTCCAACATCGTCTTGTACAACAGCAACCTGCCCTGCTATTACCAGCATATTTTAAGAATAAAGAATGACATCATCGCCGATCTGCACCGTAAGTTCCCCATCAACGAGGAGATAAACGAGCTCAAGGCCTGTTTCAACGAGGAAGTAGTAGCTGCTCTGGAAGAGGAATACGGGTACCCCATCCGTAGCTTGGAGGAAGTTGTGCTGGATTACCTGGCCAGAGCTGAAGAAGAATACCGGAGGGTCAAAAGGGACAGCTACGAAAGGTACAAGAGGGGGGACAAGCCCAATTACATAAGAACCCACCTGCTGCGCAAGCACATTACCATCATGCACGGCCGCTATTATGACAGGAAAAAGGAACGGTTTGTATTGGAGTAGGTTGACCGGAGAAAAGCAGACATTCATGTCCGGCACTCAGCCTCCGTTTGCCCATCCTTGAAGATGGCAATGTTGATCACCAGTGTACGCTCGTTCTCTTGTCGGATTATAACCAGCTGAGTGCCGGACACCAGCAGGAGGATGAAAATGCCGCTGTTTGGAGCTATGGTCGCCATAATCTAGGCAGCGAACATCTGCATCCATCAGTGTGTATCTGCGGTTGCAAAAGTATTTGCGTAGGAGGGTGGGCTATGGCTTAGAACGGGCTCAATTTCAGTATCCGGTACTTGATAGAGGCCAGCTTGCCTCCGAGAAAGCCCGGCCGGAGCCTGCTGCGGGACCGGCTAATCTTGAATTCCGGGATTCCATCAACCGCCTTTTTCCTGCGCGGGAGGGAAAACAACCGCCATTTCCGAGCAGGGGGAGGAGCATCCGGGGGATTATCCTGAGTACAGGCAGCCTCAGGTATTGCCTGGGTCAGATCGGACTGCAGCAAGTAAATGGTAGCCGAGAGCTGGTGCTCAAGCCTTTCCTGGCTTCCCCTCAGACGCTCCCAACAGGTCTCGGTTTCATAGAGATTGATGCATTCCTGCACAGTTTGAGCCCGGCCCGTTTCCAGGTATGATTTGAATTTCTGCAACACATCGATTTCCTGGTAGTGGGGGTGTACCTGCGAATGCTGGATAACTTCCAGGTATATCTTTAGCAGCCGGTTACCCTTCTTGATGTTTTTGCGGGCCTGTTTGACGTCTTCCTGGCTGCGGCGCAGGAGACGCTCTTTTTCCTGTTCCTCCCACCTGGCCAGGGCTTCCTTGAAACGGTCACAGGCCTTTTCATATTCCCGGTACTTGATGTAGTACTCTTTCAACTGGCGATTGTACTCCTCGCAGGCCCGCTCATACGCCTCTTGTTTCGCACTCTTGCGCAACGGTAATCGGTCTCTGACACCAAAGTTGGGACGTGGTGGCTTATTGGGCTTTTCCCCGGGAGCTTCCGGTTCCCGCAGGGTGGTTTCCGGGTGGCGGATGAACTTCATCCGTTCGCGGATGCACGTTTTGTAGTAGCTCATCTGGTCAATCAATTTGTCCATTTCCTGGTGGGATGCAATACACATTTCAATGTCCTGTAACAGCTCGTCCCTGGTTCGCATCATTATTCCTCCCCGTAATCAATACTATCTTTTCAGGTTTTGGTGGTACCTGACTATCTTTTCATTGGGAATTGGTGGTTCGGCCAGTGAAAGCAAGTAGCGAATATCGGCGTCGGTTGCTGGTTCCCCGGACAAGGTACCGGGCTGGAAGTAAATTACGGTGTTGGTAGCCGGGTAATAATACGGACCAAGCCTGGTTGGAGCCTGGTTATCCTCCAGCCCTGCCAGGTCATCCCCGGCGCCCAGCACCTCGGTAAAGAAATGAATCCACAGACCGGCATTCTCATTGCCCTCTGCACACAGTTGTTGCAGTTGCCGGTAAGTATCCAGGCTTATGTCCAGGTCAGAATGATGGTGATATTCAAGAATAGTCTCCGGTGTGAAATGTTCGAAAACTGAAATATCATAATTCCACAAAGGTTTACCTAGCAGTTGGCCAAACAACTTCATACCTCCTTCTGACTCACACCTCATCATTTCAATAAATTCTAGGAATGGCAAAAAATACCTGCAACCTTATTAAATAATTTTCCGCCTTATTGCAACTTTTTTTGCACCCCAGGTGAAGTGCATAATCACAAACATTTCTTTTCCGGAAGTTCCACATTGATTGATGGTAGTTTTACAGAAACAGCTTTTTTCTGTAATATAAACAGAAACATACATATTGCGGCGATTCCAGGCTGGTATTGAGAAAAGGAGGTTTTTTCTCCTTTTGCGAACCGGCCATTAAGAGAGTAAGATATTGGCAGGACAGCGGTTGCGTTACGGCCCGGCTTGCTACAGGAGGGATAAGCATGGAGGTTAGGATACCCTGGTTTGTGGAAAAAGTGCGGGAGTACGATGAGGAATTTCACCGGCAGCTAAAGGCCGTGGTGGAGATGGCTATGAAGCCCGGGGCGCTTGATGCCCGTACCAAGTTTCTTATCGCCCTCGCCCTGGACGCGTTAAAAGGAGCGGAACAAGGAGTGAAAGTCCTCGCCGGCCAGGCCCGGGAAGCCGGGGCTACTGATGAGCAAATAGCCGAGGCTGTACGGTTGGCCTATTTCGTTGCCGGGATGGACGTAGTCAAAACATCGTTAAAAGCTTTCGAGGACTAAGGGTGATGAGATGACAACCTGTCAAAAAGAGGTATTAAGAGATATCAAGGCGGTACTGTTTGACCTGGATGGGACCCTGCTGGATATCGACATAGACTTTTTCCTGCAAAAATACTTTGAGCGAATGGTAGCCCTGGCCAGGCAGTTTGGGATAGCAGGCCATGATTCCCTGGTACAACACATCTGGCGTTCCACCGAGGCCATGATCGCTAACAAGGACGTCCACCGCACCAACCAGGAGGTTTTTGAGGAGGCCTTTTTCCGTGATTTCCCGGAACCGCCGGAGACTATGAAACCGTTTTTCGACCACTTCTACGAACACAGTTTTGCTAGTTTAAAGGATTGCTGCCAACCGTATCCCCTGGTTGCGGACATAATGGCCAAGGTTTTTGCTAAGGGGTTGCGGGTGGTCATAGCTACCAATCCCCTGTTTCCATTAACCGCCCTGCAACACCGCCTGAACTGGGCCGGTGTCGGGAGTTTCCCTTACGAACTAATCACCTCGTATGAGGTGATGCATTTTACCAAACCCCATGTGGAGTATTACCACGAAATTATAGATTTTCTCGGGTTGAAGCCCGGGGAGTGCTTGATGGTCGGCAATGATGTGTATGAGGATCTGAGCGCGGCCCGAACGGGAATGAAGACATTTCTCCTCAAAGAACGCCTGCTGAACCACCACAACCTACCGGTGAAGGCGGATTGGGAAGGTTACCTTCCCGACCTGGCAAATCTGGTCGACAAAATAGTAGCACCCGTGAAGGGATAAATCTCCTCGCCCGGGGTAACCTGGATCGAGGAGGTGTTGCTATGCCGACCAAACAGACCGGGAAACGCGACCGGAGAAAGAAAAAGGTTGTCACCCCCAAGGAAAGGCTGAAGATGGAAATCGCCGCCGAACTGGGGCTCTTGGATAAGGTGAAACGGGACGGTTGGGAGTCCCTCACCCTAGCTGAATGCGGCAGGGTGGGGGGCATTTTGGCCCGGCGCATGAAAGAACTCAATATTACCGAATAATGAAGGAGCCTTCCTTCCGGGGGAGGCTCCTTCATTAGGCGTGGAAACACTGGTCCGCCGGGGAGGTGCGGTCGGGGTTTGGTTTTTGGATACGTTTTCTGCTACAAAAAGGAATTGGGTAGCTGGTTAGCGAATTTAACCAAGATATGTCTAAAGAAGAATCTTGCCCATTAACCGGTGAGGCAGCTTGAGCGCCTTTTTAGGGTCGTGGTGGAAACCCTAGACTCTTTTTGCCAATGTCAATGTAGGGATGGAGACTGCCTGAATGTGGTCCTGATGGTTGGAAAGACGGGGGAAGAGTAGATGTTCAGTCGGAGGAAGGGCGCATGACGGTCTTTTTTGTCAGGCTGCCTGGCCTGTCCGAGAGTAAATGGGATTAATGTTCACAGGAGGACTAGTTATGACTGCGCTAGAAAGAGTACAAGCCTATCTGGATGCCTGCCAGCCGGGGCTAAAAGTCATTGAACTGGCCGAGGACACCAGCACTGCCGAACTGGCGGCCCGGGCCCTCGGGGTCGGGGTGGGACAAATAGCCAAGTCGCTACTGTTTAAAGCCAGGGATGGGTATATCATGGTGGTGGCGGCAGGAGATGTCAGGATGGATGCTAAAGAATTAAAGAAAACGGCGGGTTCCAAGGTTAGGATGGCCAATGCTGAAGAAGTTCTGGCAGTTACCGGATACCCGGTGGGTGGGGTGTGCCCGTTTGCCCTTCCTCGTCCTGTTCCCGTTTATCTGGATGAGAGCCTGAAACGGTATGACGTGGTGTACGCCGCCGCCGGGACGCCCAATTCTGCCCTGCCCATAACCTTTGACCAGCTGAGGAAAATTACCCGGGGTATCCCCTGCCGGGTTTCGCTCGATAGCGAAATGGACTGAGTGCCGCGTCATGAGGGTCTGTGGAGGGTTTTATGCAGGATTTTGTTCATTTGCATACCCATTCTGAATACAGCTTGTTAGATGGGGCAGTCCGTGTCAGGGCGCTAGTAGAAAGAGCACGGGAATACGGTATGCCGGCCCTGGCTATCACGGATCACGGGGTGCTGTACGGGGTGATCGACTTCTACAAACAAGCTCAGCAGGCTGGAATCAAGCCTATCATCGGCTGTGAGGTCTATGTAGCCAGGCGACACCGGATGGACCGGGTCCCCCGGGTGGACGACTCCCAGTATCACCTGACCCTCTTGTGTGAAAATGAGGCAGGCTACCGCAACCTTATTCAACTGGTCAGCCGGGCTTTTCTGGAGGGTTTTTATTATAAGCCTCGCGTGGACCGGGAATTGCTGCAGGAACACTGCAGCGGGCTCATCGCCTTGTCCGGTTGTATTGCCGGGGAGATACCCGAGTTGCTGCTGGCGGGCAAGTATGAAGAGGCCCGGGAGGCTGCTGGTTTCTTCCGGGAGGTCTTTGGTGCGTACAACTTCTTTCTGGAAGTGCAGGATCACGGCCTGGCCGAACAAAGAGCGGTAAACCGGGATATGTACCGGTTAAGCCGGGAAATGGGACTGCCGCTGGTGGCCACCAATGATATTCACTACCTGGAAAAGAAAGATGCCTTTATCCATGATGTACTGTTGTGTATTCAAACCGGTAAAGTCATTACCGACGAATCCAGGATGAGGTTTCCCTGTCCCGAGTTCTATTTCAAGTCGCCGCAGGAAATGGAGATCCTGTTCGGGGAAATACCGGAGGCTCTCGTCAATACTCGGGCCATTGCCGAGAGGTGCATGCTAGAGTTTCAGTTCGGAAGTTTTCACCTCCCCGATTTCCCCATCCCGCCCGGCCATACCGCTGAGTCGTATTTGGAGGACATGGCCTGGAGAATGCTAAAAGAGAAGATACCCGGTGCGGGTCCCGAGGTGACAGAGCGGCTGCGGTTCGAGCTGGATGTTATCAAGGGAATGGGATTCGCCGGCTATTTCCTTATTGTGCAGGACCTGGTCAACTGGGCGCGCCACAACGGCATTCCCGTCGGTCCCGGTCGCGGCTCGGCGGCGGGAAGCCTGGTATCCTACGTGCTGGGCATCACGACCCTAAACCCGCTACAATACGGGCTGCTTTTCGAGCGTTTCCTCAACCCGGAAAGAGTCAGCATGCCGGATATCGATGTGGACTTCTGCTTTGAGAAAAGGGACCGGGTTATCAACTACATTATTGAGAAATATGGGAGCGACCGGGTGGCGCAGATCATAACCTTCGGCACCATGGCTGCCCGGGCAGCCATTCGCGATGTGGGGCGCGTTCTTGATTTCCAGTACGGCGAGGTGGACCGTATCGCCAAGATGGTTCCCGCCGAACTGGGCATCAGCATCGACCGGGCCCTGGAGATCTCGCCCGACTTCAGCCAGGCCTACGAGAACGACTACAACACGCGTAAGCTCATTGATACCGCCCGGGCTCTGGAAGGCATTCCCCGTCACGCTTCAGTCCACGCCGCCGGCGTGGTTATAGGGAAGGACAACCTGACCAGGCTCCTGCCCCTGCAACGAACTTCGGAAGGGCATGTGGTGACCCAGTTTACCAAGGAGACGGTCGAAGAGATCGGGTTACTGAAGATGGATATCCTGGGGCTGCGTACCTTGACCGTCATCGACCGGGCCCTGCAGATAATAAAGAAGACCCGTGGGGAAGATGTTGATATCGACCGCCTGCCCCTGGACGATGCTCTGGTATACCGGTTGCTGTCGGACGGCGACACCATCGGGGTGTTTCAACTGGAGAGCGATGGGTTGAGAAGGTTGTTACAGGAGATGCAGCCCAACCGGTTTGAGGATCTCATTGCGGTTATCGCCCTTTATCGGCCGGGGCCTCTGGGAAGTGGTATGGTGGAGGATTTCGTCAATCGCAAGCACGGTCGCCAGGAGATTAAATACCTGCATCCCCGGCTGGAACCGATTCTGAAGGAAACATACGGGGTTATCCTTTACCAGGAGCAGGTGATGAGTATTGCCAGCCAACTGGCGGATTTTACCCTGGGGGAGGCAGATACACTGCGGCGGGCCATGGGGAAGAAAAAACCGCAGGAAATAATGGCCTTGCGAACCAGGTTCGAGGAGGGGGCCGCTCGCAACGGCATCGACCGGCAGACCTCATCGGCGCTGTTTGATCTTATGGAGAACTTTGCCGGCTACGGTTTTAACAAGTCTCACTCGGCAGCCTATGCCCTGATTTCTTACCAGACCGCCTATTTGAAGGCCCACTACCCGGTGGAGTACATGTGTGCCTTTCTTACCAGCGTGATCGACAACCAGGACCGGGTGGTTTACTACCTGAAAGAATGTCGGCGTCTGGGAATTGATATCCTTCCCCCCGACATCAATGAGAGTTATGAAAACTTTACAGTTTCCGGAAACCAGATCCGGTTCGGGTTGGGGGCCATCAAGAACGTAGGTATCGGCGCGGTCAAATCGATAACCGCCGCCCGGAAGGAGGGGGCCTTCACTGGCCTCCTGGATTTCTGTCGGCGGGTTGACCTGCGGCAGGTAAACAAACGCGTGCTGGAGAACCTCGTACTGGCCGGGGCTTTTGACTCGTTGGGCCTCAAGAGGAAGGAAGCCCTGGCAGTGCTGGATGACTGCCTGCGATTGGCGGCGGAAATCAAGGAGGTGAAAAACAGCAACCAACTGTCACTGTTCGGCGGTGAGACGTTCACGCTTGAGGAACCGGTGCCTCCTCGGAGAGGTGAATTCAGCACCAGGGAAAAGCTCAAGAAGGAAAAGGAGGTGCTCGGTTTCTACGTTTCCGAGAACCCTCTGGAGGAGTACCGCGAAACACTGCCCTATTTAACCACCCACGATATCAGTGAACTGGGGGGGCTGGAAGACGGGATGCTCGTACGGATTGCCGGCATGGTTACCGGTTTGAAACGGAGCCGTAATAAGAAAGGGGACCCCTGGGCCCGCGTCACCCTGGAGGACTTTACCGGCAAAGCTGACCTGCTTGTTTTTCCCTCGGTCTACCGCCGTCAGGGTGGAAGCTTCAAAGCGGACACGGCCGTACTGGTGGAGGGCCGGGTTATCAAACAGGACGAATTGCCCAGTATCGCGGTTAACCAGGTATACCAGATACCGGGCCAGGTTGGCGAACTGCACATACGCCTGCCCGAGTCCGTGGCGAGTAATGGTCCGCGGAAAGATTTGGTCAATACCCTGTCCAGATATTCTGGCGAACTTCCGGTATATCTCCGCCTGCCCGTGAATAGGGTTATCCGTTTGGATAGAAACTTGTGGGTGGAGGCAAGCCTGTTCTTGAAAAAAGAACTGGCCACCATGTACGGGAAAGAAAATATCTGGTTTAACTAGCAAGGAGGTGTGGTATGAACGGCAATTACGTAGGGGAAGACTATATTGTGATAAAAGCCATGGAAAACGGAGTAACCATTATTGGCCTCACCCGGGGCAAGGATACCAGGTTCCATCATACTGAGAAACTGGACCAGGGGGAGGTTATGATCGCCCAGTTCACAGAGCACACTTCGGCGATTAAAGTGCGGGGAAACGCGGAAATATATACACGATACGGGACAGTGACCAGCGGGGCAAAAAGTACCTGATGGCGAAACTGGTTATGGCCGGTTCACTTATCGTTGGCAGGACACCGGTTTTGCCCTGGCGGGAGGAAAAGCATGAAGAGGATTGCGGTGTTAACCAGTGGTGGGGACGCCCCCGGCATGAACGCAGCCATCAGAGCGGTAGTCCGGGCAGGTTTGTACTCGGGATTGGAGGTATTTGGCGTCAGCCGGGGGTATTATGGTTTGATCTACCAGGATTTCCTGAGAATGAATTCCGGCTCGGTGGCAGACATAATTCACCGGGGTGGGACTATTCTCAGGACATCCCGCTGTGATGAATTCAAGGAAGAGGCCGGCAGAATTAGAGCCCGGGAATCGCTGCGCTACTTCGGTATCAACGACCTGGTGGCCATCGGGGGCAACGGTACCATTCAGGGGGGCTATAAGCTGGCCCAGCTGGGAGTGAATGTCATAGCCATACCTGCCAGCATCGACAATGATATTCCCGGCACCGACCTGGCTATAGGATTCGATACCGCCATCAATACAGTTTCGGCAGCTATTAACCGTATCCGAGATACCGCGACCTCGCACGAGCGTATCTTCATCATCGAAGTGATGGGAAGGAGGTCGGGCCATATAGCCCTGGCCTCCGGACTGGCCGGGGGAGCCGAGTCCATACTGGTGCCGGAGGTCGAATTCGACCTGGACAAGGTTGTCGAACGGCTCAGGCAAGGCCTGAAGAGAGGCAAACTGCACAGCATTATCGTGGTTGCTGAAGGCTGTTGTGGTGCGTATGCCCTGTCGGAAAAGATCCACGAAATGACCGGAATGGAGACCAAAGTGACCGTCCTGGGCCATACCCAGCGCGGGGGAACACCCACGGCCCTCGACCGGATGCTGGCTTCGCGTATGGGCAAGCGGGCGGTTGACCTCATCCTGGAGGGCAAGAAGAACCGGATGGTTGGTTTCCAGGGAATGAAAATCGTCGATGTCGGCCTGGAGAAAGTTGTTCAAGGTGAGAAGAGCATTGATTTGGAGATATGCGAAATAGCCCGCATACTCTCCATTTAACCCTGCACTATGAGTGTAGGGGCCACCAAAGAAGGGGG
>JAAYAC010000009.1 GCA_012719535.1 Syntrophomonadaceae bacterium | reverse complement strand
CTTGATAAACATGGTTTAATTGTAACACTTATCACCGAGCAAAACAACTCTTTCCCAAAGGAAAATACATATGATTTGCCACTACACCTTTCGGAGAAAACTTTATCCCCAAAACAAAAAACGCCAACTTTTAGGCGCTCCTTAAGTACAACCCCTCTCTCGGTTGAACGATTTTGATAAAGTCAGGATAAAGGCTTGGGTATCAGACTACTTCGCTCGTCCAGAAAATACTGATTTTGAGCCATCGATATCATCAGCCCAACCTGCTAGGACGAATTACCGGTTTTTCGGAATCGGCATGTTTGCAAAACATAATCCACACGTTCAGCTCCTTTCCAAATGAGTTTTTCGCCCGACATCTGCTCCGCTCTCCTTGATTTTTTGATTATCCAAATGCGGCAGTTTAGCTGTTTTCGGTCTCTTGCCGAACACAAGTTTGTGACTCCGTTTGTTACTCCCTTGTTACTCCGCGTAGAAGGAAAGTCCGAGATTTAGGGATTCGTCGAGAGACGAATTTTTATCCTCGTCTTCTTTCACAAAGCAAAAAATCCCGACGTATCGGGATTTTTTGTATTCATCATGGTGGGCGATAGAAGACTCGAACTTCTGACCCCCTGCTTGTAAGGCAGGTGCTCTCCCAGCTGAGCTAATCGCCCTATGGTGACCCCAAGGGGATTCGAACCCCTGTTACCGGCGTGAAAGGCCGGTGTCTTAACCGCTTGACCATGGGGCCACATTTACATGGGGGGCCGACCAGGACTCGAACCTGGGACCAACCGGTTATGAGCCGGTAGCTCTACCAGCTGAGCTATAGGCCCAAAATATTGGCTCCCCGAGCAGGATTCGAACCTGCAACCCTCCGGTTAACAGCCGGATGCTCTACCGTTGAGCTATCGAGGAGCGCCATCGGCAAGTACTATTATAAGGGCTATCCCATGCAAAGTCAACACTATCTCCTGAGGATTTTACCCTATTTCTCTTTGACCTGTTCCCCGACTTCAGGGCACAGCAATTTCTATTCTATATAGTCTTTCAGCTTCTTGCTTCTGGACGGATGACGCAGTTTCCGCAGGGCCTTGGCTTCGATCTGCCGGATACGTTCACGGGTTACACCGAACTCCTGCCCCACCTCTTCGAGGGTGCGGGGTCTACCATCATCCAGACCGAACCTTAATCGTAATACCTTTTCTTCCCGCTCCGTCAGTGTCGACAAAATTCCGTCCAGATGCTCGCGCAGTAACACAAAGGAAGCTGATTCCTCCGGTGATTCAGCGTCCTCATCGGTAATGAAGTCCCCCAGGTGGCTGTCGTCCTCCTCTCCAATAGGTGTTTCCAACGAGACCGGTTCCTGAGCAACCTTCATTATCTCCATAACCCTATCCACCGGGATGTCCATTTCGTCGGCCACCTCTTGCGGAGTTGGCTCCCGTCCCAGCTTTTGTAGCAGGGTTCGCTGTACCCTGGACAGTTTATTGATAGTCTCCACCATGTGGACCGGAATTCTGATGGTGCGCGCCTGGTCAGCAATGGCCCTGGTAATAGCCTGTCGTATCCACCAGGTGGCGTAGGTGCTGAACTTAAAACCTTTCTGGTAGTTGAACTTCTCTACCGCCTTCATAAGTCCGAGATTCCCTTCCTGGATTAAGTCCAGAAACAGCATACCTCTGCCCACATAACGCTTGGCAATACTAACGACAAGGCGAAGGTTAGCTTCTACCAATTTTCTCTTAGCCTCTTCATCGTCAGCTTCAATCCGCTTGGCCAGTTCGATTTCCTCTTCAGCACTCAAGAGGGGAACTCTGCCGATTTCCTTGAGGTACATCTTTACCGGGTCGTCTATTTCAACGCCCTCCACTATGGGCGTACCTTCAAAGTCCACAGTATCGCCATCTGCAGGGGGTTCATCCATCTCAAAATCGTCAGCGGTATCACCCACCCGGATACCCATGGCCTGGAGATGCTCATAGATATCCTCGATCTGCTCGGTTTCAAGTTTAAACCCTTGCAGGTCATCGGTTATCTCATCGTAGGTGAGGTTCTTTTTCTGTTTTCCTTTCTCGGCCAGCGCACTAATAGCTTCCGCAAGTTTCTTGTCTTTCATAGTCTCCCCCCTTCCTGGCTTCTTATATAGGTATCCACCTTGAGTATTACCCTCAGGATATCAAGAAAATCTCCCTTTTGTCTCAAGTCACGGATATCCCCTATTAGTCTCTTCCATTTCCTTTCTCTCTTGAGCATCTTCACTCTCTTAATAAACTCCTCCACTTCATGGTCTGACGGAAAGTCTCTCTCTTCTACCAGCGACAACCGGGCATAAGCAGCTTCCAGGTCCGGCTCAAGTGCTACCCACCGGTCCGGCGGTTCTTCGCGGCCCTCTTCCGCAGCCAGTAGCTTCTTCTGGTGAAGCGCAGCAATACGACGCAAAGCATCATTGGAAAAGAAGTTTATCCCCAGCGATTTGTCGATATGATAAAACAGCACCTGCTCGTTAAGCATTCGCGCCAGGAGTCTCTCCTGAAAATTGGGCTTATTCAAACTTATTTCT
>JAAYAC010000091.1 GCA_012719535.1 Syntrophomonadaceae bacterium | reverse complement strand
GACGCACCGATGGGGTGCCCCAGAGCAATGGCTCCACCGTTAACGTTGACTTTGTCCATCTGCTTATCCCAACCCATTTCCCGGGCCACCGCGATGGATTGCGCCGCAAACGCCTCATTGGCTTCAATCAGGTCGATGTCGTCTATGGTGAGCCCGGCCTTCTCCAGCGCCTTCTTGGTGGCCGGTACGGGTCCTACTCCCATTATCTTGGGATCCACACCGCCGGAGGCATAGCTGACTACTTTGGCCATCGGCTTGATGCCCAGTTGCTCGGCCTTCTCCTTGGCCATGACTACCACCGCGGCTGCAGCGTCGTTGATGCCGGAGGCGTTACCCGCCGTTACGCTCCCGTCTTTCTTAAAAGCAGGTTTCAGCTTGGCCATTGCTTCAAGCGTAGTTTTGCGGGGATGCTCGTCGGTGTCGAATACGATATCGCCTTTCTTGCCCTTGATGACTACCGGAACAATCTCATCCTTGAAACGACCGGACTCGATGGCGGCCGCAGCCAGCATCTGGCTGCGGTAACCAAACTCATCCTGCTCTTCCCGGGTGATGCCCCATTGTTCATTCACGTTTTCCGCCGTGACTCCCATGTGGTAGTTATTGAAAGCTTCCCACAGGCCGTCCTTGATCATCAGGTCGATGAGCGTGTTGTTGCCCATCCGGTAACCATAACGCGCCTTATCCAGGGCAAACGGGGCCGCCGACATGTTCTCCACCCCGCCGGCCAGTATGATGTCGGCATCGCCGGCTTTGATCAGCTGGGCAGCCAAGCTGACCGCTCTCAGGCCGGAGCCGCACACCTTGTTGATGGTAAAACACGTAACCGTCTCGGGAATCCCCGCCCTAATCATGCACTGGCGAGTGATGTTCTGTCCCAGTCCACCCTGCAACACACAGCCAAAAATCACCTCATCCAGTTGGTCGCCGCTGACGCCCGCCCTTTTCAGGGCTTCCGCCATAACAATGGCCCCCAACTCCGCCGAAGGTACATCCTTCAGCGTACCGCCAAAGGTTCCTATCGGGGTCCGGCACGCCCCTACCAGAACTACTTCTCTGCCCACTTCATTACCTCCTTACTTACAAACGCAATTGATATAATCTCTCCTAAGCTAAC
Source organism: Syntrophomonadaceae bacterium (assembly GCA_012719535.1). Lineage (GTDB taxonomy): Bacteria > Bacillota > Syntrophomonadia > Syntrophomonadales > Syntrophothermaceae > JAAYAC01. The sequence goes on along the minus strand of JAAYAC010000091.1, from coordinate 5,263 downwards.
GCGGTTGCCCCAGCAAGATTCTATTGGTACTCTCATCCCCCTTTCATCAAGCACTCACTATATGTTTTTCTACAGGATAATAGCAATACCTGCTTGCTAAGCCAAAAACTCTAAGCGTTCTTGTTGCTTCTTCTCCAGATATTCATCTTGTCAGCTTCCCGGATGAGTTCGTCCCGGAAATCCGGATGGGCGATGTTAATGAGAGCCTCAGCCCGCTGCCAGGTGCTAAGCCCTTTCATTACCGCTTTGCCGTACTCGGTTACTACGATATGGGTAGCTGTCCGCGGGTCGGTGACAATACTTCCCGGGGTCAAGGTCGGTACGATGCGTGACTTGATATCACCTTTCTTACCATAGGTCGCAGAAAGACAGATGAAACTCTTGCCGCCACGCGAGTCGTAGGCACCCTGTACAAAGTCCAGCTGGCCACCGGTCCCGCTGATGTGCTTGATTCCGGCCGACTCAGCGCAGACCTGACCAAAAAGGTCGACTTCAATAGCATTATTTATGGAGACAAAGTTGTCCAGCTTGGCAACCTGGGAAGGATGGTTGGTGTAGTCTACCGGATAGCTGGCTACCTGCGGGTTGTCGTTGACAAATTCGTAGAGCTTATCAGTACCGGCCCCGAAAGCGAATGCCTGGCGGAAGCGATCAATACTCTTCTTCGCGCCAGTTATCTTGCCGGCATTATAGATATCTACAAAAGCGTCCACATACATTTCGGTGTGTACGCCCAGGTCTTTCAGGTCGGATTCCGCAATCATCGTGCCCACTGCGTTCGGCATGCCACCGATCCCCAGCTGCAGGCACGCGCCGTCCGGAATCTCTTCCACGATGATCTCAGCCACCTTCTTATCCACATCGGAAGGTGGTGCCGACGGCAACTGCGCCAGGGGAGGATTGGACCCCTCCACAATATAATCTACCTTGGAAATATGGATTCCTTCTTCGTATCCTCCCAGGCACCGCGGCATGTTCTGGTTGACCTCGACGATAATGAGCTTTGCTCTCTCACATATTGCCATCAAGTGGGAAGCCTGGGGTCCAAAATTGAAATAGCCATGCTTGTCCATGGGGGCAACCTGGAACATGGCTACATCAACGTCCTGCACATGGTTACGGTAGTAGCGGGGTAGCTCATTATACTTGATAGGGCCATAATAGCCGCAGCCCATATCGTAAATCTTCCGGTCAACACCGGTAAAGTGCCAGCTCATCCAGGTGAAGTGTTCACCAGGGTTCTCGATCTTAAATATCTCAGGCATCCATAAGGTTACCCCGCCTCTTACCTTTACATCGGTCAGTTCGTCAGCCCGGGCGGCCAACGCCTTATCCAGGTCGTAGGGGTGCCCAACACACCAGCCGTAGTCCACCCAGTCGCCGGACTTAACCAATTTAGCCGCCTGTTCGGCCGATATCAGTTTGCTCCTGTACTGTTCTGCCAGACCCAACCCAATAACCTCCTTTTACATCTTTCTCTCTTTAAAGTGGCCGAAAAAAAACCACTGCTCCATGATGCAGGTATCACATGGGAATAACCGCTGAGAAAGTTACTCCAATTTGGGGGAAGGGTTCTCCACTGGTAAGAAAGAAAACCTGTGATGTAAGCCTTGTTGCATCACGGAGCAGTGCAGTGAGCGATTGAGTGCCACACTCCCTGCTCCAGCCAGGGGACTCATCGCTTTCACTTGAACTTATGTGCAAGTACTGTGCCAATCATTTCCCAGCACCACTCTTTTTCACCTCCTACTGCTTACTGACGCAGGTCAACGCCGCGCCAGTACGAGCTTCCACGCTCGTGAAGAAATTTCGGTTCTTGACCTTACAAAAGGAACCAGCGAGTGCTGTCAGCCACTCCCCGATGCCAATAAGCATCGAATGTCGACTTTATGGACAATGATGCTTTACATCACCGCGATGCATTCGCAACATATATACCGTTTCGGTTTTTCAACAATACCATTTCTACGGGCATTCAAGCCACACGCCGCTATGCACAGCTGCATCGTCAACCGGATTATGCTTCTGCGCATCACCTTTTGTCATGCGCGCATCGTATTTGAGCGGTGGCTTATACCATATTTGGCGGCCTTTCTTACTACAGTAGACTGGTTAACCCCCAATTCCTTGGCAATCTTACGCGTAGTTCCAAACTTGGCGAAAGCTTTTTCCAATAACTGTTTTTCCAGGTTTTCAATAGCATACCTTAGTGGTACTACATCCGACACCGCCACCTCCGAAGTTAATCGAACACTTCTTCCCCCGATGTGCGGAGGAAGATCACCACTGGTTATGGTATCCCCCGGAGTAATAACTACCAACCTCTCGATAAGGTTTTCCAGTTCACGTACATTGCCCGGCCAGTGGTATTCCATGAGTAAATTGATGACTTCGGGCGTTACCTGTTTGTTTAGCCGGTAGCGCTGGTTGTACTTGCTAACAAAGTGAGCCACCATCGCCGGTATTTCTTCCGGGCGTTCCCGCAAAGGCGGAACCATCAGGGGGACCACATTCAACCGGTAGAAAAGGTCCTCCCTAAACGTCCGGCTCATGACCATTTCGCTCAGATCCCGGTTAGTCCCGGCAATTATACGCACATCGACCGGAAGAGGTTTTATTCCTCCCACCCGGGTTATTTCCCGGTCCTGCAGCACCCTCAATAACTTGACTTGCAGGCTAAGAGGCAGTTCACCTATCTCATCCAGAAAAAGAGTACCTCCATCGGCCAGTTCAAAGATACCCAGCTTCCCCTCTTTCTTGGCCCCCGTAAAAGCTCCTTCCTCATACCCGAACAGCTCCGATTCCAGCAAGTTTTCCGGAATGGCCCCGCAGTTTACTTTAATAAATGCCTTCTGCCGCCGCGGGCTGTTGACATGGATGGTTTCCGCGATAAGCTCTTTACCTACCCCTGATTCACCCTGAATAAGAATGGTTGAGTCAACCCGGGCCAATCTCAGAGCTAGTTGAATCAGGTTTTCCATTTTGACTGAGCTAATGATCATTTTGTGGGTATCGGCATACTTCATTTTCAAATGCCGTAACTGTGACGCGTAGTGCTCAGAAAGTCCTTGTACCTGGTCAAGCTTGTGTTTCAATTCGTTTAACTCGGTAATATCCCTGACGTTGGTGACTATACGAAAGATTTGCCCTTGTTCGTTGTATATCGGGTTGCCGGTAACCAATGTAAGTTTGCCGTTCTTGTTCTGTTGGGTAATAGTCACCGGTTCCATTCGTTCCAATACCAACAATGATACTGATTCGGAGAAATAGCCTTCCCGGGTAAGGTCGGACATCTTGCGGCCGATAAGTTCTTCCCGCCGCAGACCGGTTATTCTTTCGAAGGCGCGGTTCAGCCGCAGGACTACCCCCTCGCCATCGGTTACAAACAGACCATCGAACGACGATTCTATGATGGCGTCCAACTCGGCGTTCAACTGGCTGGTATTTTGCAGCTCCCTGGATATCTCTTCAATTTCCGTGATGTCCTGGAGCACGGAAACTGCACCGATTATCTTACCGTCCTTAATGATGGGGGTACGGTTGGATATGAACTTCTTGCCGTTAAGAGTTACCTGCTGCGAGTATTCTACTTTACCGGTTTTCAAGGTTTCTTGAAGCTTGCTGGATGGGAAAATTGCCTTGATACTTTTACCGTGCACAGCCTCCCAGGTTCGTCCCAACAACCTCTCGGCCGGCCGGTTAAAAATGTTGATAAGACCCTGGCGGTCAACCGAGATAATTGGATTATGCACCGAGTTGATGATGGTTTCAAATTCACTGCTTACACTGGTAACCAGATCCCGGTAGACTTTGCTTAAATCAGAGCGAGTGCACATCCCTACTACCTTTTTACCAACAACCACCGGCAGGCGTCCTACCTCCAACAAGTTTTGCTCGTCAAACCTGCCGGTCCACACGGCAAACGGGTTCTCCCTGTCGCTGACCGCTTCCGGGATGCTGCGGTAGAAATCCTCCACCTTACTCTCCGGCGAAACCGTAACAATGTTCTCGGCGGTCATCAGCGTGGCCACAGGGGCACTGGAGTCCAGGTTTTCGGCAACCACTTTCATAATATGACTCTTGGTAAACAAACCAATGTTCTCACCCTGCTGGTTAACCACCGGGGCTCCATCAATACGGTTTTCCAGAAAAATACGTGCTACTTCTTTGATCGTCTGCTCCGGCGACAGCAGGATGGGGTTGCTAGTCATAATATCCGCAAACTTCATGACTCCACCTCAAAGCAGATTTATTACCTGTATTTATAATAACAGAAGTGTTGTTACTATGGTAACTCTCTCTGGCAAACTTACCCGGTCAGAGTTAATCCAGCATTTTGCACACGTCTCTACTCGTGGGACCACGCTTAGCATCGTCAAGTCCCAGCTTCACCAAATACGCCGGGCGCACCACACACAATAAAAAGCGGGGCCCCATATGAGGCCCCGCTTGCTTGTTGTGCTGGTCTCTCTAGTACTCGTAGTTGGAAACGTCGCCTCTCTTCAGGCAGTTGGCGATCGTCAGTCTTTGAATTTCGTTGGTTCCTTCGTAAATCTGGGTAATCTTGGCATCTCTCATCATCCGCTCTACCGGATATTCACGCGTATAGCCATATCCACCCACCAATTGCACGGCTTCGGTGGTAACCCACATCGCCACATCACCGGCGAAGCACTTCGCAAACGCACCCTGCCTTTGATAGGACAGCCCGGCATCTTCTCTCCAAGCCACCTCGTAAACCAGGTTGCGGTCTGCTTGAATCTTCATCGCCATGGCCGCCAGCTTGAACGATACGCCTTGGAAGTCAAAAATCGGGCGGCCGAATTGTTTGCGCTCGAGAGCATAGCTCAGAGCAAACCTGTAAGCACCTTCCGCTATACCCAAAGCCTGGGCGGCGATTCCGGCACGGCCGCCGTTCAGGACATGCATGGTTTGCTTGAAGCCGTCTCCTTCCTTACCAATCAGGTTCTCTTTCGGCACCCGGCAGTTTTCGAAGACCAGCTCATAAGTAGCCGAGGAACGGATACCCATCTTCTTCTCCTTCTTGCCGAAGGTGAAACCGGGAGTTCCCTTTTCTACCACGATGTAACTGCTGTTGCCGTGCTTGGCCTCCTTGTCCCCGGTCCGAACCAGAACAACATACAGGTCGCCGTAGTAGGCGTTGGTTATGAATACCTTGGTGCCATTTACCACATATTCATCCCCGTCCAGCACCGCGGTGCAGGCGGTGGCGCCTACGTCGGAACCCGCGTTGGGTTCGGTG
>JAAYAC010000090.1 GCA_012719535.1 Syntrophomonadaceae bacterium | reverse complement strand
TTTTAACACCACCGAACCGGCCCCAATCTTGGAGCCGCTTACCACCACAAATGAACCCAGAACCTTAGCGCCGGCACTGATAACCACGTTGTCACCGATGGTAGGATGGCGCTTGCCCTTTTGTTTACCGGTCCCTCCCAGGGTGACTCCCTGGTAAAGCGTCACGTTATCACCAATCTCCGTAGTCTCCCCGATGACCACCCCGCTGCCGTGGTCGATAAACAGGCCCTTGCCAATTTTGGCCCCGGGATGAATTTCTATGCCGGTCAGGAAACGACTGATATGCGATATCAGCCTGGCCAGCAAGTACAACCGGTGCCGGTAGAAGAAGTGGGCAATCCGGTGGCCGAGCACCGCATGGAAGCCGGGGTAACAAAGTACTACCTCCCACACGCTGCGGGCGGCCGGGTCGCGTTCAAACACCACCTCGACATCTCTCTTCAATGTTTTGAAAAAGTCAAACATTCTAGCTCCCCCTTTCATATGTATCTGTATCGTCCCCTAGAAACGGATGCCGGCTAACACCAATTCCAACTGGTTCCCGGTTATACAAATAAGAGCCTATCGTACAGAGACGATAGGCTCGCGGTTCCACTCTGTTTGGGCATACTGCCCCCCTCTTTATCGATAACGGCATCTCAACCGGGTGAACCTACTACAACGAGTGGTTCGGAACACCTGCTCCCGGGCGCACTTCAGTCCCTTCCTACCCGGGAAGGCTCTCAGCCGCTGACCTTCCCTCTCTTATCGGCGATCGGGGCCTACTCTTCCCGTTCCTGGCATTTTACTTATCGCTATGTGTGAACATTATATGCTTCCATCCTAGCACCTGTCAACCGGCCCGACTATTCGGTGGTCATCCTTTGGCCCAGCCCAGGGCTACGTTCAGCCTCTTGCGGCATTCCTCCCGTCCCCAGATGGAAATCAGGTAGGGAAGTTCCGGACCCCGGGTGTGACCGGTCAGGGCTGCCCGTAGCGGCATGTACACCTTCTTGGCGGGAAGTTTGGCTTCCTTGACCAGGGACTTCAAAAACTTCTTGCTCTCCTCCAACTCCGGAAAAGGCCCCGGCAGCCGGTCACGGCACAATTCCAAAACCTGGATGACCCCGCTCTCCTGTAAAATTTCGGCCGCCTCTACATCGATAGCCAAGTCGCTCGCAAATACCCCCAGGTACTCGCCGATATCAGCAAGACAGACCAGGTAATCCCGGACTGCCTCGACCAGCAGCTCGTATCTTGCTTCACCCAGAGAAGTTATCCATTGGCTGTACCCGGCTTCTTCTATGTAAGGCCGCAGTAGCTCTTTTAATTCCGTAACACTTTTCCCCTTGAGGTACTGCTGGTTCATCCAATTAAGCTTGTCCATGTCGAAAACGGCCGGGTTCTTGGCGACCCGGTCCAGGGAAAAAGCCTGGATCATCTCCTCAAGGGATAGAATCTCTTCCTCTCCTTCCGGGGCCCAACCCAGCAGAGCCAGGAAGTTCACCAGGGCCTCGGGAAGGTACCCCCGCTGGCGATACTGGATAACTGACGTAGCCCCGTGGCGCTTGCTCATTTTCTGGCGATCCTGTCCGAGGATGAGCGACACGTGAGCGAATTGCGGGGGGGTAATTCCCAGCGCTTCGTAGAGCATCAGCTGCCGGGGAGTATTCGACAGGTGTTCTTCTGCGCGGATAACATGAGTGACTCCCATCAGGCTATCGTCAACGACCACCGCAAAATTGTAGGTGGGAATACCGTCGGATTTCATGATAATGAAGTCGCCGACATTGTCGCTTTCAAAAGCGACATTTCCCCGCACCAGATCCTCCACCACATAAACCCGGCCCCGGGGAACCTGGAACCTTATGGTGGGCTTGATTCCGTCGGCCAGTTTAACCCGGCGCTCCTCAGGGCTGAGGTGGCGGCATCTTCCCAGGTAACGGGGCATCTCGCCCCGCCGCAGCAACTCGTTACGTTCCTCTTCCAGTTCTGCTTCGGTACAGAAACAGGGATAGGCCCAGCCTGTGGCGAGAAGCTGTTCGGCCCTTTCCCGGTAGGTGTCCAACCTTTCTGTCTGGCGGTAGGGCTCGTGGGGGCCACCCACCTTGACTCCTTCGTCCCAGCTCAGGCCCAACCACTCGAGAGATTCGATGATTTCCTGTTCAAATTCCGGGCGCGAACGTTCCAGGTCGGTGTCCTCAAACCGGACGATGAATTCCCCACCCATCTTACGGGCGTACAGAAAATTAAACAGGGCCGATCGGGCCCCGCCAATGTGCAACGGTCCAGTAGGACTGGGAGCAAACCGTACTCTTACCTTCATTCAGCTTCCCTCCTCTTTTCCACCGCCCATTATAGCATTGCTCTCCCTGAAATGGCAACTCATGATAACAGCCGGCTCAGCCGCTCAATTATGGCCCGCAAGAAGTCCAGGAGCTGCTCCATGATTCCCCTGGCCTGTGATGTAGTTCCGGTAAGGCGATCCAGCGTACCCCGTATGGACTCCAACTGTTTGTTCAAATGGTCGACGTTCACATTCAACTTCTGTATTTCGGCCATCAGCCCGGTAATGCGTTCAACGTCCTGCGGAGAAAGCTTTACTCCTACATCCCCCGCAATGCTGATGACTATCTTCCTGATCTCACCAGGGTCGGTGACGTGCCTTTCGAGAACCTCTTTTTTGGTCCGGTACATAATAGTCTCAGCTTTTTCTTTACCGACCTGTTGTCCCAGCTCCGAAGTCTCCACCATCTCGCGGTGAGCTACTGCTTTGGAATGTTCGGAGAGCTTCCGTCCGGTGGCCGTTTCAAAAGACTTGATTATTCCGGTCAGCGCCGCCGTTCCTGAAACTTGAAAAGGAGCTGCCGCCATCACTTTGGCGTCCTTTACCCCTGCGGTAGTCAGCGCATTAGCATACATAAAGGGAGTAACCCAGGTAATATAGCGGGTCTCGACCTGCACCTTCTCCTGGACCAAGTATCTCACAGTAGGCTGAAGATATTGCCCGCTTGCCAATAACCTCCTCGCTGACCAGGCCGTGCAAGTAGGCCCTCTCTTCCTGATTGGTCACCTCGATGATACGGAGGCTCCCTGTTGCCTTCTTCACCCCGAAGTAGTCCAACATTTCCTGGCGTTGAGCCTCGGCGAGATCCGCTCCCAGACTGACCACCACGGCAGAATCGGCCCAGGGACCCGGAGCCGGCCAGACCAATACCCCTATCACCGCAACTAGTAATGCTAACACGTTGAGCCTCATGACGGGTTCCTCCCTGTTTTTTACCTGTAGCTTACCCGCCCGGGCCCGCAGATATTATTCTGCAACCTTCTGGATAAGAGCTACGGCCTGGGCAGAAATACCTTCTCCCCTGCCTTCAAAACCCAAGCCCTCGGTGGTGGTGGCCTTTATGTTGATCTGAGTGGTATCCACCCCGAGGCTGTCAGCCAGTTGTTGAATCATACCATGGATGAAGGGAGCCAGCCGGGGTTCCTGGGCCACGACCACCGTATCAACATTTACTACCCTGAACCCGGCTACGGCCAGCATCTCCCTTACTCGCCGCAGCAAGATGAGACTGCTGATGCCCCGGTACTTCTCGTCGCTATCCGGAAAATGCTTGCCGATGTCACCCAATCCCGCGGCACCCAGGAGGGCATCGCACACTGCATGGATCAGCACGTCGGCATCCGAATGGCCCAAAAGCCCCCTGTCATATGGAACCTTAACTCCTCCCAGTATTAATGGCCGACCGCTTACCAGCCGGTGCACGTCATAACCAATGCCGATTCGCAAAGGGATCTCTCCTTTCGCTCCGGAGAAAAGCTTCGGCTATTATAAGGTCTTCGGGCGTGGTTATCTTGATGTTGCGGTAGTCGCCCGGCACCACCACCACAGGGCCACAGTAGTGTTCGAACAGGGAAGCATCGTCCGTGCCGTAAAATTTTTCAGCCACAGCCCGGCGATAGGCTTCCATCAAACGCCTGTAGTCAAATACCTGCGGGGTTTGTATACTGTAAAGCCGGTCACGTTTGCACGTGCTTACCACCAGCCCGTTCCCATCAACCTCCTTCAGGGTGTCCTTTACGGGTACCCCGGGTATAGCGGCACCTTGTTGGCTGGCGGCCCGAACAAGCTCATACACCATTTCGGCCCGCAAAAGCGGCCGTGCTCCATCGTGCACGGCCACCAGCTGAGTATCGCTGTCCAGTTGTCTCAGCCCGGCATAAACGGAATCTTGTCTCTCCTTGCCTCCCGGTACTATCGTAATGCGCCCATCGGCCGGGACTAGGCTTCGGCAGTACCCGACCTCTTCCGGATGGGCCACCACCACTATGCGGGTAACCTTTTCGAGCCGGGTAAACAGTTCCAGCGAGTACATTATTACCGGTTTCCCGGCCAGCTTGACATACTGCTTGTTGACAGGCAGGTTCATCCTGGTTCCCCTACCAGCCGCAGCGATAACCACCCCCAGGGCTCTAACCAAACAGGTTCACCTCGTGTACTCTCTGCACAGGCTGACCAGTTTTTCCCGTGGTGTCTTTGGACTTTTTGGTAAAGATCATGCGTCCAGCCGAGGTCTGGAAGACACTGGTTACCATCACTTCGACCTCGTTGCCGATTTCGTCCTCGGCGTTCTCAACCACCACCATGGTTCCGTCCTCCAGGTATCCGACTCCCTGCCCGTCTTCCTTCCCTGCCTTGAGAATGTTTACCCGCATGGTTTCGCCGGGGAAAACGATCACCTTGACCGCATTAGTTAGTTCGTTAACATTCAGGACCTTAATCCCCTGGAGTTCGGCCACCTTGTTCAGGTTGTAGTCGTTAGTCACGATGCTGGCGTTAAGCTCCTTGCAGAGACGTATTAGTTTGCTATCAACTTCTTTCTCTTCCGGAAGATCTCCTTCCAGGATGTCAATTTTAATTCGGGGATTTTTTTGCATCTTGGCCAGGATTTCGAGTCCTCGTCGGCCCTTATTCCGGCGGAGGTAATCGGAAGAATCAGCGATGTGCCGTAACTCCTCGAGCACAAATGACGGAACAATCAGACGCCCGTCGAGAAAATTAGCCAGGCAGACATCGTAGATACGCCCATCAATGATGGCACTGGTATCAAGAACCTTGAGGTGGCCATCCGGCACGGCTTCTCCCCGCTGCTCCTCGGGGCGGCGGTGCGCCCGGGGGAAAAGTTCAATAAAATCGGGGCCTCTTTTCTTGCCCACCTTCCACCCGAGAAAACCACAGGTGAAAAAAGCCGCTATACTGATGTACAGCCCAAATCCTCTGATCATCGAAAAGGGGTATCCCACCAGAAAACCGACTAGCAGCCCCGCCAGCAAGCCCAGTATGCTTCCCAGCAAGACCTCGGTCGCGGTGTTTTCCAGAAAGTTGTTGAAGACTTCCCATTTACGTTTAACTATCCGGTAAACCCCTGTAGAACCGGCGTAAAACATGATGGAGAATAAGACCCCAACACCCAGAAGTTGACCGGTACCCAGGTGCAAGAATACTTGCGCCAGGTAGGCAAGCCACACCCCCGCCAGTATCGAGAGCAACAGTAAAGGCTTACTGATAACCCAAATGTGCATGATCAAATCACCTCCTTTATCTATTCTTGTAATATATTAGCAATATTATACAT
>JAAYAC010000089.1 GCA_012719535.1 Syntrophomonadaceae bacterium | reverse complement strand
GTTTTACGTCGGAGACCACGTTTTCTTCTCTCCTTTCAATTAGATTCATCCATGTACATTCCGGTTACCGTTTAGCTATTGTAGTCTATGCAATGAGCCGTCAAGTGGTGAAATACGGATAAACTTCTTCTGCACCTTACCGCTTCGCCGTCAGTAATATATATAGACATGAGTTAGCAGAAGGGAGGCTCGAGCAGATGAAAGGCAATCTCGGTGTCGACAAATTACTTATCATGCTGGCGGCGGGGATTATGCTTACTGCTGGACGGGGAAAAACGACTGGCTGCATTCCGGGTCCCGCGGGTGAGCCGAAAGACTGTCAACGTGTGGTCATGCCGAAGCTTGGAGACGAAGAACCTGCCGGTATTACGGAAACCAAAGCCTACCACCAGGTGGTGCCCGGTTCCAGTGAACGGCCGGGGGGATTGATTGAAGCTGTTTCGCAGTTTAACCGCCGTGTGCGCAATATCTCCGACACCATTGAGGAGGTTACCTCTGCCGCACAGAACCTGTTCCGGGCTGTTGCCAGATTTGGAACAGCGGAGCGGCCTGGCGAACCTTGAAATGAGATCAAGAACAGGCGCCGTTTGGCGCGATTTTACAGCCAGTAGTATTCACCTTTTCACCACTTACATCGTATTGTAGAGCAGGTAAGTTTCGAGTATGCTGAAAGAAAATAAAGGAAATAATAGACTTAAAGAATAAAGACAAAGGATGTTGGGAATATGCAAGTTAAGACTGCCACTTCAGGCAGTCTGCCGCCGAAGGGTGAACTGCTCCCCCGTTGCCGGCTGTGCGAGGAAGTTCCTCCCCAGGGTATCAGGGGCGGGTTCCTGATAGGCGGCATGTTTATCTGCCGAAAATGCGAAGCTATGATAATAAGGTTGCAGGTCGGAACCAGAGAGTACGAAGACGTGCTACGAAAAATCAGAAAGCTCTGGGAATAGCGCACATGATTGCGCTTCTTTTTTTGCCCGGTTCCCGGTATTATAACAATTAAGAATTGATTCAACCGCGGAATCAATCCATTATCAGGAACCCCATATCTAGTAGGCGGAGCCCCCATAAATGTTGAGGCGATGGCCAAGGTAAAGAGTTTTTGGCCGTAAATCAGATATTGATGCAGCTGCTGAGACAGATGTTGACATTGCAAAATTCTGAATTCTTAGGGTGATGTTCTTGCCGGGAATTAGGGCGCCAATTTACGAAGCCCTGTTGCGCTATCGCGCAGAAAGCAACCTTTTATTACATATGCCCGGACACTGTGGGGGAAGAGGGTTTACGGTCGAGGAGTTCGCGGAGCTGGGTAGGCTTGACTTTACCGAGGTTCCCGGCTTGGATGACCTTCATAACCCGACCGGCCCGCTTCAGGAAGCCAGGGAATTGATGGCGGCGGCCTTCGGGGCACAGGAAAGTTTCTTTCTGGTCAATGGGGCTACCTCCGGAATTCAAACCCTGTTTCTGGCCACCTGCAACGAGGGCGAGCCGGTCTTGATACCCCGCAATGCGCACCGGTCTTTCCTAGCGGGCCTGGTGCTTTCTGGGGCGGTACCGGTTTACTATCCCTGTATACAGGCAGACCCGTGGGGGATAGTGGTGGCCCCGGAGGCGGGGGCGGTGGTTTCCGCCCTGGAGAAAAACCCCGCCGCCGCAGCGATCTTCCTGGCCAGTCCCTCCTACTACGGTACAGTAGCCGATGTAAGAGAAATCGTACAAACAGCGCAAAACTATGATAAGATGGTCTTGGTGGACGAGGCTCACGGGGCCCACTTCAGTTTTCACCCCTGCCTGCCGCCGCCGGCTCTTGCCCAGGGGAGTGCCGCAGTGGTGCACGGAATGCATAAGACCTTGCCGGTGCTTACACAGGCAGCGATGCTACATATTGGTTGCGGGTTCATCCCGAGGGCCCGCTTAAGGCAGGCTTACCATTTACTGACCACCACCAGCCCGTCCTACCCTTTACTGGCTTCGCTGGACCTGGCCCGGTCGTTGCTGCAAGAGCGGGGTTACGAGCTTCTCGAGAAGGCCCTGCAATGGGCGGGTGAATTCAGGTTTAAAATGAAGCAGGTGAAGGGGATAGATTGCCCCGGGGAGGAATTCCTGCAGGTACCGGGAGTGAAGGGATATGACCCGCTCAAGGTTCTGCTCGGGGTCAGGGGGCTATCGCTGACCGGCTATCAGGTGGCGGTGCTGCTGCGGGAAAGGTTCAATATCCAGGTGGAAATGGCCGGGCGGGATTTTATTCTGGCTATGTTTTCTTTGTACCACGATAGGAACGATTGGGAGGAGCTCTACGTCGCCCTGAGGAGTATCAGCCAGCAATACCCGGGGCCGGGGGAGGTTGCCCGGTTGGCGGTATCGCCACCTCCGCTGCCGGACTTGGTGTTAACGCCCCGCCAGGCCTACTATTCACCCTGGAAAAAGGTGAAGCTGGCAGAGGCTGTAGGAAGAATTGCCGGAGAGATGGTGGCTGGGTACCCGCCAGGCATACCCTGTCTGCTGCCGGGGGAACTGGTAACCCCGGAAGTGCTTGATTACCTGTTTTATCTCCGGGCTAACGGCGCCGGTATCCACGGTCCTGAAGATCCTGAATTGAACTACTTGTATATAATAGACGAAATATAGCAGGAACCGCAGACCCTCATGGTGCCTCGGGTTACTGGTGCAGGATTTAGGACCGGATACTTGAGCAGGTCAGAATAATTCGGTGTAGTCAGTGTCCAGCGAATTACGAGGAATGAGGATGAAGAAGAAGGGGCTTTTTATCAGTTTCGAGGGAATAGACGGGTCGGGTAAGACCACCCAGGTAAAGCGTCTGGGCCAAAGCCTGCGGGATAAAGGCTACGAGTTGGTGACTGTTCGGGAGCCGGGGGGCACGCCGGTGGCAGAAAAAATCAGGGAACTACTGTTGGATGCCCGCAATGATGGTATTTGTCCCCGTACCGAGGCCTTCCTTTACGCTGCCGCCCGGGCCCAGCTGGTGACAGAAGTCATCAATCCGGCTCTGACCGAGGGGCGGGTGGTAATTGCCGATCGCTACCTTGACTCCACCCTGGCCTATCAAGGTTACGGCCGGGGGTTGGACACCAGGTTTCTTGAACAGTTGAACCGGTTGGCGGTAGCCGGGACCGTTCCCGACCTTACTATTATTTTAGATATTTCCCCGGTGGAGGGGATGGTCAGAAGGAGCGATTCTTGTCCTGACCGGTTGGAGAGGGAAGGACTGCAATTCCAGGAGGCGGTTAGAGCGGGTTACTTGTCCCTCAGCCGCCAATACCCGGAGCGGATCAAGGTGGTGGACGCCATGCAGCCGCCGGAACAGGTCTATGCCGAAATAGTGGCTCTGGTAACCCCATTCTTGGCGCAACTGGCTGAAGCCGGTGTTTAAGCTGCCCCCAAAACATGCAGGTTGACGGCGGTATCGGAGGCACCATCAGGTTCTGCAGTTGCGAGAGGCCCAAAATCATCTCTTCTAAAGAGGAATCGTAATGGTTAGAATAGATAGAAACCGGCGCAGTTCGAGCGATCTGAGGCCCGCCGGCGAGCGGGGCTCCGGCAGCCGGGTTGAGAAGGGTACGAGTAGTCAGTTTGAAAGAGACTTGCTGGCCAAGCAGGATGAGTTCAGACGTAAGCGGCTGCAGCAGCTGCTGGAGGAGATCGATGACCTGGCAGCACGCCTGCTGGAGAGTGTCAGTGTCGGCAGCCTGATGTCCTACCGGCGGGCGATTCGTGATTTTTTGCGCGAGGCCACCGCCAGTGCCTTTCACCTGCGCCAGGAGAGAGGGTGGAGCCGCAGGGGCGGCCACTCGGTACTGTTGACGGTGCAGAAGATAAATGCCGAGCTCGAGGAGCTCCTGCGCGACTTTGCCGGCCGGTCGTCTCCACCGTCGGATTTGCTAAAAACCCTGGACAAGATCCGGGGGCTGCTCGTGGATTTAATGGTTTAAGGATTAATGAGGGCAAAATGAGCAAGTTTGCTAATGTAGTCGGACAAACCCGGGCGATACGGTTTTTAGAAGCAGTACTCGAGAGCGGTCGCTTCCAGCACGCCTACCTGTTCATCGGCCCGCCCGGTGTCGGCAAAACCCGTGCCGCTAGGATTTTCGCGCGCGAGATTCTGACGCGAGGAAGTACTAAAGGCGCGGACTTATTTAACCAGGGCCAGCATCCGGACTACTTCTTCACCCGCCGCGACAAGGCCAGGGTAAGCATCGAGGAGGTGCGGCGTATGGAGGAATGGCTGGCCTACCGCCCTTATATGGCTTCCCACCGAGTGGTACTCCTGCCGGAAGCTCACCTGCTTACTCCGGAGGCGGGGAATGCCCTGCTGAAAACCCTGGAAGAACCGCCGGAATATGCGGTGTTTCTCCTGATTAGCGACCAACAGGATGTTTTACCTACCATTGTATCCCGTTGCCAGGAAGTAAGGTTTTTCCCGCTGCCTGTGCCGGAGATAGAGCAAGTACTGCTCGGTGATGGGGTTCCGCCGGACAAGGCCCGCGTCATTGCTCAGCTCAGCCGTGGCAGCGTAAAAACGGCCCGGATTCTCACCGGTCACTCAGCGGTGGAGCAGGCCATGCTCCGGGTACACTTCTTCCTGGAGGACATATCCCGGCGGGGAGAAATGGCCATACTGGAAAAAGCCGAAGCGCTGGAAAAGGACGAAGTGGAACGGACCCTATTCCTCACCGCCTTGGAGAGTGTACTACGAGATGTGGTGGTGATGGTGGAAAGTGGGAGGGAAGACCTTCTCCTTTTCCGAGAGAGTGCGGGATTGGCCGGGAGTTTTCGTGGAAAGGGCGCGCAACTCCGCGAGGTCCTGATGGAAATTACCTCTCTGCAAAAAAAGTACTGGACTAATGTAAATCCTTTACTGATAAACCTCAACCTGTTGTTCAGGCTTAGACAAGCATTCAAGGAGGGATAAAGATGCCGGTGGTGGTTGGTGTTCGGTTCAAGCCGGCGGGCAAGATATATTATTTTGACAACGAGGGTATACCACTACAGCTGGGAGATAAAGTGATCGTGGAGACGGTTAGGGGTATCGAATTCGGTCAGGTGGTGATCGGCTGCCGCGAAGTGGAGGAGGACCAACTGGTTCTGCCCTTGAAAAAGGTTATCCGCAAAGCTACCCAGGAGGATATGCTCCAGCACCAGGAAAACCGTACCCGGGAAGCCGAGGCCTACGCCGTGTGTGAGGCCAAGATCAAGGAGCACCGGTTGCCCATGAATCTTATCGATGTTGAGTATACTTTTGACCGGGGTAAGATAATTTTTTACTTTACCGCCGAAGGAAGGGTTGACTTCCGCGAGCTGGTAAGAGACCTGGCCAGCATCTTTCGTACCAGGATCGAGTTACGCCAGATCGGGGTGCGCGACGAGGCCAAGATGCTTGGAGGTATCGGTACCTGCGGGCGAGTCCTTTGCTGCTGTAGCTTTCTGGGGGATTTCGCGCCGGTTTCCATCCGTATGGCCAAGGACCAGAATCTTTCCCTTAACCCGACCAAGATCTCCGGCATTTGTGGTCGGTTGATGTGTTGTCTGAAGTATGAATCGGATTGTTACGATACCGGTGAGGAAGGAAAGAAAAAACCCCATGGAGAGAAAACTGGAAGAACTGAAAAGCCTCTTACATGACCTGCTGGGTGAAGTGGCTGATTTAAAGGAACGGGTGATTGCGCTGGAGAGGGGGCTGGGGGCCTCCACTGTCGCCGAGAAGGCCAGCATGTTAACCGGGCAGGAGACCAGGGCCAACCTGGAGGAACTGTACCGGGATGGTTACCATATCTGCCCGGTAGCTTATGGCCGCCTGCGCGACGCCGAGTGTCTTTTTTGCGTAAATTTCCTGGAGAAAAGGACCTGACTATGGATACCAAGGATAATGAGACCGTGGACGACCTTATCAAGGAGGGCCTACGGGTCATCCAGGCGCGGCGAGGGTACCGTTTTTCCCTTGATGCTGTGCTGCTTGCCGGGTTTGTCACTGTCTTGCCTGGAGACCTGGTCTGTGACTTGGGAGCAGGTAGCGGGGTTATCTCCATCCTGCTGGCCCAGCGCGAGAAAACCTGTCGTGTCAAAGCCCTGGAGCTTCAGGAGAGTCTGTGGGACCGGGCGGTGCGTAGTGTGCAATTGAACCGCCTGCAAGATCGTATTGAGGTCACCCGTGGTGACATTAGAAGAATTGAGGAAAAGTTTTCTCCGCAGGAATTCGACGTGGTGGTTGCCAATCCTCCGTTCTGGGAGGTCGGCAAGGGCCGGCTTTCTGCTAATCCCGAGGTGGCACTGGCCCGCCACGAGCTGGCGGTTACCCTGAGGGACATTATAGTCGCAGCTTCCTGGGCCCTTAAGCGCGGGGGGAGGCTGGCATTGATCCACCGGGCATCCCGCCTGGACGAGATCGTACAGCTGGCGGAACAGTGCCGTATACCGGTAAAGCGAATGCGGGCCGTATATCCGTACCGGCAAAGGCCAGCCAATCTGGTGCTGATTGAGGGCATAAAGGAGGCCAAGCGCGGGTTGGAGATCCTGCCCCCGCTGGTCGTTTATGAGGAGGACGGCCGCTATACCGGCGAGATCATGCACCTTTATTACGGGGAGGAAGCCTGAAATGGGAACTCTCTACGTTTGCGCCACCCCCATCGGTAACTTGGAGGACGTTAGTATCCGACTGCTTAAGACCTTGCGTCGAGTTGATATAATTGCCTGTGAAGACACGCGCCAGACCAGCAAGTTGCTGCAGCGGTATCATATTAGAAAACGGCTGGTCAGTTATCACCAGCACAACCGCCGGGCACGGGAGGAACTTATGGTTGGCTACTTGAGGGAAGGCAAGGATGTGGCCCTGGTTTCCGACGCCGGCATGCCGGCGATTTCCGATCCGGGGGAGGACCTGGTTAGGAGTGCCATCCGGGAAGGGTTCCCGGTAGTGGTTGTTCCCGGGCCGTCCGCACTGGTTTCGGCTCTGGCCCTTTCCGGGATGGATACCACCCGTTTTGTCTTTGAGGGATTTCTACCGGCGAAAGCCAGCCAGCGGCGGGATGTTCTGGCGTCGCTGGCCGCCGAACCGCGAACGGCCGTTTTTTATGAAGCTCCGCACCGGCTGCTCGAGACGCTGGAAGACATGGAGGCCATCATGGGTGAGCGCCAGATAGCAGTAGCCCGCGAGTTGACCAAACTCTTCGAGGAAGTCGTCAGGGGAACCGTTATTGAGGTTCGGCAACACTTTGCAACCCATCCCCCTCGTGGCGAGATTACCATCATCATCGAGGGGAATCCGGGCCAACCGGCCCAGGTGGACCGGGTCGCGCTGCTGCGGGAACTTGAGGAACTCATTGCCTCTGGGGTGGAAAAAAAAGAGGCCTTCAAAATAAAGGCCCGCGAGTACGGTCTAAAAAAAAGGGATATATACCGACTCTTTGTAGACGAAACCGATTCTTCATAAAGAATTTGCTGCGGAAACCATCCGTCCGTGATTAGAAATGGTATAGCTAGCGGGAAACGCTTGGCCCTTCGCTAGATTATTAAATTTATATAGAGGTCACAGGCTGGATAAAGGGTCTCTTGGCAGCAAAATCGGTAAACGGTTATGTAACTACCCTACCTGCTTGGATATTTCGGTGAAGCAATTCCGGCAAATGTTTTTCCCTTTATAGTTTTGAACATCTTCGGCGTTACCGCAAAAGATGCAGGCGGGTTCATACTTCTTTATAATAATCTTTTCATTGTCGACGTAAATCTCCAGGGCATCTTTTTCTTCAATGCCCATCGTCCGCCTCAGTTCTATGGGAATTACTATGCGTCCGAGTTCATCCACCTTACGTACGACTCCCGTAGATTTCATCATGCCTTTATCACCCCTCTCCACAAACTTCGACAAAAATCTCTTCTTATAAACCGTACCAGAGATGGCAGAATAAGTCAAGGTATTTTTCGGCAATTATGGCCCATTTCTTACACGCGACCGCGGGGCTGCCCTTGACATAACCTTTATTTTTTTCTATGATTAGGACAAAATAGCAACTGAGGGATTGTGTAATGTTCAGTTCTCGCTTGCCGGCAGTACTGATCTGTTATGACCGGGACCAGGTGGCAATTCTACCCCTCGACAATTACGAGGGGTTTTATTAATTGGTCCATACAAGCCAAAAAATCGAGGAGGGTCTGAACAATGGGGGACAGAAAGACATTCTATATTACCACTCCCATCTACTATCCCAGTGACAATCTCCATATCGGGCATGCCTATACTACCGTGGCCGCCGACTGCCTGGCCCGTTTCAAGCGGATGCAAGGTTACGATGTATTCTTTCTTACCGGTTCCGACGAACACGGGCAGAAGATCGAACGGACCGCCCGGGACAAGGGTATGGATCCCCTGACCTATGTGGACAAGATTGTAGCCGGGTTCGAGGTCCTTTGGGATACCCTGATGATCACCAATAACGACTTCATCAGGACCACCGAGAAACGGCACGAGAAAGTGGTTCAGGAGATATTTCAAAAGGTTTACGCGAAAGGGGATATCTATAAGTCCGAATACGAAGGTTGGTACTGCACCCCTTGCGAGGCCTTCTGGACCGAGCGACAACTGGTCGACGGCAAGTGCCCCGACTGCGACCGCCCAGTGGAGTTGATGAAGGAAGAAAGTTATTTCTTTGCCATGTCCAAATATGCAGACCGACTGCTGAAACACATCGAAGAACACCCCGAGTTCATTCAACCCGAATCCCGCCGCAATGAGATGATCAACTTTATCAAGTCGGGGTTGGAGGACCTGTGTGTTTCCCGTACCACCTTCCAGTGGGGTATCCCGATCCCATTCGCACCCGGGCACGTGATCTATGTCTGGTTTGACGCGCTGGTCAACTACCTGACTGCTATCGGCTATGGCCAGGATGAGGAAAAGTTCAATAAGTACTGGCCGGCTGATGTTCACCTGGTCGGCAAGGATATCGTGCGCTTTCACACCGTTATCTGGCCTACCATCCTGATGGCCGCGGACCTGCCCCTCCCGAAACAGGTTTTCGGGCATGGCTGGCTGATGCTGGAAGGGGGCAAGATGTCCAAGTCGAAAGGCAACGTGGTAGACCCCATGATACTGGTGGACCGTTACGGGGTGGATGCCATCCGGTACTACCTGTTGAAAGAGCTGACCTATGGGATGGACGGGTACTATTCGGAAGAGATGCTGGTGAATCGCATCAATTCTGATCTGGCCAATGACCTGGGCAACCTCATCAGCCGCACCATCGGTATGGTGGACAGATACTGTGGCGGTACCATTCCGGCCGCGGGCGCTTCGCAGTCCCTGGACCGGGAGTTAATCGAGCTGGCGTCCCAGACCTATCAGGATGCCGGGCGGTACCTGGAACACCTTGACTTTTCTGCTGCCCTTGGCTCCATATGGAAGCTCATCTCCCGGGCTAACAAGTATATCGACGAATCGGCCCCCTGGCTGCTGGCCAGGGATGATTCCCGGCGGGAACGCCTGGGGTCGGTTCTCTATAACCTGGCTGAGACCATCAGGATAACCACCATCCTGTGCGCCCCGTTCATGCCCACCCTGCCCGGACGGGTTAACCGGCAGATACCTCTTTTTGCGGACCCGGAAAAGCTGGACTGGAACCAGGCCGGGACCTGGGGTCTGCTGCAACCGGGATGCCAGGTGACCAAGGGGGCTTCCCTGTTCCCGCGCATTGACCCCAAGGTGCTGGAAGAGGGGGGGGACGAGCCCACCGCCCAGCCGGAAACTGCGGCGCCGGCCGGAAAGGAGTCTATCAGTATAGAAGACTTTGCCCGCATGGAACTGCGGGTGGCCGAGGTGGTAGCGGCCGAGAAGATGAAGAAGGCGGACAAACTCCTGGTACTCAAGGTCCGGCTGGGGGACGAGGAAAGGACCATCGTCGCCGGTATTGCCAAACACTACGCGCCAGAGGACCTGGTAGGCAAGAAAATCGTGGTGGTAGCCAACCTGCAGCCGGCCAAACTCCGGGGTGTCGAATCGCAGGGTATGTTGCTGGCGGCCTCCAACGAGGATACGGTAAGCATCCTGACGATCGACCGGGACCTGCCCTCCGGCTGCAGGATAAAGTAGGACGATTAGACACTGACGCACACTGACTTTAACATGAAATATATGTCAGTGTCATCAGAGACCCTTTCTTAGGGAGGTTTATACTTTGGAAGAGGCGTTGTTAATCGATAGTCACGCCCACTTGCAGGATAAAGCGTACCGGGATGACCGGGATGAAGTTATCCGGCGGGCGCTGGAGGGTGGCCTGGAAGGCATCGTGTGTGTGGGCTATGACCTGGAATCCTCGCTGGAAACCGTGGAAATAGCGCGTGCCCACCCCAAGATCAGCGCGGTGGTCGGGATTCATCCTCACGATGCCAAAACCTTAACCCCGGACACGCAGGAACGCCTCTATCAATTGGGCCGGGACCCCAAAGTAGTGGCCATCGGGGAGATTGGGTTGGATTTCTACCGTGACCTGTCCCCCCGAGAGGTCCAGAAAGAGGCCTTTATCGCCCAGATCCGCTTGGCCCGGGAGCTGAAAAAGCCGGTGGTAATCCATGACCGGGACGCCCACCAGGAGGTGCTGGAGATAATCAAGCAGGAGAAAGCTGGCGAGAATGGCGGGGTGATGCACTGTTACTCCGGCAGCCTCCCTATGGCTATTGAGCTCATCAAGCTGGGGTTTCATATTTCTTTTGCCGGGCCCCTGACCTTTAAGAACGCCAGGCGGGCCCTGGAGGTGGCCGCCAGGCTGCCCCTGGACCGTATCCTGGTGGAGACAGATTGTCCCTACCTTACCCCGGAACCCTTGCGCGGCAGGCGCAATGAACCTTTACACGTGCGTGAAGTAGCGCGTAAACTCGCCGAAATCCGTCGCCGGGCACTCGCCGAGATTGCCTACCTTACTTCCAAGAACACCAGGGAAGTCTTCCGCATATCATAAAACCCCGCAGCCACTCCTATGCTGTTGACAGCATGCAGGCCTAATAAACCCCCGCTTGCACTCCTGAATCCAGGCCCTCTAACTGGCAATAGTGGTTATGCCGGTAAATGATCAGATATAATAATACAAAGGATGGTAATTAAGTAGTGGGGAAGAGAATCAGTTTGTTGAAGGAGGAGATAATATGGAACTCACCCGGAGATTGGGCAGGTGCCTTGACGAGATGGTTAGGCCGGCCACCTATCCGCTGGCCGTAAAGCTGTTGGAAGACGGGGAATTACCGCAGAAAGCAATGTTCCCGGTTAAGAACTTCGGTAACCGGTTGGCGCTCTGCCAGGGGCTGGGAATCGTGCGGCGGTTCGGGATGACGGTTGCCTTCGGGCCGGATGATCACCAGTGCCCGCCAGCCCTTATGGCATTCGGATTAAAGGAAGACAGCAAAAACTGGAGGAAAGGACTTATGGCTTATCCTTTCTACGCCGAAACTCCAGAGATTGGCGCTTCTCTGAACGAAAGCCATCTGCCGCGGATGAACCAGTCGGAAAACCGTCACATCCTAATCGCTCCTCTCAGCCGGGCCGAGTTTATACCGGATGTGGTGATGGTATACGGAAACTCGGCCCAGATGCATCGTCTTATCATGGCTGCCGCCTACAAGACCGGCAAGCCCATAACTGCTACCCTGACTGAACGAATGGGTTGCCTGCGGGCGATTATTATTGGCATACAATCGGGTGACTATCAGGTCACCATTCCGGGCAGCGGGGAAAGAGCCCTGGCGTTCTGCGGGGAGGACGAGATGGTCTTCACCATTCCCCGTGTCCGGTTTGAAGAAATCTGCAGCGGCCTGGAAGGTACCCAAAAGGCCGGGGGCATGCGCTATCCCACCATTTACCCGGCCTTGCTGAAAAGCCCCCTGTTTCCCCCGCAGTTTGATGCGGTTATGGAGGACCTGGGCATTAAACCAGACAAATGATGAACAAGGCATGTGTTAGTTAATGGGAGGAGGGTTTT
The DNA here is from genome assembly GCA_012719535.1 of Syntrophomonadaceae bacterium. Lineage (GTDB taxonomy): Bacteria > Bacillota > Syntrophomonadia > Syntrophomonadales > Syntrophothermaceae > JAAYAC01. The sequence continues at coordinate 7,872 of JAAYAC010000089.1, read as the reverse complement.
GCGTGGATGTTTGGCAAGCCATCAGAGAGAGGCGCAGCTGCCGGGAATTTGCACCCATTCCGGTGGAAGATGACAAGCTACAAGCCATCCTGGAGGCGGGCAGATGGGCGCCTTCAGTTCTTAACAAGCAACCCTGGAGATTTACCGTAATCAAGAATCAGGAATTAAAGGAAGGTCTAAGAGAATCGTGCCAGAACACGGTTGAGTTTCTCCACCAGGCCAGTGGCTGGAAATGGCTAGGCAGATACCAAGTTGACTTTTTGGTTCAGGCCCCCATAATCATTGCGGTAACCGCTGATCCACGGGACACTGGGGCCGACCAGTTCCTCCCCGGTAGGGGAGAGTCTTATGCCTTTTCTTGCTGTGCGGCCATTCAGAATATGCTGCTTGCAGCCCACGTCCTTGGGTTGGGCAGGCTGTGGTACACCCTGTACGACAAGGAGAAGGTGAAGCAGATACTGGGCATCTCCCCTCACATAGATTTGGTGAGCATGGTAGTTATTGGGTATCCGGCCGCCGTACCAGGGAGTGTCCCTCGTAAACCCCTGGAAGACCTGATGACCGTGCTGCCATAGATTTGTCCACCATTGACAAGATGATAACAACGCCAATGTGAGCCTGGTCGCGTGCCGGGCCTCTGTTTTCTGCCCCCCGATTTTCTTCCCTCCCCCGGGAATAAAGCGTGCCATTTCGGATAATAATTATTAACACCTGCCGCCCGGCAGGATAACTAAAACTGGGCAGCATGGAAGAAACTAGGAGAAAGCGATTGACACCGGGGGAGTATGCACGTAAAATTAAGGTACAGTTAGGGGGGATACCCAATGCTGTTCTTGAAAGGTAAGCGCCTGGCATTTTGGGCCTCGCTTGTTTTCATGATAGCTGTTTTGGGGGGACTCTTGTTCTGGCTGGAAAAAGACGTAACCATCGCTGTAGACGGTAAGCAGATCAAGACAATCACCTTTAAGAAGACGGTAGCCGAGGTTCTGCAACAGGAGAACATACAACTGCGGGAAAAGCACGTGGTTAAGCCCGGGCTTGGGTTCAGGCTGGAGAAGGGAACACGCATCACTGTCATCCGGGCATTCAAGGTGCGGGTAATAGCGGACGGCCGGCAGGTCGAGGTGTTGACCACGCCGGTGACTGTAGCTCGGGCCATCCAGCTTGCCGGGATCAAACTGGGCCGGGACGATGTAGTCGACCCGGGGCTGGAGACGATAACCAGGCCCCGGAAAGACATTCGGGTTATCCGGGTAACGCACCGGGTGGTCCATACCCAGGCGCTTATACCGTACCCGGTGGAGAGAACCCCGGACCACACACTGGAAAAGGGTCTTACTAAGACTTTGCGTCGCGGCAGGAACGGCCTGGAGGTGCAGAACATCAAGATAACTTACCATGATGGTAAGGAAGCTGGGCGGGAAGTATTGGACCGGCGTACGCTCCGAGAGCCTGTTCCCCAGGTAATTGCGATGGGAACCATAACCTCGGTTTCCCGGGGAAGTCTCCGGCTAAACTTCCGGCAGGCCATGATGGCCGTAGCTACCGCCTACACCTACACCGGTCGTCGAACCGCCTCGGGTCGACCGCCGGAAGTGGGCCTGGTTGCCGTCGACACTGGGGTTATTCCCATGGGTACCCGCCTATATGTGGAAGGGTATGGGTTTGCCATGGCGGCCGACCGGGGAAGGGACATCACGGGGCACCGGGTTGACCTTTTTATGGAAAGCAGGGACCAGTGCCTCCGCTGGGGACGGCGCCTGGTAAAGGTGTATATTCTGGATTAACACCGCCTGGGAGAGACAGTGAAGGGGGAAATCCCCTTCTATTTTTTTGGGGGGGATTGGTCAGTATTGACGGGGAAGGTAGAAATGCGCTCGGTCCGGGTTTAAAAATGTCAATTTCCCCTCACAATAGAAACAGGAGTCATACAAGGAGGTGATACCGATATGAAATCCAGGCTTCACTCGGGTCGGGTTTCACTGTTACTGGTGTTAGCTTTCACTACATTAAGCGTGGCCGGTTGCCCCGGGCCGACCAGAAAACCGTCACCGGCGCCGGCACCTCCTCCGACCCTGGAAATGGCCGAGTTCCGGCAATTGGCCGACAGCCTTTCCACCGAGGCGGTCAAGGTGAAGGGGGTTAGCAACGCCACCGTTATTCTGCAGGGATGGGGTAACCGCATTAACGCCATAGTAGGATTGACTTTACTGGATGGCCTCAGCGCTGCGCGGCAACGGGAAGTCAAAAACGAGGTGGCGCGAAGGATTAAAGAGAGCAATCCCCGCATCAAGCGCGTGCAGGTAACCAGTGATCCAGAGATTGTGCAAAGGATCAAGGAGGTGGCCAAGGCGGTGGCGGACGGCAAGCCGGTGAGCGAGGTCCAGCCCGATATCAACAGCATCTCGCGCAGTATTCCCTAGAGATTCCTGCTAACCTGGGAAATTTATCCCAGGTTTTTTGTGGTGGGACATTTGTAGTATAATCTTAGGTAGTACTATAAGGGGTTGTAGGATGCAGAACGATGGCACTCACCTGGCGCGGGTGAGATCCATTATGAACAAATATGCAATACACCCGAAGAAGAGACTGGGCCAGCATTTTTTGATGGATCATAATATCCTGTCCAAGATCGCCGGAGCTTGTGAATTGGGGCCGGAAGATTATGTCGTCGAAATCGGGACCGGCCTGGGGGTATTGACTGGGTACCTGGCGGAAAAGGCTCGCGGAGTTCTTTCCATTGAAATTGACGCCGGGCTGGCCCCGGTGCTGGAGGAGACTCTCGGCGATATTGGGAATATTAAACTGCTTTTCGCAGATATACTTAAAGTAGACGTGGAGCAGGAGCTACAAAAAGCCTTTGCCCCCGCGGAAGGATTTACCTACAAAGTCTGCGCGAATCTGCCCTATTACATAACAACGCCCATAATATTCCACCTGCTGGAAAAGACGACCCGCATGCAATGTGCGGTGCTCATGATGCAAAAGGAAGTGGCGGACCGCCTGGTGGCGTCACCGGGGGGCAAGGATTACGGCCTGGTTACGGTAATGGTAACCTACCACGCCCGGGTAGAAATGGTGAGCAAGGTGTCCCGTCACTGCTTTTACCCCCGACCGGAGGTGGAATCGGCGGTGCTCAGGGTCATACCCTGGCAGGTCCGCCCCTGGGTGGTGAAAGATGAAACAATCTTCAAGGGTCTGGTCAGGGCCGCGTTTCAGAAACGGCGCAAGACCATACAGAACATCGTGGCAGCCCTTTTCGATGTCGATAAGGAAGAGGTTGCCCGGAGGCTGGATAACCTGGGGATTGAGCCCCGGCGAAGGCCCGAAACCCTCGGCATCGAGGAATTTAGGGAAATTGCCGATGCTTTTTTTCGAATAGGAGGCGCAGATCGTGACATTCTACAGCCCTACTCGTGGTCGCATGACCCTGGAGGAAGTGGTGGGTGACATTCTTGATTATGTCTCCGAAGATGTGGACTTTGCCTACAAGCTGATTGTCGGCTCGGATTCGCACCTGCGGGACGCAACCTGTTTTGTCACTGCCGTGATCATCCACCGGGTAGGAAAAGGGGCCCGCTATTACTACACAAAAAAACACGCTTATAAGATCACCAGCCTCAGGCAGCGTATGTTCTACGAGGCCTCCCTCAGTCTCTCCATGGCTGACCAGCTAGTTTCCCTTTTGTCGTGCCGAGGCAGAGACGACCTGAAAGTGGAAATCCACCTTGATGTGGGTACCCATGGGGAGACCCGGGAACTGGTCAAGGAGATAATCGGAATGGTGGTAGGCAGCGGCTTTGATGCCAAGATCAAGCCGAATGCGTGCGGGGCCAGTAAAGTAGCCGACAGGTACACCAAATAGCAACGAAAGGGCGGGGTAATCCCCCCCTTTATTCTGGTATTGATTAAACAATCCGGAAACTGCAACCATGAAAACCCCTGCGCGCGGAGTAATTCAGGAGGCTTTTTCCGTTGGGGAATAGCCCGAGCATAAACCAGCACCGCTTCAACCTAATTCGCTATAACCTCCATTGACATCCCCGGTCTTTTTCTGTATACTATTAGTCCATTCTTGACAAATTGCCTTACAGCCTATAAAATAATTACTGAAAAAGCATAAAGAAGGTGATGTGATTGGGGTCCCCCAGAGCGATCTCCGACATCAAGAAGGACCTGGATTTCTTTGTGGGGAGCCGGGTACGGCTCAAGGCTAACCGGGGAAGGAATCGTATCATAGAGAGGGAAGGGGTACTGGAGTCCACCTACCCGAATATATTCGTAGTCAAGATAAACGAACGGAAGGTTGAAAGAAGGGTTTCATACAGTTACGCGGATGTCCTCACCGAGACAGTGGAACTCTTCGTGTATAACAACGACGAGGAAGAAATCAGAATAGCCAGGGCCAATGAGTAACCGCCGGTAAGGCGGTTATTTTTTTTCGATCCGCAAGTGCGGCCGGTACCCGTATAATATAACCCCCAAACGAAAATCAATGCAGCCTCAGACCTGTTTCCGCCCTCTCCGGGCGGTTTTATATTTACGGGAGAGGGTTCACCATTATCATGCTCTTTCCCGGGTTGAACATGCTCGTGTCTGCGACACCGGTACACTTTATAACCTTCTTTCATACAATATCCTAGATATCCTGAAGCAGAATCCCTATCCGGGAGGTAAATACTGATGCAAATTCCAGACATTAAGAGGCTATCCAAGAAGTACCGCGTGGCAGAAGAAGAGATAAACTTGCTGGCCCAAAGCCACCTGGCACCGGAAAATGCCAGGATGGCCCGCAACGGAATGGTGCTGGGCCCGGCTGGAGTCAGGCGTCTGGTTCAGCTGCTGGAGGCACGGCAGGAGCAAAAAAAGCAGGGTCGTTCCTCAAAGCGGCGTTCCGCATCCGCGCAAACAGCAAGTGGTGCTTTTGGACAGCTACCGGCTCCTGACCCAGCTACTGCTTACCGGGCGGAGGTTACCAATTGGCCGCCGGTAATGGGAAGGGCTTGGCGAGCTGGAAAGATTGGGGGAATGCCGGGCTGGTCATACCCCCGTTATCCACGTCCCGTGCAGATGTGGTTTCCGGGAATGCCTACTTCCTTACCCAGCTGGGGTGTATCTCCACCATACTACTACCGGTATGGTCCGGGTTGGAGCTCTCCCCGGCTCTTTCCAGGTTATCGCTGGCGAGGAAGAAACGCTTACTGGCTGAGACCGCGTTACCCGATAGGGGCGGGTCCTGGGAGTTTCCCGGAAGGAAGACCCTGGGGCAGGTCTCCTACCGAGATGCCTTGGCCCCCACCGGGTGGTTTTCCGGGATTCCGGCCGCCGGCAAGCGAGTACGCGGCTGCTGCCGACAGTAGCTTTCCAACCCCGGAAGTACCGAAAGAATACCAGGAGCAGTTTACGAGGCAGGGCTACGTAGCAGTTCCCGGTTATGAACACTTGATGCCCCCGGCCCAGGGACGTGAGCTTACCCAGGAGGAGATGAAACAGGGCTATGTAGTAGTGCCGGGCTACGAGCACCTGATGCCACCCCCCCCGGCGGCGGGGCAGGAGCAAACCAACCATGACCGGGTAGCCCCCGCTGAAGAGCTGCCGGCGAGCAGCTCCGGCCCCACCCGGGCTAAAAGCGAACTGGCTACAAGAGTCCAGGCTTTTCCCGCCCCACGGGAAAGTCACCATAACGAAAAGGAGGGAACCGTGATGTCCCAATCCGAGTCCAAGACAGATAGTTGGGCCCTGGCACCACCTGCGGGGGAAGCAGAGGCCCTACCGCAGATGCTTCAAACTGAAACAGAGGCCGCCGTGGAACCGGCGCAAACGGAACCGGAATGGAAATCCTTGCCCTGGCCGCTTTGCGCCTGGGCCAGGTTGCGGGATGAAGCCAGCCAGGTATCCGCCAATCTTGCCGAAAACCAGCCTGCTCTTAAGGATATAGAAGCACCAGCGAGCCAGCCCGTGGAAGCGCCGGTGGTGGAAGAGACCGGCCCGGCCGTGGTGGTTGAAGACGAGGTACCCATGTCCCCAACCGGTCCCGGGACCGAAACGGAGGATGAGGAAAAGGAGGTGGAAGAGACCGGCCCGGTCATGGTGGTTGAAGACGAGGTCCCCACTTCCCTGACCGGTCCCGGGGCCGTAACCGAGGATGAGGAGAAGGAAGCAGGCGCTCTGGTTGAACTGGCAACGGTTCCGGAAGTACCTGACGCGGGCGCTGAGACCGGTGAACCCGAACCGGCTGGTCCAGCCCCGGCAGGTGAACTGGCAGCAGAGGATGCGGTTGCTGGGGAAGAAGACGGCTCGGCCCGCCAGCGGATGAAGGCGGAACGCAGAAGACAAAAAAGGATGGGTAGATGGCGAATTTGTCCCCGGTCGCGCCGGTAACTGGCCGGGGTGTACCCATTGTGGAAAAGACGCGGCACTAAAGTAACCAGGGCTGTCTTGATAACAGTAACACCCTATTTCCCCCTTGCATAATATATCCTAGAAATCAACAAAACCCTCCATATTGGCAGGGGGTGAAAGAATTTCGGAGAAAGGAGGGAACAAGATGGCAGAGGTAAGACCCGGAAGATGCCCTATAGTGCAAGGCGTGCCCCAATGCCCGCCTCCAACTGAAATTGATTGTATAAAGGTGAAGAAGGTTTTTCAGGAGTGCAAAGAAGTTGACGTAGAAAAAGTCATATTCCCCATTGAACCCACGGACCCCGAGGATATCGAAGTCATTCAGTGCATATCGGCCAAGGTTGTGGGTGACGTAAAATGCGAGATCCCTGTACCAGGGCGGGTTAACGTAAACTTTGATGTTAAGGTAAAGGCAAAAGTCATCAAGAAAGGATGGGATATACCGCTCGAGAAGACGATTCATGTTTTCAAGACGGTACGCCTGTCCAGAGCCGGGGAGAGGGGATTGTCTTGCGAGGTGGATATACCCCTGGTGACATGCCTGGAGTGCTTTGTTTCAAAATTCGACGATGCACACCAGGCGATAGAAGTAACCTGTTGTGTAGGCAAGCTCCTTCTCTTCAAACTGGTATCGGAAGTGCAGCTGTTGGTCCCAACTTATGGATACTGTCCCGAGCCGCCTGAGTGCCCGCCCGCGCCCCTGGGTGAGTGCCCTGAATTCAGTCCTCCATGGCCGCCCTTCCCGCCTCAGGCAACTACCGCTGGAGAGCCGAATGGGAGTGCGAGTGGAACCGGTGGTTGCTGCGGAGAATAGAGCCTTCCCTTAACCAGTATCCCTAAGGATACTGGTTTTATCTTGTGAAGGCACGCCCTTATGAACCCGAAGGGTTCACCCGCCCCGGCACTCAAACGGGTGCGCCAAGAAGCTTGACTGCCAGCACCAAGTTGAGCGCCGGGCCGCCAGTATAGGGGACGAATTGAATGCAAGCAGTATTTCTTTTACAAGCAGGTTACTGACGAAAAAGCGCGGGGAAGACCCCGCGCATTACCCTTTTAACGGGCAATAAAGAGCTGGGTGACCACAACCCCCTGCCCCGAAGCTTGGCGTACGATACCAATTCCTATATGGGTATAATTCTGGTTCAGAATGTTGGCGCGATGTGCGGAGCTTTCCATCAGGAGTTGATGGGCGCCTTCCGTCGACCCGGCTTTGGCCAGGTTTTCCCCGCACAGCCAGTATGTAACACCGGCGTTGCGCACCATCAGGGAAGGGCTCCCATACGTGGGGGATTCATGGGCAAAGTAATTGTTGATAACTATATCTTGACTTTTCTTGCGGGCCAATTCGGTTAAGGTCGGATCAACTTGCAAGAGCTTCAACCCCCGGCTGGTCCTTTCCTGGTTTACCCTGGCTACCATCCACTGTTCATCGGCTGGTAGTGGTACAGGCGCACCGGCTTCAGTTGCCGG